>JBMLQR010000242.1:1573-14470 GCA_049241465.1 Saprospiraceae bacterium | reverse complement strand
TTTTTAAGAAACTGACACCTCTTTTTTCCATAGAATGAAGCCTCTCCACGCCATAATAAAGAAAATAATATACATTAGAGAAAAGAGTGATAAATCTTTATAATAATTTAGTGGAATAGCAATGGCATTTGACACAAGGTAAGCCAGCCAGTTTTCAATTTTTCGTTTTGCCATCCACCACATGCCAAGAATAGAGAATGAGGTGACTAATGCATCAGCTACTGGAGTGTTACTATCCGTGTTAAATTTTAGCCAGCTATAAAGAATTATCCAAGAGGTAAAAGCTAGTATTAATCCGACGAACCTTTCCTTTGAAGAACTCCAGGTGATGGGAAAAGCCAGTGTTTGATCTGACTTTTTCTGCAACCATGCGTACCATCCGAATATACTCATAGCAAAATAATATATATGTAAAAGACCTTCCGCATATAACGGAGGTGATATTTTAAAGAAATAAATGTAAGCTGCCAATGAAACGCCGATAATACCTGTAGGGAAAACCAGCACATTATTTTTAAGGGCATACCATACACTTAGTATTTGAGCTACCGTACTTATCCATTCAAGGGTTGAAATAGCTGCAAAATTTTCTCCTATTTGTTGAATGATATTCAATAACATGTCAAATGTATAAGTTAGTAACTTTAGCATATTAAAATTAAAGAAACAAATAATTTAATGGAATACGGATAAAAAAGTAAAATTATATTACTAAAATGTCCTAAAAACTTTAATTTCGTAAGTTATTAAAAACGTAAACATGAAATTCAACTTATCTTCTTTTTTCTATTTATTCCTAACCCTCATTATTCTGTTTCTACTAAACTCAAAAATAGGTCCTTTACCTCCTTTAGCAAAGTTTCTGGATCCATTTAATGGGTTTTGGCAACAAGCTGAACCCAGGCAAATGGAAACAGAAAGCACCTTAAATATTAAAGGATTGACGGGAAAAGTTAATATCTATTTTGATGAAAACAGAATCCCCCATATTGAAGCTGAAAATGAAGAAGATTTATATTTTGCCCAGGGATTTATCGTAGCCAGAGATAGGTTATGGCAATTAGATTTTCAAACCAGATTTGCTGCGGGAAGACTTTCTGAAGTTATTGGTGAAAAGGCTATCGATTTAGACAAATATAATCGACGAATGGGTATGGGCTTCGGTGCCAGAAACATGGAAGCATTTGTCAAAAAAGATAGACAAATGCACAAGGTTCTTGACGCTTATACTGCCGGAATCAATGCCTATATCAGCACGCTTAAACCAAAAGATTATCCGATAGAATTTAAACTGTTAGATTACAAGCCTGAAAATTGGAAACCCATTAATTCAGCGTATCTGTTAAAATTAATGTCAGCTACCCTGGCAGCGGCTTCCAATGATTTTTATCTGTCCAATGCTTTATCAAAATTTGGACCAGAAATTATAAAAGATTTGTTTCCAAATTATCCATTCAGAGAAGATCCCATTATACCGACGGGAACAACATGGGATTTTGATCCTGTACCTGTGCCCAAAGTACCTGAGGACGTATCCCTTTCCACGACGGGTATTAAACTTAATCCAAAGGAAGAAGGCTTGGGGAGCAATAATTGGGCAATGTCGGGAAGTAAAACATCTACTGGCTATCCATTATTAGCAAATGATCCTCATCTTGAAATGACTTTACCAGCCATTTGGTATCAAAATCAATTGACAGCGCCTGGCATAAATGTGTATGGAGTTACTATACCAGGTTCACCTGGAGTGATTATAGGATTTAATAAAGATGTTGCCTGGGGTGTAACCAATGTTGGTTCTGACGTCCTTGACTGGTATAAAATTACTTTTAAGGATGAATCTAAAAATGAATATTTAGTAGGAAAAGAATGGAAGAAGGTAAAGAAAGTAGTTGAGGTTATCAAAATCAGAGGTCAGGCAACTATTTCAGAAACGGTTCTTTACACTCATCACGGTCCCATCGTATATTTAGAAGGCGATAAACCTACCGCCTTACCAAAATCAAATAACATTCCCGTTGGCTATGCTTTAAAATGGATAGCGCATCAGCCATCGAATGATATTAAAACATTTTACGAATTAAACAGAGCTAAGAATCATTCAGATTACAAAGCTGCCTTATTGCATTATGTAGCTCCGGCACAGAATTTTATCTTTGCCAGTAAGGAAAATGATATAGCTATTACGCCCAATGGTTATTTTCCATTGAAGTGGAAAGGTCAAGGTAAATTTCTACTCGACGGAAGTAATCCCGCCCATGAATGGCAAGGAAGAGTACCTGCAGACCAAAATCCAACCGTCAAAAATCCGCAAAGAGGCTTTGTTTCCTCTGCCAATCAATTTTCAGCAGATACAACCTATCCTTACTATTTGCATTGGGAATTTACCGGATATGAAAGAGGAGCAAGAATCAACAGACAACTTGCCAATATGAATAAGGCCACTGTTGATGACTTTCGGCAGTTACAAATTGATAATTATAGCATTCACGCAGAAAATATCAAAGATGTTTTAATTAGAAATGTAAATGTTTCAGCCCTGGATGCCCGGGAGAAAAAGGCCCTGGCAATTATTAAAGATTGGACCTACAGGTATGACGCGACGGAAATATCCCCTTCAATTTTTGAATGGTGGCACAAAAGGTTGGCTAATGGCATTTGGGAGGATGAATTTTCAGATCCAAAAAACCCTATGGTTATTCCTTCCAGGGATAGAACAGTTCAGCTCCTATTGACAGATGATACGTCGAAATGGTATGATAATATCAAAACACCTACAATGGAAACAAAGGGAGAAATAGTTACTACTACCTTTAAAGAAACGATAGATAGTCTGTTTAAAACTTACGGTGAAATAAGCTCTAAGTGGGAATGGGGCAATGTAAAAGGAACTAATATTGCCCATTTAGCAAAAATAGCAGGATTCGGAACAAAGACCTTATATACTGGAGGGTCAAAAACGGCAGTAAATGCCATTTCTCAAACAACTGGACCATCCTGGAAAATGATTGTTTCATTGGGCGATAAAGTAGAAGCTTATGGACTATTTCCTGGTGGTGAATCAGGTAATCCAGGTAGTTTCTATTACGATAATATGGTTGAAAATTGGGCTGGTGGTAAATTGAATTCCCTCTATTTTTATGAAAAGGGAAAGCCAGACGCAAAAAGAATTAAACAAACCATTTCTCTCATTTCCAAAAAATAATCTCATGTTATTATTAATCATCATAGTAAGTTGTTTTATAGCACAAAGTTTTTTGCCCTGGTGGATCATTGCACCTGTCTGTCTAATAGCCAGTTTTTTCTTCTCATCTTCAAAAAAACAGGCTTTTTGGAGTGGATTTGCTGGTGTATTTATTTTATGGCTAGTTAAAATACTTAGCCTAAGTTTACCTAACGAACATTTATTAGCCAATAAAGTAGGACAAGTTTTTATGTTACCTGAAAGCAATTATAATTGGATTATCCTTTTAATAGTGAGTTCAGTCATTGGTGGTATGGTTGGAGGTTTAAGTTGTTTAACCGGAAATTCTTTCAAAAAGTTGAAATAAAAAGGTAAAGAGATTTACTATTAGGATTATTTACCTTTCATTTTGTCAAAATATTAAAGTAAATTTTTTTATTGGTGAAAAATGTATTTATATTTAGTTTAGTTTTGTAGAAAGCCGTTAGTAAGCAACTTAAAATTAGATAGTGTAAAATGTACACTTAATTATAAAGAATAATTCACTCAATTTTTTAATTAACAATAGTCAACTTATGGTACAATTTTTCGAAAAAGTGACGAGAACGATGAAAAAGTACACTATGCTTTTCTGTCTCTTGTTTATTTCTTCTGCCATGTTTGGTCAAATCACTGGAACGGTGGTTGACGCTGACAATGGAGAACCGCTTATTGGTGCATCAGTAGTTATTGCTGGTACATCTACAGGAACTGTAACCGATTTAGATGGATCATTTTCCATTAACGCCAAAGCTGGAGACGTGTTGGAAATTTCCTACACAGGTTATACTGCTAAAACCTTAACGGTAGGTGCTGAAACGAAACTAAGCATTACGCTAAGTCAAGGGGTTACCATCGATGAAATCATCGTAACAGGTTATGCCGTTGAAAGCAAGCGCCAAACTACAGGTGCTGTGTCAACGGTACCCGCAAAACAAATGGCTGCCATACCTTCAGGTAACGTAGAACAACAATTACAGGGTCGTGTAGCCGGGGTAACTGTACTTACCAATGGTCAACCAGGAACTACAAGTCAAATTCGTGTTCGTGGTTTTGGTGCTTTTGGTGGTAATGCGCCTTTATACATCGTTGACGGGGTACCTACTGAAAACACCGATTTCATCAATCCTGATGATATTGAGACGGTAACCGTTCTTAAAGATGCCGCTTCTGCCTCTATCTATGGTGCAAGAGCAGCCAATGGCGTGGTCGTTTATACCACAAAATCAGGTACCAGGAAGGCTAGAAAAATGGAAGTAACTTACAACGGCTTGACAGGATTTACTGATCCAAACGTAAAAGGTTCTCCAAAAATGCTTGATCCTCAGCAAATGGCCGACTGGACGCACGTTGCTTATCGTAACAATGCTGCTGCCAATGGAACTGCAGTTCGTTACACTCATCCACAATATGGCTCGGATGCAACGCCACGTATGCCAACATACCTTCATGCTAATGGTGCCAATGGTGTCGTTGGAAATGTTGATTTAGCAGCTATTCAAGCTGCATACAAAGCTAATCCGGCGAATGTATTTTTGATTAAACCTAATTTAGAAGGTACCAATTGGTATGACGCCATTACCCGTAACGCGCCAATTCAACGTCATAGTCTTGGATTTTCAGGAGGTACGGAAAATGGCCGTTATTATATTGGATTGGGTTCTCAAAATCAATCAGGTATCCTACTTGAAAATGAATTTAAGCGGTATTCATTCAGAGCAAATTCTGAATGGGATTTGTTACCATGGTTATCCATAGGAGAAAATTTACAAGTTACCTATAGAGCCGTTTTAGGACAACAAGGAGATGCTGGTGGGATCGGTGTGGCTGATGACGAATCAGAAGTATTGTCCGCCTATCGTATGCCAACAATTCTTCCGGTATTTGACGAATTTGGAAGTTATGCCAGTACTAAAGCTTCTGGTTTCAATAATCCAAGAAACCCCGTAAGAAGATTGGTATTAAATAACGGAGATGACGGAGGCTTTAACACTAATGCTTTTGGTAACCTTTATTTTGTTATTAAGCCTTTAAAAGGCCTTTCCATCAAGTCCTCTTTAGGAGGATCGTATAATAATAACTACTTCAAAAATTATAATTATATTTATCTCGGTGACTCAGAACCAGAAGCTTCCAATACCTTTAGTGAAGGTGGTGGATATTCTTTTAACTGGGTATTCACTAATACAGCTACCTATAAGGCTCAATTTGGTGCTCATGGATTAACAGCTTTTGCTGGTATTGAGGCATTAAATACGGGAGCCGGTCGTTTCTTTAACGGAAGTGGTATTAACCCATTCTCCACAGACCTTAACTTCGTAAATCTTGCAACTGTACAAAGCCCACAAGTAAATAGTGGTCTATTCAATGGAGTAAATTTCTATTCCATGTTTGGTAAACTTGATTATAATTTCAAAGAGAAATATTATGTAACCGGGGTACTTCGTCGAGATGGATCTTCTCGTTTTGGTGCAAATTCAAGGTTTGGTATTTTCCCTGCCGTCTCAGCTGCCTGGCGTGTAACCTCAGAAGATTTCTTAAAAGATATTTCTTGGCTTAGAGACTTAAAAATACGTGGTGGATGGGGAGAAATGGGCAACTCTAATAACGTTGACCCAAGTAACCAGTTTTTCTTATATCGTTCTGACCGTGGTTCAACTTTCTACCCAATCAGCGGACAAAGCAGTGGTGTGGATGAAGGATTTGCTTCCAGTAGAATTGGTAATCCTGATGCTAAATGGGAAACTAGTGAAACTATAAATATAGGTTTTGATGTTTCTCTTTTCGATAATAAGTTGGAAGTTATTTTTGATTGGTGGAAAAAAACGACCAGAGACCTTTTATTCACCGTTCCTCTTCCTGGTGTTGCTGGTAATTATGCTGCATCTCCTGCAGTTAACGTAGGAAGTATGCTAAACAGAGGTATTGACTTCCAAATTATCAATAGAGGTAATTTAGGATCTAAATTAACCTACGAACTGACATTAAATAATGCTTTCCTTCATAACGAAATCACAAAGTTAGCAGATGGTATTCCATTCTTCGACGGTGGATCTTATAGAGGTATTGCCCCAATCAGAAATCAACCTGGTTATGGACTTTCCGAGTTTTTCGGATATAAAATGATTGGATATTTCAACTCCAAAGCAGAAGTTGATGCATCAAAACAACCTGGTGCAGGTATAGGTCGTTTCAAATACGAAGATGTTAATGGAGATGGTCAAATCACTCCAGCTGACCGTACATTCATTGGTAGTCCTATACCTAAATTTACAGGAGGAGCCAACTTTAATGTTGGATATAAAAACCTACATGCAGAAATTTACTTATATACTTCTATTGGTAATAAAATTTTCAACCAATCTAAATGGTTCACTGATTTCTTTGGTTCTTTTGAAGGATCAGCAAAAGGCATTCGTGCATTAGATTCATGGACACCTGCTCTGGGTAACGACGCCAAAGCTCCAATTTGGGAAAGTGCATCTAATATCAGTACCAATGGTGCAGCTAATTCCTGGTACGTAGAAGATGGTTCATTCCTTCGTATTCAAAGATTAGCTATGTATTACGATTTTGATTCTTCCCTTTTAAAGAGATTGAAGTTATCAAGATTAAGTGTAGGTGTTTCTGCAAATAATATATGGACACTCACTAAATATACTGGTTTAGATCCAATGGTTGGTGGTGGAGCTGATACCAATTTCGGTATAGACGTAGGTAACTACCCTGTTACTCCTGCATATATGTTGAATTTTTCTATTGGTTTTTAAAAACGTTTTTAATTAAAATTTGTTCTTAAACAAAAAAATCAAGAAAATGAATAATATTTTTAAAAGGATGGCAATGGTCATGGCTATGGTTATGGTCTTGGTTGTATCCTGTAAAGATTCCTTTTTGGAAGTTGCCCCAACCGGGTCACTTGCAGACGCTCAATTAGCAACTAAAGCTGGTGTAGAAGGCGTATTAATTGGTGCTTATGCCGCACTGAATGGTGTTTTTGGAAACCGTCTGGAAGGTCCAAACCACTGGGTTACAGGTAGTATTTGTGGTGGTGAGGCTAATAAGGGAACTGACCCGGGTGACTATTCTTCCATTAACCCAATGCAACGTTATGAAACGGATCCAACGCAAGGCGATCTCTCAGCGTTATGGAGAGGCCGTTATGAAGGAGTTAGCCGTTGTAACACCGTTCTTAGACTTTTGAGCCAAGCTAAAGATGTGAGTCCAGCTGATGCCGCCAGAATTGCTGGGGAAGCTAGATTGTTAAGAGGTCATTTCTATTTTGACCTTAAAAAACACTTCAACAGTATCCCATACTTTGACGAAAAAACACCTGCTTCTGAAATTCCGAAAGTAGCAAATTCGCCAGCGGTTTGGGACAAAATCGAAGCTGATTTCCAGTTCGCTTTCACTAACCTACCTGAAACACAGGGTCAGGCTGGTCGTGTAAATAAGTGGGCTGCTGCTGCTTATATGGGTAAAGCTAAACTTTATCAAAAGAAATATGCAGAGGCTAAAACCTGGTTTGACAATGTAATTGCTAATGGTAAAACCACAAATGGCAGAAAATATCAATTACTTGACGATTATACCCAAATATTTAACGCCGAGTTTGATAATCATGCTGAAGCAGTAATGGATGTAGAATCATCTATGAATACAGGTAACGTAGCGAATGCAAACTATTTTGACGATTTAAACTATCCTTATAATACAGGTTTAGATGGTCCTGGTAACTGCTGTGGATTCTTCCAACCTTCTTTTGATATGGCTAATACTTTCCGCACAAAAGACGGTCTTCCTCTTTTAGATGGAACGTATAATAGTGACGCCAATGCCTTAAAGCATGACTACGGTGTTGAATCTAGTGCTCCATTTACACCTGATGCAGGTCCGGTGGATCCACGTTTAGATCATTCCATCGGTCGTCGTGGCATTCCATATCTTGACTGGATTGCTCACCCTGGAAAAGCATGGATTCGCGCTCAACCTTATGCTGGTCCTTATTCTCCAAAGAAATATGTTTACTATAAGTCTCAGGAAAATAAATTGACTGACGGTAGCTCATGGACACGTGGTTATGCCACTATGAATTACACTATCATTCGTTTTGCAGATGTTCTTTTAATGGCTGCTGAAGCTGAAATTGAAGCTGGTTCTTTGACTAAAGCAAGAGAATTGGTAAATCAAGTTCGTGCCCGTGCCGCTAATAAAGCTCACTGGGTTAAAAAAGCTGATGGAACACCTGCAGCTAATTATGTGATTGCCCTTTATCCTGAATCTGCTTTTGCTTCTAAAGCTTCTGCAAATGAGGCAGTTAGAATGGAAAGAAAACTTGAACTTTCTGGTGAAGGTCACAGATTCTTCGACCTAGTTCGTTGGGGTATCGCTGAGCCTGTGTTAAATGCTTACCTTAGAAATGAGGCTAAAATTTTAGTAACTAAATTTGGTGGTGCTAAATTTACCGCTGGAAACGATGAGTATTATCCAATTCCTCAGCGTGAAATTGATTTACAAGGTACCGTTCTAAAACAAAATCCTGGTTATTAATTAACTCCTTTTGTTTTATAAAAAAGGGTGCCTCAATGCGTAAAATTGAGGCGCCCTTTTTAATTTTACATGCACTTAAAATAAAAGTTTATGCGTATTTTAATTAACTTATTTTGTCTCTCCCTTATCCTTTCTTGTGATAAAAAAGAGTTCCTGTTTACAAAAATAGATGCCAATGATTCAGGTATCTCTTTTGAAAATAAAATAACCGTTAATGATACCCTAAATGCTTTGGTAAGTGAGTTCGTTTATAATGGAGGGGGTGTTGCTATCGCCGATTTGAATGGCGACCAATTGAATGATTTGTTTTTTACTGCAAGCCAATCTGATAATTCTCTATATATTAATAAAGGAAATTTTAAATTTACCGAAACCTCTAAAATTTCAGGTACCCAAAAACCTTCAAACCAATTTTGGTCATCTGGCGTAACTATCCTCGATATTAATTTAGATGGTAAACAAGACATCTATGTGTGTAATACGTTAAATGGAAAGGCTGATTACCGAAAAAATTTCTTGTACATTAATAATGGTAATAAATCCAATGGTACGCCCACATTTACTGAAATGGCCGCTGAATATGGTTTAGCAGATACGTCTCATGCTTCCCACGCGCAATTTTTTGACTACGACCTGGACGGTGATCTCGATGTTTTTATCGGCGTTAATTGGGTTGAGGAAAAATATCCTCACGAATTTATTGAAAAACGTATCGGAAAAGAGGCCTTAAACCGGGACAGACTATTCAGAAATGACTGGAATGATAAGTTGGGTCATCCCGTTTTTACCGATGTTGCGGAAGAATCTGGCATTCAACTGGATGGTTATAGCCATAGTACCCTCATCGTCGATTTTAATGAAGATAATTATCCGGATATTTATGTGGCCAACGATTTTGAAAGTGATGACCTTATTTTCATAAATAATAAGAATGGTACTTTTACCAATCATGCAGCGGCAGTTTTCAAGCATATCAGTCTGACGGCTATGGGAAGTGACGTCGGTGATGTTAATAATGACGGCCTGCAAGACCTTTTAACTACTGAAATGCAGCCATTTTATAATAAAAGAAAAAAATTATTTCAAGGGGAAAGCAGTTATCAAAGAGAGATTTTCACCAAAAGATTTGACTATAATCATCAATTTATGAGAAATACCTTGCAGGTAAACCAAGGAGTGAATCCTAAGTCCGGGTTGCCTGTATTTTCAGAGCTAGGTATGTTTTCAGGAATTCATGAAACAGACTGGTCCTGGGCTGCGTTATTTGCAGATTTTGATAACGATGGACTTCAAGATGTTTTTATTTCTAATGGTTATCCTAAGGACGTTACCGATCATGATTTCTCTATTTTCAGATCCTACGCCAGTCGTTTAGTAAGCACAGAAGAATTATTAGCCGCCGTTCCCGAGGTGAAATCTCCTAATTTCCTTTTCAAAAATAAGGGTGATCTCTCCTTTGAAAATATAACTGCTGCCGCCGGAATGCAAATTCCCAGCTTTTCAAATGGTGCAGCTTATGGCGATTTAGATAATGATGGTGATTTAGATTTAGTGGTGAATAATATTAACGATAAAGCCTTTATTTTTAAAAATAATGTACTCCCTGAAAAACAAAATTATATTCGCTTAAAATTAATCGGGTCCGATAAAAACCCAGAGGCTATCGGCGCCTCGGCCATCATTTACAGCAAAAATCATAAACAAAAGCAATCTTTGCTTTCAGGAAGAGGATATTTATCCCAATCGGAATTAGTATTTCAGTTCGGCCTCAACCAGGAAAAAAAAGCGGATTCTATTCAAATTATTTGGCCAGGTGGATATTTACAAACTATCTATAATGTCAATGGAAATCAAACGAAAGTAGTAAGCTTTGATATAAAGAAAACTTCTAAAGTACAGATATTTTCAAAAAGTAATCCTACTGTCTTTACTGAAAATGCAACCGAATTAAACCTAAATTATCGCCATATAGAAAAAGATTTTATTGATTTTAATATTCAGAGAACCCTCCCACATAAACTTTCCCAATATGGGCCTGCCATAGCTGTTGGCGACCTAAATGGCGATGCACTGGAAGATTTTATAGTTAGTGGAAGTAAAAACCAGGACCAGATTATTTTTTACCAACTTGAAAATGGCCAATTTGAATCAAAAAGTTACCATTTCAAAAACACCGAGGCGGGTGATGAAGAGGATGCTGGAATTTTAATCTTTGATGCGGATGGAGATGGCTTAAATGATCTTTATTTTGCCCGGGGATGTGCTCAATTTGAACCTAATAGTCTGTTATACAAAGACCTGTTATTTCTAAATAAAGGAAATAAGTTATTTGAACATCAGATGAATGCCTTACCAAATATTACTTCTAATGGGTCGTGTGTAAAAGCGGCAGATGTTGATAATGACGGCGATTTAGATTTATTTATTGGTAGTCGCTCTCTTCCTTTTAGTTATCCCCTGCCCGACAGATCTTTTATACTTATAAATGAAAGTAAAAAGGGTAAACCTTCTTTTCGTGACGCCACAGCTGAAATCAATAAAGATTTACTCTATCCGGGCTTAATTACCGATGCTATATGGACAGATTTTAATAATGACCAAGCCATCGATTTAATTCTCACAGGAGAATGGATGCCTATTCGATTTTTTGCCAATCAAAAAGGAAAATTAATTGAAATATCCACAGGTTTAGAAAAACAAACAGGTTGGTGGAATAGTATTACGGGTTTTGATAAAGATAATGATGGGGACACAGACTACGTTGTAGGAAATTTTGGTAGTAATCTCAATATGGTTGCCTCGGAAAAGGAACCTTTATCAATATATGCAAAAGATTTGGATAATAACGGGAGTACTGATCCTCTTATATCGAGGTATTGGCCTGATAGCTTGGGCGTTAGATATGAATATTTATACCACCCACTGCAGGACGTTATCGGTCAATTTTCTGGTATTAGAAAACAATACAATTCATTTGGAGAATACGGAGCGGCGACTGCTTCCGACATTTTCAGCAGATTAAATATGGAAAATGTGATTAAAAAGCAGGTTGTTCTTATGAAATCAAGTTGGATAGAAAATTTGGGATCTGGCCAATTCAACATTCATTCCCTGCCATTAGAAGCTCAAATGGCTCCTATTTATGCCGTTGTAGCAACAGATTTAAATAATGATGGCCTTTTAGATATAAATCTGGTTGGCAATGATTTCGGTATTGAAGTGCAACAGGGTAAAGCGGATGCTTTAAATGGTTTAACCCTGATAAACAAAAAGGGATCTTCGTTCACATCTGTTCCATTCACAAATTCAGGATTTTATGTACCTGGCGACGGTAAAAGCTTAACCTCTATACCTATTAAAAATGCGCTCTATTATCTGGCAGGTCAGAATAATGATCAGTTGCTGGCTTTTCGTTTAAACAGCGAAGGAAATAAATTGATACCCTTTCTCAAAAATGAAAGATATGCCATAGTCTATTTAAAAAATGGCACTAAACGCAAAACAGAATCCTATTTTGGACATTCATTTAATTCACAGTCAGGGAATTTTTTACACGTAAATACTGCTGTGTCAAAAATTGAATTTTATGGCAAGGGTGGAATTAAAATGCGAACGTGGTTGAATCAATAATCACTGATTATGAACATTTTATTAAGAAAATGCTTAATTATATACATTTTACTGTTTAAGACAGTGTATGGATATTCGCAGGACTTTTTAAATGTTTACCTTGATTCCATTCATTATGCTGAAACAAAAATAAAGAGGCTCCCAAACGGTGATATTATCCTGGCCACCTCAAGTTTAGAATCTTTGCGCAACGGAGGCAAAGAAGCAAGGCTTTTTTGCCAAAGAATAAATTATTGTGGACAGGTTATGTGGTCTTATGCTTATAAAGTACCTGACGACCATATTATTATGAATGACTTGGCTATTTTAAATACCAATGAAATAGTACTTTATGGTAGCATTTATAAAGGCCTCAAGGAATCTATCTTTTTGATGAAAATCAATATTGAAAATGGATTAAATGAAGAAATGAAAGTATTTAACCCGGGTACAGTAGATCATTTCACTTATTCCATTGATATAAAAGATAATACAATTATTATTTACGGATTACT
>JBMLQR010000242.1:0-1473 GCA_049241465.1 Saprospiraceae bacterium | reverse complement strand
TATTTAAAATAAATAATAAAGGGGAAAAAATATGGGAAACGCAACGATACAAAGGACTGGGAAAAGCTTCAGCCCTAAGTAATTTAAAAAATGGATCTATTTATGTGAGCTTATTAACCCAAACCAACGATAAAAAAAACCTAACACATATTGTGTTTTTAAATGATGGATTGGTTTCCTCCATATCAAACATATTATTACCCCAAAATTTAAGTTCCACCTTACTTAATCAACAAGTTGATAACCAAAATATAAACACCCTCATAGGATCCATTGACCCATTTATAAGTAAAAAAGGCGATATAAATTCTTTCCTTTTTCAATACGAGGTGATGGGTAAAAACATGGAATGCCTGGATACAGATCCATTAGAAATGGTATCCACCAATTATACACCCATCAAATTTGAACCTGTTAATCCTGTTTTTACCACTTTTTCATTTACCCAGGAAAATATATTTAGACCTGATACTGTCTCATGGAGAAGAATATATAACCCATTTTGTTTAAGAGAAATAGAGGAATTACCCCTTGTTACAGACACAACCCTGGCTTGCGATGCAACATGGAAAATCACCCTACCCGGAGAAGAATACATTTGGTGGGATAATGTCCAGTCTAAAGAAAGAATTATTACCATTCCTGGGACCTATAAAGCCTATAAACTATCTTGTTCTGAACCAAGTATTCATCATTTTACCTTAAAAAAAGAAAATTGTGACTGCCCATTTTTTATTCCCAATGCATTTAGTCCTAATAATGATGGAATAAATGACTTATTAGAGGTTTATTCTGCTTGTGAAATCACTGATTACCAATGGAAAGTATATTCAAGATGGGGAAATTTGATAGATAGTGGAATGAACACGGCCTGGTCAGGAAACATTTCCGGGGAAATAATTTCACAAGGTTCCTATATTTTCATTATCACCTATACTCTTAAAGATGTGGACGGAAAAATGATTAAAGGTCAGAAGGAACAAATTATAAACCTGGTCCGATAGATGGATGTGTGACGAACATTACAAATCAATATTGTTTTAACGCATATATTCGCGGTAAATAAAAAAATGTTTCTATGAAAAGGTCAATTTCCCTATTATCTTTTGTTTTAAGTTCGTTATTACTTACCTCCTCTTGTAATTCCTCCAACACAGATGGAGGTATAAATTTCCAATTGAATGCGCCGGAATTTTCCGAAAAAATAGCAAGTACCCCTGGTGGTGTTGTCTTAGATGTTAGGACACCTGGAGAGTTTGCTCAAGGACACATTGCCAATGCAACAAATATTAGTTGGAATGATCCGACTTTCGATGGTAAAATTAATAACATTCCAAAAACAACCCCAATATTCATTTACTGCCTAAGTGGCAGCAGAAGTATGTCTGCGGCTAATTTTATGCGAAATAATGGCTATTCAAATGTCTATGAATTAATGGGTGGTATCATGAAATGGTCTGCCGCTAATCTGCC
>JBMLQR010000241.1:0-2284 GCA_049241465.1 Saprospiraceae bacterium | reverse complement strand
ATATAACTATGGGTCAGTAGGTATTCAATACCACTTCTTCCAGATTAGCTGCTTCAAATGACCTTGAAGGTTTTGCCATAAGGGGTTTCTAATGAAAATCCTCCGGCACCAATGCCATCTGTAACATCAAGGGTGAAATGGGCATGTTTCAAATGTCTAAAAAATGTCTAAAAATGTCTTCCTATTCGGGTTTAGACATTTTCCATATTTTACCTTTTATGTCAATTTTACCTTGTTTTCTAAGGGTTTGCAAGTTGTTTTTTATCTTATTCCGTTTTTGGATAATGTCTAAAACGTCCGGAAGTTTGTCTAAAAGTAGGGATTCAAAATCCTCACGTTTACCCTCCCCGAACTTCTCCAAATAGTTCAGAATCATCTTTTGGCAATAACCGTCATCAATTCCCCTTTGCTTTAAATAATCACTTTTTTCGCCAGTAGCAATAGCAACCTCAGCCGATATATGAAAGTTTGGCTTTCGGCCTTCAATTAACTGTTTGTCCTTCAGTTCTTTAATTTCAAAGTCAGTCATCGATTTTGATTTCGAAACTTTGTCAAGCAAAATGATTTCATGAAGCGAAAGATTAGGCATTTGGGCTAACTTAACCGCATACTTCGTATCTAATATCTTTCCTATAATGGTTACTTTAACGCTAAGTTTCCCTAAATCATAATCGGGTAGGGGGAAGAACTTATTGCGCTGAATATTGTACATCCGTTTAATGCCGCTTCCTATAGTATCAATCAAATTAAGATTAACCATAGCATTTGATAAAAACGGGTTACGATATCTTGATTCCGGAGCATCTGCCTCAATTACTTGTTCTACAGATTCCGGAATAAATGCACCTACATTGCTAAAAACTAAAACACCATCTTCTCGTTCCACTACATTTATTTTCCCATTTAATGAGTAGTCCTGATGGGCAATACAATTATTTAAAGACTCTCGAATAATGTATGGGTCGTATTGTTCTACTTCTTCTGGAAAAAGTGTGCCATCTTTGATATATCGGTATTTTAAATTTCGAATTTTTTTCTGAACCTGATTAACAGATAAAATAAATGGGCAACTAAAATGCTCATAATCCTTTTCAATATTGTCCTTATCTTTTAAAATCCAGGATATTTTAGCTTGAGCCGGATTTAGGTAATGGTTAGATTCTGATTTGCCAAGGAGTAAAATAGCTGCCCTGGTTATTTTTCCATTTATAGCTACTCTTGCTTTATTTAAAAATGTAGCATCGTCCCATTGTTGTATTTCCGATTCCTTACTTTTATTCTTTTCGATATATTGCTTGCGTGCAAAATCTATAGCCTCTTTTGAAAGATCATCAATGGTAGCTTCTGATATTACTTGTGCTGACCAGTCCAAAGCTGTATTTTGTATTCGAATTCTATCTCGTTCGTTATCATGTAAGGCTCCCAGACTTTCTCCGTCTCTACCATAGTAATGACCTTTCCAGGAAACGGGTTGACCTTGTGGTGCCGCAGGTATTTTACAAAGTATTACATTTTTACCGTCTATATCTATTCTCTCTGTTTCTTCAAATGAAATACGAGGGCTTGTATGTTGAGCCATCTCGTTTTTATAGTCATTTAACTGATCATCACTGATTATGGTTCCAACAATAGATTTGTTATTTTTAATTCCAAAAATTATCCAGGCATTAGATTGACCTTTCAGATTGGCTTCGTTACTTAAAGCCGAAAAATATTCCCCCAAATTATCTTTATTATATTGGGTTTTAGCCTCCTTAAACTCTACAACTTCATTTTCAGTTGAAAGCTTCAATAGTTTTAACAACATCTCTCTCATTTCTCTTTTTTCCTAAACTTTGCAAAGGTGCTTTTCTGGTTCCTTTTTATTGATTTTCAGTGATGTCAGGAATTGGAAATGTTTTGTAAAAGATTCTTTTTGAATATTAAACACCTATTTTTATCTACCATTACTTTTACACTTAAAGAGGGTTCTTGGGTTATTGGAGAATGCCGACCTCCGGCCAATGAATATTGTCAAATGGTTACTTCAAAATTTGAAGTATTTGTAAGATTTGCAAAAAAAATTTCCATGAACGATATTACCTAAAATAAATTCATCATTTGCCTTTATGTAGGTAGTAGAATGAAGTGATTTAAATGATAAGCAGGAAACCAGATGAAAAGAAATTATAAAAAGCGCCGGAATTGTTATCCTCATAAATGAGGATTCAGGTCGTAATGTAATGAATACCCGATAATTTACCCATTGAGTTATACGAAATATAACTATGGGTCAGTAGGTATT
>JBMLQR010000240.1:3641-7512 GCA_049241465.1 Saprospiraceae bacterium | reverse complement strand
AATTAGTTTATCTTTCTACCTTTTTAAACGAATTTTTACCCTGGAGGCTGTCTAATAGATAGCCTCTTTTTTTTAGAACAGGTCATTTTATAAACATGCGACCCCTCTGGGGTCGGTTCATTTGTTTCCAGACCCCGGAGGGGTCACATGTCTATAGCCCCCGGCGGCATCATTTTGTACCTCAATAATAATTTATTATTAATAAAACGGTTGCTTGTTCTTTTAAAAGATTATTTGACCTACCTTTGTGCCCCGAAAAGAAAATTAAAATGCAAATAAGAAACATTGCCATCATCGCTCACGTTGACCATGGCAAAACAACGCTGGTAGATAAAATGCTGCTGGCAGGTCGACTCTTTAAAGACCATGAAACACCTGGCGAATTGATCATGGATAGCAATGATCTCGAAAGAGAAAGGGGAATTACCATCCTAGCTAAAAATGTATCCATCCGTTACAAGGAATATAAAATTAATATTATCGATACGCCTGGTCACAGTGATTTTGGCGGCGAAGTAGAAAGGGTTCTTAATATGGCCGATGGGGTTCTCCTCCTCGTAGATGCTTTTGAAGGCGCTATGCCTCAAACTCGTTTTGTTCTCCAAAAGGCTTTGGCCTTAGGATTAAAACCTATCGTCGTTATTAATAAGGTCGATAAAGAAAATTGTACTCCATTGGAAGTGCATGAGCAAATCTTTGAACTCATGGCTAACCTGGATGCAACAGAAGATCAACTTGATTTTCCTGTCATTTTTGGTTCCGCTAAAAATGGTTGGATGAGTGAAGATTGGAAAGTGCCCACAGATAATATCTTCGCACTGCTTGATTCCATCGTTACACATATTCCCCCACCAAAAGTTTCAGAGGGTACTACCCAAATGATTATTACCTCTCTGGATTATTCCAACTACATTGGTAGGATTGCTATAGGTAGGTTGCAAAGGGGAGTAATTACAGAAGGTCAAATGGTTAGCCTTTGTAAAAAGGATGGTTCTATCGTTAAAAGTAGATTAAAGGCCATTTATGTTTTTGAGGGTTTCGAAAAAGCTAAAGTAACCGAAATTAAAGCAGGTGAAATTGGTGCCATTGTGGGTATCGATGGCTTCGAAATTGGTGATACTATCGCTGATTTTGAATTCCCAGAGGCTTTACCACCTATTTCTATAGATGAACCTACCATGAGTATGGTTTTCACTATAAATGATTCTCCTTTCTTCGGTCAGGAAGGTAAATTCGTTACCTCAAGACACGTTCGCGAAAGGTTAGAGAAGGAATTAGAAAAAAACCTGGCCCTAAGATTGGAAGATACAGGTTCAGCAGATAGTTTCAGAGTGTTTGGTAGAGGGGTTCTCCACCTGGCAGTTCTTATTGAAACCATGAGAAGAGAAGGTTATGAACTTCAAATAGGTCAGCCTCAGGTTATCTTGAAATTAATCGATGGCGAAAAATGTGAGCCAATTGAGGAACTAACCATTGATTTACCTGAAGCTGTTTCAGGAAGAGCTATCGAAGCAGTTACGAGAAGAAAAGGTATCCTTCTTTCTATGGAGCCAAAGGCAGATAGAGTTATTCTTAAATTGGAGATTCCTTCAAGAGGTATTATTGGTCTAAGAAATTATTTGCTTACGGCTACTGCCGGAGAAGCTATTATGAATCATAGATTCTTAAACTTCCAACCTTATAAAGGCGAAATTCAGGGTCGTCAAAATGGTTCTCTTATCAGCATGGAAAATGGTAAATCCATTCCTTTCTCTATAAATAACCTCCAGGATAGAGGTGTTTTCTTTATAGGTTCTAACGAAGATATTTACGAAGGTCAGGTGGTTGGAGAAAATAACAGACCTGGTGATATGGTAATTAACCTTACTAAAACAAAGAAGTTAACGAACATGAGGGCCTCGGGTTCTGATGATAAATTAAAGTTGATTCCACCTCGTCGCTTCTCTTTAGAAGAAGCACTGGAATATATACAGGAAGATGAATATGTAGAAGCAACGCCAGCTTCTCTGCGTTTGAGAAAAATTTACTTAAAGGAACATGACAGAAAGCGCTATCGCAATAGCAGCTTCTCTCAGGTAGAGGGTTAATAAAAAGGGCGGCAATTTTTTTTTGCCGCCCTTTTTATTTTAACATTTATTTTTCTGTTAAAATGATTTTAACGGAGAATGAGTGTTGATTCCGATTTTGCTCCATTCATCTCAAATGAGATGGTATATTTGCCTTTCACCAGATAAATCTGGCCATCTTCCATGGCTTTTATTTTAATTGGCTTTTCTTCTTCTTTAAGATTTTTATTGGCCAGCATTTCTAAGGTGGCAACGGCAGATTCTTTTATGATTCCTTTGTAAGGAACATAATTAAGTCCGTTTGACATCGACACTTCTTGCTCAAACAATAATTCTTTATTGTCGGAATATAACCTCATAAAACCTTTCCCTGCGGTGGAAGCATAAACTGGTAACAATATGTCTGGAGATACACTTTCCTGCCACGGTGCCATTTTTCTTCCCCAACGAGGGCTTGCAAAAGGTGAGGCTGGAGTAAAAGCGTGCAACGTCTTTGCCATAATCTCTGGCGTAAGCTGTTGTAGTTCTTTTACTGAGGCCAAATAAATTGATCTGCCATGAGTGCCGACGACAATTTCTTTATCCCTTGGATGAATAACCAGGTCATGTACAGAAACGGCAGGTAGGTTATTTTCAAATAGTTGAACCTGTTTGCCTCCATTTAAAGAGCAATATAGGCCATTATCAGTCCCAATATAGAGTAAATTCTCATTGACAGGATCTTCCTTTATCACATTTACAGGCTCATTAGGTAGCCCTTCTCCGATTTGCTTCCATGTTTTTCCATAATCGTCGGAAACATAAACATAAGGTTTAAAATGATCATTTCTATAACCATTTAAAGTTACATATACCCTTGAGGCCTTAAAAGCAGAGGCTTGAATGCTGCTTACCCACAAATTTTGTGGTAATGATTCGTCCAGTCTTTTCCATGTAGTACCCCCGTCAGGACTATGGTGTATCATACCATCATCGGTACCTACGTAAATTAATCCAAAGGTAACCGGTGATTCGTGAATACAGGAAATGGTACCAAAGGGAACGTCTCCCTTCTTTCCCCCTTTCGTTAAATCTCCGCTTATTTCTTTGAACGAATCGCCTTGATCAAAAGATCGGTGTACTTTATTGGATGCCATATAAAGAATATCCTGATTATGGATAGATAAATGAATGGGCGTTTCCCAATTCCATCTCAATGGCCGTTCTCCCAGGGCATGTTTAGGCGTAATTCCCTTCCTTTGACCGGTTTTTGTATTTATTCTAAAATAATTTCCAAATTGGAATCCGGTATATACCGTTTCATTATCTCTGGTATCAATGGCAACTTGCATACCATCGCCACCCATGATCGATTTAAAGGGATAATCACCCGAATCATGCCATTCTGTATTTGGCTTATTGGTTTTGGGACCCATCCAAACCCCGTTGTCTTGCAATCCGCCATAGACTCTGTAAGGTTCTGCCATATCAACAGCCACATGGTAAAACTGACCTAAGGCTGGCGTGTTGCATTTTATCCAATGTTCACCATTATCATAAGAAATATTTATCCCTCCATCATTACCAAGGATCAAATGTCCTGGTTTTTTGGGATTTACCCAAAGGGCATGATGATCGGAATGCACGTTATCTCCATTAATCGATTTCCACGTTTTTCCGCCATTTTCAGAGGAAAGTACAGGAACACCTAAAACATACAATTGATTTACGCTGGCCGCACGAATTTGAGCAAAATAATAGCCGTAGGTATAATGTACGTTTTCTAAATACCCTTTTTCATGGGTTAATTTCCAGGATTTGCCCAT
>JBMLQR010000240.1:0-3541 GCA_049241465.1 Saprospiraceae bacterium | reverse complement strand
AATGTACGTTTTCTAAATACCCTTTTTCATGGGTTAATTTCCAGGATTTGCCCATATCATCAGAACGATACACTTCAAGACCATGCACGGGAGCGTCAAAAAGGGCAGAATTGGCATCTTCCGTATATTCAACGAGGTTCAAAGGAGTAATCTCATTTTTTTTGACTAAGTCTAAAACTTTTTCAACCGTATATTGAGAGGGAAAGCCATTTTTTTGTAAAAAGTCCTTTATCAGATATTTCTTTTGAGTCAAAAAGACTTCTTTGGACATAGTTCTCAATGATACCTTGGTAAGTTCGTCAACATTGGCAGAAGATTTATTTTCTTGCCGGAAATAATTGTCGATAGCTGCGAAGAGAACGGTTTTTCCTTGATTTTGCGTTACCTCTAAACCAATTCTTCCCAAACCTTCACCGTCTGGAAAACCTGTATTTGCAGCGGTAATTTTTTGCCATGTCTTACCTCCATCTGTACTTTTATGAATGGCTGATCCTTTTCCGGACTCTACAAAATCCCATGCTTCTCTCGATTTAGTCCAAGTAGCTGCATAAAGAATCTGTGGAGAAGAAGGGTCTCCAATTAAATCGACGGCCCCTGTCAGTGGGTCAACTTTCAAGGTGTGTTTCCAGCTAAGTCCACCATCTTCCGTCATAAACACGCCTCTTTCCTCATTTGGCGAATAAAGATGTCCTAAAACAGCTACCCAAACCTTATTGGGATCTTTAGGATGGAGGCGTATTCTACCAATATGGTGAGATTCAGGAAGGCCTTTAAAGGCCCAGGTATTTCCTCCGTCTGTACTTTTGTACATTCCCAAACCAGCGTAGGAAGACCTGCTTGAATTTACTTCGCCTGTTCCTACCCAAATGGTATTTCTGGCCCAATCTACGGCAATATCGCCTATAGTCATGACTATTTCCTTGTCAAATAAAGGCTTAAAAGTACGTCCATTATTTTCTGTTTTCCATAGTCCCCCGGAAGCATAAGCTACATAAAATTGAGTAGGATCATTTGGATTAACCTCCAGGTCCGACACTCTGCCACTCATCACAGTAGGTCCGATAGATTGAAATGACAAACCACTGACTACGGAATTTTTACGAAGGTCAGCTCTTTTCATTGCATTATCCAAACGTTCCTTTGCGGAGCTGGCAGGGTATTGCGCTATTAAGAAATGACTACTAATAAGGAGTAGAGTGAATAAATTTAAACGGTTTAAAAGCATAAAAATCAATTAAAGTTATGAAACAGATAAGTATAATTAAAAATACCATTTTTAAGCAAAGTAAAGGGGAAAAATTTGTTTATTTTTTAACGACGCTTTTGTTTAATTTTGGCAAATGAAGCAAATAGATCGATTGGTGTTGAGGAGTTTCCTTCCTCCTTTTATTGTTTCTTTTTTAATCGCCTCTTTCGTTTTGGTGATGCAAATGCTTTGGTTATATATTGATGACATTGCAGGAAAGGGCTTAGGTATATGGTTGGTTTTGGAACTCCTTTTTTACCGGAGTGTCGGTATTATTCCCATGTCTCTGCCATTGGGTATTTTACTGGCCTCGGTAATGACCCTTGGCTCAATGGGGGAATTTTTTGAACTTTCAAGTTTTAAATCAGGGGGTATTTCTCTTTTTAGAATAATGAGAGCCATCCTTTTTTTCGGGTTGTTTTCTATCCTTTTTTCTCTTTATTGCTCGAATACTCTTATTCCAATCGCCAATCTGAAATTTGGTTCCAGGATGTTTGATATAAAACAGAAAAAGCCTGCATTAAGATTGGAAACGGGCATTTTCAACGATGATCTTGAGGGGTATGCCATTCATATAGGGACAAAAAAATCAGATGGTAAATCTATTGAGGATGTGCTAATATACGATCATACGGAATCAAATGTTGGCAAATACAAAACCGTTAAAGCTCAAAATGGTGAACTTGTCATTACCGAAGATGGTAAATATATGGTGATGATTCTTGAAAATGGTATGCAATACATTGAAAATGGTAATAATTTATCTCCGGGAGAAGGCAAATATCCTTTTACCAGAACTCAGTTTTCAAGGTGGCAAAAGGTTTTTGATTTAAGCGAATTCGAATTGTCGAGAACAAACGAAGGTCTGTTTAAAGGGAATCGTTCTATGATGAGTAGTGGAGAATTAGCTATGGCGGTTGATTCAATTTCACGCGATATGGATAAAAAAGGTAAGGAAATGGGGAATTATATGGTTGGTTTTTTACCGTATCTAAAAACAGATTCCTTATATCTTGCTAAAGTTCCTGAAGCCGTTACCTCCGATATTCCCCCTGAGAGCAATCCGTCATATTCTAAACCGGGTAGTCAAAATGAAGAGACTTCTTCCCCCGATCCCGATCCATATAAGTATCAGGTTGATTTGGGTACGCCGGCCAAGAGGTTACCTGAAATAAAATTTGATACCGTTAAAAGTCTGCTCAGTACCTTTGATCCATTCGAACAAACGCAGTTGTCGAGTAAAGCAAAAAGTATTATTCGTACCATTGGAACCCAATCTGGCGCAACGGCTGAATCGGTGAGACAATTAAATGATTCCAGAGTTAAACATATTTATGATTTAAATGCAAAATATAGTATCGCTGTTGCTTGCTTTTTATTCGTTTTAATAGGTGCCCCAATGGGAGCCATCGTAAGAAAAGGTGGATTTGGATACCCCATTTTAATTTCCACCTTGTTTTTTATGATTTTTGTTGTCTTAACTATCGTTTGTAGAAAAGTGGCAGAAAGCCTTATTATTCCGGCCATTGCTGCCGCTTGGTTGCCAAATATTATTTTGTTTCCTGTAGCTATGGTGCTTACCTGGTTAGCTATGAATGACTCAAGTTTATCCTTTTCACTGCCAGGTATATTTAAATTTAAAAGGAATGGAATTTCTAAAAAATAATTGGTTTTTCTTCACTTTTTTTGCTTTTTGGCAGGTTGTATTATTAATCTACTTGTTTTTTTTTCCTAAAGGCCAGGAGTTTCTATTATTAGATAGGTTTCACCATGTATACCTGGATGTTTTTTTTAAATCGATCACATTTTTGGGCGATTGGCCTGCCTATATTTTTGCCTTAGCCGTTTTATTTACAAAGCTTAAATACAGAGCCTTTTATGTTGTATTGTTATTGAGCATTTTAGTTCCCATCACCTCGTATATTTCAAAAGCTAACTTTAAACAACCAAGACCAGTCCATTATTTTCAGGATAAACCTGTATTTAATGACCTTCAAAAGGTAGATGGGGTAGTTTTGCATACAGGTTTTTCCAGTTTTCCTTCAGGTCATACTATGTCAGCTTTCGCCGTTTTTTCCATATTAGCTTTTTTTGCCAGTCATTCAAAGAAGCAGATTTTTTTGTTCTTTTCTCTGGCTATTTTGGTGGCTGCTTCCAGAGTGTATTTAATTCAACATTTTGTAGAGGATGTATGGATGGGTTCTTTAATGGGTGTTATGCTTGCCTATTTAATTTTTCAGGTATTTCATATATTTTCTACGACATCGAAACAGAGCGGGGAAGGTGTCCTTCAAT
>JBMLQR010000239.1:1491-2746 GCA_049241465.1 Saprospiraceae bacterium | reverse complement strand
CTGGATGCTTCCTGGATTCTTATATCTCGCATCAAATAAGGAAACAGAAAAAATAGCCGCCTGGGAAGATAGATATGCCAAATCTTTCCAGCAGTTAAATGAGGAAATTAAAATAATAAATGAGCTGTTGAAAAAGGGGAAATAAACAGGTAAATCCAATAAAAAGAGGGAAAAATGAAGCGTTTTTCCCTCTTTTTATTTATAATTCAGGGTATTTTAACGGATTTCTCTCTCTAACAAGTTGGTAAATCTTTTCAAAAACGTCTTCTGCATTGGGTTTAGAAAAATAATCGCCATCGGAACCATAAGGTGGCCTGTGCTCTTGAGCCGTTATGGTTAATGGTGCAGCATCAAGAAAATGATAGCCGTTCTGAATTTCCAAAATTTGCTGAAGGATAAATGCAGAAGCACCTCCAGGCACATCTTCATCCAATATAACTAAGGTATTCGTTTTCTGTAAGGAAACTTTGATCATTTGATGAATGTCAAAAGGTAACAAGGTCTGTACATCGATAAGTTCAACCGCTATGCCATGTTTTGCTAATTCTTTGCAAGCAACCTCAGCAATTCTCACACAGGATCCATACGTTACTAAGCTTACATCACTTCCTTCTCTAAGTATTTCAGGAATACCAATGGGAACAGTAAACGTGCCAATATTTTGTGGCAAAGCTTCCTTTAACCGATAACCGTTTAAGCATTCAATCAAGATAGCTGGGTCATCTGATTGCAACATGGTTGCGTACATACCTACTGCTTGGGTCATGTTTCGTGGAGTTAACACGTACATTCCTCTTAAAGAATTGATTATCATGCCCATTGGAGACCCCGAGTGCCATATTCCCTCAAGTCTGTGCCCACGGGTTCTAATGATGGTGGGCGCTTGCTGAAGACCGCCTGACCTATATCGAAGGGTAGCTAAATCATCAGAAAGCGGTTGTAAACCATAAATAAGATAGTCAAGGTATTGAATTTCAGCTATGGTTCTTAATCCTCGCATAGACATGCCTATCGCCTGGCCCATGATAGTCCATTCTCTGATACCGGTATCGAAAACCTTGTCTTCGCCATATTTTTTTTGTAAACCAGCAAAACCTTGATTTACGTCGCCTATTTTTCCTACATCCTCACCAAAGGCAAATAAATCTTTATTTTTCTCCAGCGCTTTATCGAAAAATATATTTAAAATCTCATGTCCAGCATGAAATACAGGCTTGTCACCATAAGTGGGTGGTATAACGGGAATATTTAGCGC
>JBMLQR010000239.1:0-1391 GCA_049241465.1 Saprospiraceae bacterium | reverse complement strand
GGAACAGATATTCCGTAACCATCATCCCACACAGAAACTGCAAGGGGGATTTGTAGAACGGCAGAGGCATTCATTGTTTCCCAGAATACTCCTTCAGACGTTGATGCTTCGCCGATAGTAACGAAACAGACCTCATTTCCTTTATTAGAAAATTTATTTTTATCGGAAGACGGGTTGGTTCTATATTTTTTTGAGGCAAAAGCTAAGCCCAAGGCTCTGGCCATTTGCCCCCCAGTACATGATACATCCGCAGCAGAATTATACTGATTCATCTGATTTAGCCACTCACCATTAGAGGAATCAATCATCGGTGTAGCGAAATGACTATTCATTTGTCTTCCCTTTGAAAAAGGGTCGTTATAAGTATCCGCATAAAGTTGGGCTAAAATAGACTCAGGCGTAGCTAATTCCAAAGCGAGCATTAAGGTTTGATCTCTATAGTAACCAGACCTCCAATCTCCTTTTTTAAAGACACGCGCCAAGGCTACCTGGGGAACTTCCTTACCATCAGCCGAAACGCCGAATTTTGCCTTACCGGTAAGAACTTCTTTCCGTATTAATACACTTAATTCTCTGCTAATGCAGCAAATTCTGAAGTCAGATAAGACCGTATCCTTAGTGTGTCCGGTCTTTATCCTATTTTCTTGCATAGAAAACTTATCAACCATAGCAAAGTGCTTATTAATTAGAGATTATAATGCTTTACTTATTAAGTGGTTATCTAAAATGATAATCTGCATGAGTTATCCCGATTGATTATTTGTGTCAAATATAGGTCTTTATTAGAACAAACTACTTCTTTGAACAAAACTATTCATTCAGTTATTAACTATCCATTAACCTTAGGGGAAGCTAAAAGTTTGATTTTTCACTTGTTTTGATTTATTTTTGTATTTTATTTTTAATTAATTTCAAAAAGTATTACGATGAAGCAGTTTGCATTTATGTTAACACTTAGTCTTATAAGTGTGTTTTCACTTCAGGCACAGTCCTCTCCAGCTAAATCTGATGATGGAGCAAAAATTACTTTCGATAAAGAGGTTGTAGATTATGGTACCATCAAACAAGGTGCTGATCCTTTGCGTACTTTTAAGTTCAAAAATACGGGTGCAGGTCCTTTAGTGATTACTTCAGCTACGGGAAGTTGCGGTTGTACCGTGCCTACTTATCCTCAAGAGCCAATTTTACCTGGTGCTTCTGCTGAAATTAAAGTTAAATATGATACGCAGCGTATAGGTGCTTTCACCAAAACGGTTACTATCGTTACAAACGAAAAGACTAATAATACGCATACGTTAACTATAAAAGGTACGGTGGAAATGACAACTGAAAAGGAAGGTCTGCCAACGAAAGATTCTGGCGTTTTCAATAACGGAAAGAATTAATACTTT
>JBMLQR010000238.1:0-3119 GCA_049241465.1 Saprospiraceae bacterium | reverse complement strand
AATCTCGATATTAGCACCGTTAGTGCATTTACCTCGGGAAAAGTGGGTAATACTGCCGCATTAACAATTAGTTCAGCTTTAACGGCCGCAGCTCCAATGACTTTTCATGGGGGTGCCATGACCATAGGGGGTGCTCTGACGGCAACTAATAATAGTATTAACCTTCATGCTTCTGGGGCTGTTACCCAGACACTGCCCATCGTAGCCAGTAATCTTGGCTTACATGGCACGGGTACTTTTACGCTAAATAATACCAGTAATAACATAGCTACGCTGGCAGGTGGTGAAAGTAGTACCAGACTGGGTTCATTAAGCTTTACCGACGCGAGCGGAGGATTAACCGTAGGCACCGTGGGTACAAAAAGTGGGATACATTCTAGTGGCACGGTTTTGGTTGAAACCTTGGCCGGAGATCTTACCATCGCCCAGAATATTTCTACGTCGAATACTACCGCAAATGCTATTACAGTCAATGCAGGAAAAAGTGCTGCCATAGGTACACGTACCGGTGGGGACATTAAAATTTCAGGTTCTCCGACGCCTACTTTAACTATGGGAACTGGCGGCATAGCTAGATTGTTTAGTGGTTTTGAATTGAATAGTACCGGACTAACAACGCTGGTCGGTGGTGAATCCAATGTTCGGGTTAATGGCGATGAATCAACGACCGTATTTGTGCCCGTTTTAGCTGCCAATAAGGCTCATGCTATTTATCGCACCGCTTTTGGGACAGGTGATTTGACCATCGTAAGTTCAGGTGGAGATGCAGAAGGATCAACCTGGGTCTATGAAAATGGTGTCATTAAAACAAACAGTAGCCCAGTGAATATCCGCGATTCCATTATACAGAGAAAACTGTTATTAGGAGATGTTGCCATTGAAGCAAACAAAGTGACCTTTAGTGCAAATATTCTAAACACAACGGCCAATACTTTCAAAGTTCTTTCAAAAACACATATTGTTAATACCATTGCAACGACTATATCTTCCACCGGAGGGGATGTCCTGCTTGCATCGAATGTAGATAATGCCACCGATTTTGATTCAACGACTAACGGATATATTTTATTTGGTTCTGGACTTACTGTCACCACCAATGGCGGTGATATAATTGTAGGTGGGGGAAATAATCAGGGTAGTGATTATGCACTGGGAACCAGTAATTTTCCCTATGAGGGATTAAGGGTAGATGGTACGGTAAATCTGAATTCTGGAGGAGGAAATATCATCATGCGTGGAAAATCATACGCAATAGGTACCTCTGCAGGTTCCTGGGGTATGGGCTTCTGGAATTTAACCACAGGTTCAATTAATAGTGGTACTGGTACGGTTACCTTAGATGGCTTTTCTCAATCTTGGGGAGGTACTCATAATTCGGGACTTTATTCATACGGAGCCCTCACGGTAACTTCTGCAAATACTACTGCGGACGCCATACGGTTAATTGGTAAAGCAACAGGAATAAATGGTGAAGCCTGGGGTATTGAAGCTGAAAGTGCTCTATCCTTGATAGCAACTGGAGAAGGGGGTGGAATTACCATCAGCACTTCTCAGAGAATATCAGATAATTATGATGCCGTGTTTAGAGGTGAAACCAATATTTTAGCCAGGAGCGGCCCCATTCAGTTATTAGGCAAACAAGATGGAGGGGTTGTAAACGGTATTTGGTTAGTGGGATCAAATTTCTATTTGGGATCTAAAGCCTCAAGTGCTGTTACCCAAAGCTCCAGTAACATCATCATTCAGTATGATAGGTATCAATTTACTACTAACCCCAGTTTAGCTACTTCTGGAACTATAAACTGGAGACCTGCTTCGAACAGTTTTGGACAAAATGTTAATACCAATTTGTTTCTATGGAACCAAAATGGACAGACCATAAGCGGCTTAACGATAGGTAAAGCGGGCAATACAGCAAGTATATACCCTAATACTACTTTAACGGTAGCAGGACCGATATCGCTTTATGCTGGTACTATTAGTGTCGGGGCCAATTTAACCAGTTCTGCTAATGGAGATATTCTATTTAAAGGAATCCTCACTAATAATCCAAGTATTGAAATTCAATCAGGTATTACGGTAAATAAATCGAGCGGAACCGGAACATTAACGATGCAGGGCCATTCACGAGTTATTAACTGGGGTTCCATTTCAGCCACTGGATCGGGATTATTAAATGTTGTGCTTTGGTCTGATTTTGATAATACTAACAACGACGGAGGTATTTCCCAGTTTGGAACTATTTCTACCAATGGGGGACATATATGGTTAGGAGGTTCCAATACTAATGGAGGAAGTTATACCTGGAACGGATTGCCCGTAGGTAATGGTCCATCTATTGGTTCAAATGGGTATAATGCAAATGCGCTGGATTTCTATGGTAATATAACTACGAATGGTGGAGATGTTTTAGCCTGGGGAGGGAATGGATATACTGGAG
This sequence comes from Saprospiraceae bacterium, assembly GCA_049241465.1. Taxonomy (GTDB): domain Bacteria; phylum Bacteroidota; class Bacteroidia; order Chitinophagales; family Saprospiraceae; genus BJGN01. The sequence continues at coordinate 679 of JBMLQR010000238.1, read as the reverse complement.
CAAAAGGTATAACAACGGTTGGCTCTAATGTAAATACAGGCAGTGGAGATTTAATTTTCATTGCCGATCAGGTTACAGGGAGTAATGATATAAGTATTGTTTACTCTGGAACCGGCAAAGTCTATTTAGTACCTGATGCAGGCTCTTACGACGCTGATTTGATCTGGACGCATAACAATACGCCAAGTGCCCTCAATATAGGAGGTATTTATAATTATTTAGTTATAAATAATTCTACTTCCATTACAGGATTAAATCTTGGCTATTACGACCAAATGTCAGATTCCTCAGGTGCTGTTATTATGACAAATACTTCACCAGTAACGATTAGTTCTCCCAATACTATTGCAGGTCCCATAGGTATTTACGGAGGAGCCATTGCCCTCAATGCAAATTTTGCGACCAGCGACACCCTAACGGGTAACATGATTATTAAAGGAACTTCCGTGACAGGGACAGGAAATCTGACCCTGGCAAAGAACCGGAATGCCAATATTGACGTATCTGCAACATCCACTTATGAGGGTATCATCAGTGGAAACCAGGCAAGTTTTACCAAAGCAGGGGCCGGCTTGTTGACCTTGACCAAGGACCATACCTACACTGGGGCTACCTTAATTACACGGGGAAATCTTCAGGTAGGTAGTGGAGGTTCTTTGAGTCAGGCTTCCAGTGGAAC
>JBMLQR010000237.1:0-1051 GCA_049241465.1 Saprospiraceae bacterium | reverse complement strand
GAGGTGGGGCAAATGGTGCCAGAGTAAGATTATCTCCACAGAAATACTGGAAGGTAAATAATCCAGCTCAGTTGACAAAAGTACTTGATGCTCTTGAAAAAATTCAGGCTGATTTCAACCAGGCTCAAAAAGATGGAAAGGGTATTTCCCTGGCCGATCTGATTGTATTAGCTGGTGGAGCTGCCATTGAAAAAGCAGCTTCTTTGGCTGGTGAAAATGTGAATGTTCCTTTTACTCCTGGTCGTGGTGATGCTACGCAAGAACACACTGATGTTGATTCATTTGCTGTTCTTGAACCTATGGCAGATGGATTTAGAAACTACCAAAAAGCCATAACTAAAAATATGTCTGCGGAGGAGTTGTTAATTGATAAAGCTCAATTGCTAAAGTTATCAGCACCTGAATTGACCGTGCTGATAGGAGGAATGAGGTCTTTGAATACCAATTTCGATCACTCACACCATGGGGTATTTACCAAAAACCCAGGCGTACTTTCTAATGACTTTTTTATCAATTTACTTGATCTGAATACTACCTGGAAAGCAACGTCAGACGATCAAAATATTTTTGAAGGTCGCGATAGAAAAACGGGTGATTTGAAATGGACGGGTACCAGAGTAGATTTAATTTTTGGTTCCAATTCAGAACTTCGTGCTTATGCTGAAGTATATGGCTTTGAAAGTGCAAAATCTAAGTTTGTTAAAGATTTTGTTAAAGTATGGGCAAAAGTGATGAACCTGGATCGCTTTGATTTGAATTAATCAAATAAGTTATATTTTGTTAAAGAGGCTATCTAAAAAGGTAGCCTCTTTTTTTTTGCTCTATAGGTAAAATTTACCCTACCACCTGGTTTTGAATCACGGATTTTAAGGATTATGGGATTTCACGGATTATATTATTCCATTATTGTAGGGGCGAATGGCATTCGCCTTCTCATGATCCAGGTGTATTTCCCTATTGTCGAAACAATAGAACCCCACCATCAGGTCATCCATCCCATTAGGGTCCGTTGTGCCATGTAGAGACGCGATGCCTCGCGTCTTCTCCCCGA
>JBMLQR010000236.1:0-18563 GCA_049241465.1 Saprospiraceae bacterium | reverse complement strand
TTGAAATTCAAAAAAATATAGCCTTGCAAATGGAAATAGAATCGTTGAAAAGGCAACTGAACCTTATATAATCGCGAAACTATCGAGATAAACTCTATTCTATACCGACTATCTTTCATCTTCTTCAATATCATAAATGAAGAATTTTTGTAGAATATTCTACTGGCTTCAAAATGTCAATTTCATTTTCATTTGATGGCACAAATTGCCATGGAGTTACTTGTTTATCCCAGGTAAAATCTAGATTTTGAAAGTGTTTTTTTCTGAATTCTTTGGGTGAGAAGCCTCTATATTTTTTAAATAAACGATTGAAATTTGACAGGTTATTAAAACCTGATTTATATCCTATTTCACTAATGGTCATGTCTGATTCAAGAATTAGTTTACAAGCTTTAGCCAGCCTGAGATCAATAAGAAAATCACTAAAACATCTGAAAGATTGTTTCTGGAAAAAATGACTAAAAGCAGTTTCACTCATTTGTAACTTTGATGCCACATCCTTCATTTTGAAAGCTGAATCGGTATAATGCTGCATGATACAAGCATACGCAATCTGAATCCGATGATTATTCATTCGCGAACTTGATATTTCAAAGTCAAGAAAAGAAAGAAATCTTCTATCTAACCCTTTTGAAAGTAAATGGAGTAGTTTTAAAAAGGAGATAGTGTTATCAAAACCTTTATTTTCAGTCATCTCAATCATAATTTTACTCGCTTTTTCAAAAGTTTTTCCAGTAAAATGAATGCCTCTTGAGGACTCTTTCAATAAATTACGAATACTAAAAAAACTGTCTTTCAACAATAATGAAGTTGAAAAAAGTTTTGCATCAAACTGTATTGTGATAACACGATAGGGTTCATTCCTGGTTAAAAGAATTTCATCTCCATACCATTTGTGATAAACATAAGGACCAATAATTACCAGGTCATTTTCATAATAGCTTTCGGTGGAATCTCCAACCACTCTTTTGCCGGACATGCCCAAAACAAGGTTGATTTCTACTTCTGGATGGTTATGAATTGGATAGTCAAATCCATTATTTGAGGAATCTAAAACAACACAAACATCATTTTCTTTCAGTGGGGTATTTTCATGAAAAACATTCATATCTCAAGCGTTTTTGTTATAATCTAATATTTAATGGAGATAGGCATTTCGTAAAGTTCCCATAAGTTTGGTTTAAATTCGATGTATTTCATAAAAGTATTGAATAATATCATTAAAGCATCATTTTATAGGTAATAAATAAAATAAATTTGCCTTAGCACAATAAAAATTAAATGCACATGTCATGAGGTTCTTTTATGATTTTACATCAGAAGCTAAAAGTAACACTATTAAATTTTGGTTTACTTCATTATTAACTTTGATATCATTCATGATAACTGCCCAGTCAATAACCGTAAAAGGAATGGCTAAAGAAATAGATGGGAATCCTATGATTGGCGTGGAGGTAATAGAAAAAAATACGGATAATGGGACGGTTACGGATGTTGAAGGACGTTATTCTTTGAAAGTCAAATCAAGCAATTCCATTTTAGTATTCAATTATCTAGGCTATAAGGTGCTTGAAATATCGGTTGGTGCAAAATCACTGATAGATGTTACTATGGAGGAAGAATCCAGATTAATGGATGATATAATCATTACCGGTTATCGCAAAGAAACCAGGACGGATGTTTCTTCAGCTATTTCATCCATAAAGACAAAAGATGTAGAAAAACTTGTGGTTTCAGGTATTGAGCAAGCACTACAAGGTCAAGCACCCGGTATTTCTGTGACTCAGGTTACTGGTTCTCCTGGTGACGATGTGGCTGTACGAATAAGAGGCGCCGGAACTTTAGGTAACAATAACCCCTTATTTATTGTCGATGGGGTGCCCACTTCAGGTAATATTAATATGTTTTCTGTAAATGATATCGAATTCATTGAAGTCTTGAAAGATGGTGCATCAGCTGCGATTTATGGCTCAAGAGCGTCAAACGGAGTCGTTCTCATCACTACGAAGCGGGGTAAAACGGGAAAAACTTCCTTTTCATTTAATTCTTCCAGTGGTGTACAAACTCCAATCAGGCTGCCAGAGTTATTAAACGCCCGGGACTATCTTTTAATTAGAAATGAGGCAATCACCAATGCCAATAAACTTAGGAATCCTGCAAATCAAATTTCAACTTATAATCCAGCCATTTTGGATACCTTGCCAGATGTTAATTGGCTGGATCGCGTTTTTTCCAATGCACCCATTCGTCAGTTTTCTATATCAGCAATGTCAGGAACGGATAATAGTAATGTGTATGTTTCTGCAGATTACCAGGACCAGGATGGTATTTTCAGGGGGCAGAATTTTAAAAAGTACCAGGTTAGAATCAACGGGGAAACAGGGAATAAGTGGCTTAAATTGGGAAATAATCTTTCATTTGGGCACACTTCCAGAAAAGTGATAGGCGCCTCAGGTGATGGTTTTGGTCCTGGAAATGAATTGAGTGCTGTAAGATATGCTTTAATAGCTTCACCAGTCTTTTCAGGCAAAAATAAAGATGGGTCAGATATAAATGTTACCTCGGAGTTAGGTGACCCCGTACTTTATGGTGACGGTAATGCTAATCCATTGGTGCTGATAGATCATACAGATTGGCAAATAAACAGAAGTCGGATTTTTGGAAATATATATGCCGAATTAAATTTGGTAAAGGGATTGAAAATTAGAACTACTTTAGGTGGTGATTTTAGTTTTGAAAAAGATAAATTATTTAAAGAATACCTCTCAGATGCAATTTATAATCCTACTTCCCTAAACGAAGGAAGGGTTTTTAATCAAAATTTAATTTGGAATTCGACGGCTACATTCGATAAAAAGTTCGGTAAACACAAAATTTCTTCTTTGTTAGGTACTGAGGTTATTCAAAATCGTACCGATTATCTTGGAGCATCTGCCAATAATTTTAGAAGAACTGATCCTTTATTCCGTTACCTTAATGCCTCTGTGGCTGATGACATAAAAAATGTTGGCGTTTCAGGTATTGCAACTGAATGGAGTTTAGTTTCCTACTTTGGACTGGCTTCCTATAACTATAATGATAAATATCTCTTAAGTGCAGCCGTCAGAAAAGATGGTTCTTCCAGATTTGGAAAAGATAATAGATGGGGTATTTTTCCATCCATTTCTGCAGGATGGATTGTCTCTAATGAATCATTTTTAAAGGGGAGTGATTTCATTTCGGAATTGAAAATTCGAGCCAGTTGGGGAAAGCTAGGTAATCAGGAGATAGGTGTTTATCCATATAGCTCCCTAGTAAATACGGGTGAACGCGTTTATACTTTTGGAGATAGGATAGTAACTGGTGCCTCTATTCTGGAAACAGGAAATAGTGGTATTAAATGGGAGTCAAGTACGCAAGCTAATCTGGGATTTGATCTAGGTTTTTGGGAGGATAAACTGACAGTTGTCGTTGATTTTTTCAAAAAAATATCAGACGATGTGCTTGTCAGAGTTCCAATACCACAATCGGGTGGTTCGCAAAGACCGCCTTTCGTAAATGCGGCGTCTATAGAGAATAGAGGTATGGAGGTTGCATTAGCTTACAGGTCTGGATCTAAAAATTTCTCCTATAACTTTACGCCTAATTTTTCCATCGTTAGAAATAATGTTTTATCTATTGCCGGAAGCGAACCTATACTCGGTGGATTCGGGCTCTCTGATGGTCCATTGACAAAAACAGAGCAGGGTAGGCCAATAGGTTCATTTTTCCTGTGGGATATGGAGGGAATCTTTCAGACGCAGGAACAAATTGCTGCCAGTCCATTTCAATCAAAAGATACAAGACCAGGTGATATCAAATTCAGGGATATCAATAATGACAAGGTCATTGACGATAAAGATCGTTTTCATGCCGGAAATCCATTCCCTGATTTTACTTATGGCATGCAATGTGGTTTCAATTGGAAAAATCTTGATTTTTCCCTTTTGATTCAAGGTGTTCAGGGTAACGACATCTATTTTCTTTATGGAAATTTTGCTTACGAAACACAATCGAGAGGCTTTAATTCTTATACTGATATTCTAAACCGATGGACACCCGATAATACAAATACCAATATTCCTAAAGTAAGTATTGATGACAGAAACGGTAATAGAAGACCGTCCACACGATTTCTTTATGATGGTTCCTACATGAGAATCAGGAACATTTCATTGGGATATGATCTCAAAAAATTACTCCGCTTAGATCAGATCATGGCATTCAGGGTTTATTTAACGGTACAAAACGCACTCACCTTTACAAAATATCCTGGCCTGGATCCTGAAATTCAGGCGAATGCCAATGATACCCGGGGGCTTGGCTTATCATCAGATTTAGCTGTTGGTATCGACTGGGGCACAGTTCCTTCTCCCCGCACTTTTGTTGCCGGAATTAAGGTTGACTTTTAGATAATATTGATTGACAATGTATAACATAGTTTTTATGAAAAGTGAAATGAGGTTTGCGATTATTTTAGTTTTATTGCAACTTTTGTCATGCGAGGCAATTTTGGATAAAGAGCCCATAGCCATATTGGACGCAGGATCATTTTTTCAAACGGAAAATGATGCAGTTCAGTCCATCAATGCCGCTTATAATCCTTTACTTTTCAATAACGCTAATAACAACTTTTTATGGGCATTTGCTGAAGTAACAGGTGATGCTGCTATTCCCGGAGGTGATGGTTCGAGGCCTGGTATTGTGGAGATGGAAACTTTTTCTTATACTCCACGTACAGAGGAGCTGAATAGTTACTGGAAATTGCAATATAAAGGCATTACCCAATGCAATCTGGTACTTGATAATATTGCAAAAGTTAATATGCCGGAAATAGCAAAAAATCAGATTATCGGGGAGGCACTTTTTTTAAGATCATATTATTACTTTTTACTCACGCAGGTTTTCGGGGATGTTCCCTTGTATCTTAAAGTGACGCCCCCAGATCAATTGAAAATAAAGAAAAGTTCCAAAGCGGATATATATAAGCAAATATTAAGCGATTGTGACAAAGCGGCTAATCTGCTTCCTCTCTCCCATAATGTTTCAAATACAGGTCGGGCTACAAAAGGAGCTGCTTTGGCACTAGCTGCAAAGGTCAGTTTATATGTCAAAGATTATAACAAGGTTCTTGAATATACTTCAAAAATAAAAGGATTAAACCTATATAAACTAGTAAAGGATTATAGAGAGAATTTCTTGAAATTATCTCAAAACAATTCGGAATCTGTTTGGGAAATACAGCATACCAATTTGGAATTGGGCGTGGGCAATTTTATTAACCAATGGTGGGCTTCCATAAAATTCTTAGGTTATGGCTTTGCCGAAGTTACTCCGCTCTACGTAAGTGTTTTCGAGCCTAATGATCCGAGGCTTAAATTTACCGTGGCAATGAATAATGACCCATACTTTGGGTTGATTTACAAAAATTCATTTTCTTCCACTACCTATAGCCCCCGAAAGTTTTTGCAGCCTAATTCAGAATTGACCCAAAAAGCAGATGGGGACATTAATTATCCTGCCATAAGATATGCGGAAGTGCTGCTATGGGAAGCAGAGGCATTAATTGAATTAGGTAGAATGCAGGAAGCACTTGCTCCACTTGAAATGGTTAGAGCAAGAGCAAGAGCCCAAACAACAGTGCAGGGTGCATTGCCTGTCATAACATCAACAAATCAAACTACATTAAGACAGGCTCTAAGACGTGAACGACAAACAGAACTTGGATTCGAACTGCATCGGTTTTTTGATCTCGTTAGATGGGGCATAGCCGCAGAATCATTACCAGGTTTCCAAAAAGGTAAACATGAGGTGTTCCCCATCCCTCAAACGGAAATAGACCTGAATCCTTCATTGTTACAAAACCCTAATTACTAATGAAGAAATTCCTTGAATATAAATTACTGTTTTTATTATTGATTTTCACTACTTTCTTAGCCGGACAACAAGGCCAGATTAATATTTCTCGTATTGAATCCATGCCTCAACAACCTGAGCCTTATCTTATGAGGGACTGGAAAATGGTTGCCATCAAATACGATTCTTTCATATACGACAGTAATAAAAGCGGAACGTTTCTTCCATTAGTTTCATACAGTTCCAATGGTATTAATTATCCTTTACAGAAGCAAATAAAATTACATACTTATGTGGGAACCTTCTCAAAACAAAACTCAGAAGGTATAAATGTGCTGCCTTCATTGGTTGGAGCTGTCTTGGTAGGCCAGAATATCAGGAATATTTATGGAATGGACAGACTGACTATGGTTCAGGATTTTTTCAATAAAGCCAATGGAGAAAATATTTATCTGAATAATTCCTCTGCCGGCAGTGGGGGAGACTGGTGGTACGACGTGATGCCAAACGTCTATTTTTATCAGTTATATGACAAATTTCCTGATTTTAATAATGAAGCTACCTATCAATTTAAGTCTGTAGCTGATAAGTTTCTTGAAGCTACAAGAAAAATGGGTGGAAAGGGAACTCCCTGGGCAGCAGCATCCATGAATTTCAGAGCATGGAATTTCAAAACAATGGAAGGCAATGTCAATGGAGTGAAGGAACCTGAATCGGCGGGTACATTTAGTTGGTTGCTCTATCACGCATTTAAAAAAACAAAAAATAGAGAATACCTGAAAGGGGCAGAATGGTCAATGGAATATCTGAATGGTCTAACTTCTAATCCTTCCTATGAACTTCAGCTGCCTTATGGCGCGTATGTTGCCGCTAAAATGAATGCAGAGATTGGCACCAAATATAATATTGAAAAAATGGTCAATTGGTGTTTTAACAGAGGACCATTGCGTGGTTGGGGAACTATTATTGGTAAATGGGGGAATTATGATGTGTCGGGTCTGGTCGGTGAAGCAAATGATGGAGGAAATGATTATGCGTTTTTGATGAATGGGGTGCAGCAGGCAGCAGCGTTGGTTCCAATGTTAAGATATGACAAAAGATTTGCTAAAGCGATTGGCAAATGGATGCTCAATCTGAGTAATGCTTCCAGATTGTTTTATCCTGGTTTTTTACCATCTAATCAACAAGACGGAATGGGTTGGTCTCAATTCAATGATACGAATAGCCTGATTGCCCATGAAGCTATGAAGCAAAAATTTCAGAATATTACCCCTTATTCCACTGGAGATGCTTTGGGAGGTGGTTGGGCCGCAACGAATTTAGCTATTTATGGAAGTTCTTCTGTAGGATATTTAGGATCTATTGTCAGCACAACCAATGTGGATAAAATCCTTCAATTAAATCTAAATGCTACTGATTTTTATGCCGATGCTTCATTCCCAACCTATTGTTATTATAATCCTTTTGATTCTCCAAAAGCGGTTCTGTTAGACGTGGGAAATGTACAGCATGATTTATATGAAACCCTGTCAGAAAAATTCATCGCTGAAAACAAAACGGGTATGGTAAGTATCATCATTCCTGCCAGGGAAGCGGTGATAGTTGTTGTCACTCCTTCTGGCGGCATGGTAACTTATGACAAAAGCAAGATGCTTATTGCCAATAGGATCGTTGATTACAGTCAAAGCAAAGTCTCTTTTAAAAGTTCACCGAGAATTAAAGCGCTTGAGTCTCAAATCCAACAGATAGAAAAAGGAAAAAGCTGTGCTGTTTTTTGTACCGCTGAAGATGCTGATTCTCCCGCTTTAACTTTCAAATGGTCAACGGATATGGGAAGTATTACAGGTACAAATAAGGAGGTATTATGGAAAGCACCTCAGACCATTGGAAAATCGGCGATAAAGGTTGTGGTAAGGGATGAAGATGGAAATGAGGACAGTTTAAGTATTGTTTTAGAGGTAGTGAATGAGATTAATAAAGCACCTGTCATTGAAAATTTATTTGCAACAAAATTATATGCAGGAAAAAATGAAACGCTTGCTATCGATTGCTTTGCGAAGGATGAAAATGGGGATTCATTAGCCTATACCTGGAGTGCCGGAGGCGGTAAAATTACGGCTTTAGGAAAATCAATACAATGGACTGCCCCTGATAAAGAAGGAATTTATCCTATTTATGTGACGGTGGAAGATGGGAAAGGGGAGCTTACTAAAGGGGTAATCAACATTTTAGTAAAAGATTTTAAAGGATCAGGACAATTAATTGCCTGGTATCCTTTTGCTGGAAATGCCAATGATAAAAGTGGAAATGAATTGAACGGCGTTCCTAAAGGAGCCATTCTGACGGCTGATTTTAAGGGAAAACCTCTTGAATCTTATTATTTTAACGGAGGTGCCCAACATATTGAAGTTCCCTTTAAGCCAAAATTAAATGTTGAAAATAGTATTACTATTAGTATTTGGTGTAAACCTATTCTCTCGGCTGATAAGGAGATATTTTTACTTTCTCACGGAAGTTGGCAAAATAGGTGGAAACTTTCTGTGACGCCATCAAAAAATATTCGCTGGACCATAAACACAACATCAAGAATAGTAGATCTGGACAGTGATTTTGTTTTGACATCAGATAGTATTTATCATATCGTTGCTTCCTATGATGGCGAGACTATGCTGCTTTTTGTCAATGGAAAATTGAACACATTCAAACCACAGACTGGAAGTATCAGAACTTCTACCTTACCACTATTGATAGGACAGATGTTACCTACTGATGCCGCTTACAATTATAAAGGCATAATGGATGAAATCAAAATATTCGACTTTGGCCTTCATCCCAATGAAGTCACTAAGTTGTATGTTCCTGAAATAGTGTCTAAAATTAAGAACATTAGTGCTGAAGCTAAACTCCAGATTTATCCAAATCCAGTAAGTCAGACCCTTTTTATTAGTTTAACTGAAAATGAGCCAAAGATTTTAGATATCTCCATTTTTGACATTAAAGGTCAAAAGCTAATAAGTAAGCGTGTAAATGAGATGTCAGATATGGAAATAAACGTTGGGGCTTTACCTGCTGGAAATTATTTTCTCCAAGCATTAAGCGATGTAGGAGAAATCATTCAGAGTATTCAATTTATCAAACCATAATTCATTCACCAATTAATTGCAAAAATATGAAGCGTTTTTTACCTTTATTTTTACTGCTTTTTGCCATGATAACAGGGGGGCATTCGCAAACCCCTGTGGCATCATATAGTTTTTCGGGTAATACCAGGGATGGTTCCGCTTTTAAGAATGAAGCTTCCGCGAATGGGGCTATTTTATCAGCAGATAGATTTGGTTGGGCAAATAGTGCCATTTCTTTTGACGGGAAGCAAGGTGCTGTAACGGCTAAGAATGGTAACCAACTTCAATCTGCTTTTACTACTATCAGTTTTTGGGTTAAAGTGAAATCATTGCCTGCTCAAGGTGAAGTATATCTCTTATCTCATGGTGGTTGGCAGGAAAGATGGAAAATTTCCTTGCCTTCTCACGGAAAACCCGTATTCACAGTGCGTACTACAACTTGTTGTAATGATATGGATTCCGGAGATGGAAATCAGCTCAAAGTCAATGAATGGAAACATGTTGTTGTGACACATGATGGTGTTACTGATAAAATGTATATGAACGGTGTTAAGGTGAATGAAAAAGCTTATGCAGGTGCTTTAGGTAAAACATCCAGTCCATTGGGTATTGGGTATGATCCTATTGATCAGGGAAATTACTTTGACGGACAACTTGATGAGGTGATGATTTATGACGAAGCATTGACTGCCACTCAGATTACAGCGCTTTACACAGCTCAATCAACCGCTCCGGTGATTAGCCCAAATATCAAAGTTGCTTCATACCGCTTTGACGAATTTGGCAAAGATGGCTCAACTTTTAATAATACCGCAGTGGTTTCCGGGGCAACATATAGAACAGATCGTTTTGGTTTTGGCAATAGTTCACTATCATTTGATGGTAAAAATGCTAAAGTTACCGCTTCAAATTCTGCACAATTAAATTCTGATTTTACAACCATTAGCTTTTGGGTGAATGTTGGTACTTTACCAGCTCAGGGAGAGGCATATCTATTATCAAATGGAGGATGGCAGGAAAGATGGAAAATTTCTCTTCCATCCCATGGAAAACCTGTTTTTACTACCCATGCTGCATCTTGTTGTAATGATATGGATTCAGGAACGGGTAATGAATTAAAACCGGGGGTATGGAAACATGTCGTTATGATTCATGACGGCACGGTGGACAGAATGTATATGAACGGGGTAAAGGTCAATCAAAAAGCTTACGCCGGCGCATTAAAATCAACGATTCATCCTTTAGGGATTGGCTATGATCCAATAGATAAAGGAAGTTATTTTGATGGCCAGCTTGATGATATTGAAATTTACAATTATGCCTTAACTGATCAGGAAGTTACGGCTTTGTACACCAATCAGGCTAAATTTCCTGGTATTGAAAATGCTTTGGTTGCTAATTACTCTTTGAATGGCAACGGCACAGATTCAACACAATTTAAAAATAATGCCATTTTTGATAGTAAAGCTATTTCAGCAACAAACCGTCACGGATGGGCAAATAATGCCATTTATGGTGCAGCCAAAGCTGAAAACTCGGCTGCTTTACAGTCTGACTTTACAACGATTAGTTTTTGGGTAAATCCGAAATCGCTTCCTGCTTCCGGTGAAGCCTATTTAATGTCAAATGGTGGCTGGCAGGAACGTTGGAAAATATCGCTGCCTTCACATGGGAAACCTGTATTTACTACCAATGCTACTGCCTGCTGTAGCGATATGGATTCTGGCAATGGTAATGAGTTAAAACCAGGTCAATGGACCCATGTGGCAATGGTGCATGACGGTGCTCAGGATCAGATATTTATCAATGGTACGCTGGCCAATCAAAAAGCAACTACCGGGGCTTTAAAGAAAACAAAATTTCCTTTGGGAATAGGTTATGATCCTATTGATAATGGTAGTTTTTTTGATGGTAGCATGGATGACGTGATGATTTTTAATAAAGCCTTAACAGCGGTTGAAATAAAAGCATTGTTCGATGTTCAGAAAACAGCAGTTGTTTCATCTTCATCTTCATTGGTTGCAAATTATACCTTTGATACAAATGATAATGACCTTACAAACTATCAAAATCATTCTTACGGTAGCTCTCAAAGGACAAAAGACCGTTTTGGAAAAGTTAATAAGGCAAGAAATTTTGATGGGAAAACTGCCTTTCAAGAAGCAGCTAACTCAGTACAACTTGCTTCAGATTTTACATCGGTAAGTTTTTGGGCAAAGGTAAATAAGCTTCCTGCTTCCGGAGAGGTATATATTCTCTCGCATGGCGGATGGCAGGAAAGATGGAAAGTATCCCTTCCTTCTCACGGAAAACCAGTATTTACTACCAATGCAACATCCTGTTGTAATGATGTCGATTCAGGGAATGGCAATGAATTGAAAGTCGGTGAATGGAAACATGTTGTTATGACGCATGACGGTGTGGCAGATAAGATTTATATGAATGGAGTCAAAGTTAATGAAAAAGCTTTTGTTGGTGCCTTAAAGAAAACCAAGTATAATTTAGGCATTGGGTATGACCCAATTGACAAAGGAAATTATTTTGATGGTGATTTAGATGAGGTTCAGATATATAACAAAGCATTGACTGCGACAGAAGTAGCTGATCTGTACAAAACTCAATCTACTGCACCAGCGGCTACTGATACCATCCGACCATCTGCACCTTTAGATTTATCTGCTACGGTTAGTTTTACAACCATTAACTTAGCATGGGCATTGAGTACTGATAATGTTGCAGTTACAGGATATAATGTTTATTTAGACGGTAAATTGACTAAAACAGTACCAGGATTAAGTACGGCTTTAACTGGATTAAAAGCTTTGACAAGTTACGTTTTGGGCGTATCTGCCATAGATGCTGCTGGTAATGAATCTCTTATATCTACTATAAAGGCGACGTCAGGTCAAGATCCTTCACCTGATAAAACACCACCTACAAAGCCAGGTAACCTTAAAGGAAATGTCGGCTCAAATTCTGTTTTATTGACATGGGACCCATCTGTTGATGACAGAAAACTAGCTGGTTACGTCATATTAGTGGATGGTTTATTTTCAGATTCTCTGTCAGATATTGCTACATCTAAATTTATTGGTGGTCTGAAAACCGAAACTTCATATACTTTTGAAGTCTATGCATTTGACTTGTCAGGAAATAAATCTGACATTGCAGAGATTACACTGAAAACGTCAAAGCCATTAGATACGGGTGAAGCTGGTCTGGTAGCCCATTATCCTTTTGATGGAAATGCGAATGATGCTACGCCATATAATAATCACGGTGTCATTGGGGGTAATCCTATCTTTGAACAGGCATCTCACCCTGCCGGAGGAGGTAAACAAAATATAAAGTTCGACGGTGATAAGGATTCTGTCCTGGTAAAAAATTCAGTGCAGCTTATTTCTGACTTTACTACTGTAAGTTTCTGGATAAGAGTCGATAATGTCAATATAAAAGATGGAGAAGCTTATGTGATAAACTTCGGTCATTGGAGTGAGCGGTGGAAAATATCATTACCCCAGCACCTAAAGATTGTATTTACTACAAATGGTAAAAATACTCAGTTTCCTTCTTTTATTTCTGATATGGATAGTGGTGATGGAAATGAAATGGTTAAAGGTAATTGGTGGCATGTTACTATGGTGCATGATGGAACAAGAAACATCATCTATGTAAACGGTCAGCAAGTGGCAACCAAACCCGTTCCAACTAAACTTAACAGTACGAACAGAGACCTTTGTTTTGGAAGCAATAATGTAGATGGAGGTCAGTATTTTCCAGGAGCACTTGATAATGTTAAAATTTATAATAAAGCACTTACAAGCGCTGAGATTTTAAAATTATTTACCGCTGGAACAACTGGATTGACAGATTTTGCCATTGCATCGTATGGAGATGTGAAATTGTCACCTAATCCAGTTTCAAATATCTTGACTATTGAGCATGGTTTTCCTGTAAATTCAAATGTCAAAATAAGAATTATGGATAATGTGGGAAGACAATATGAAGGGTATAATCTTTCAAATCTTGAATTAAGTTCCAATCAACTGAATGTTAATACAGACAGATATCCTGCAGGAATGTATTATGTCAACTTTATTGTAGATGGTCGTAACATCGGTTCTGTCAAGTTCATTAAGTTGTAATTTCTTCGTTGATGTAAAATGATATTTTACATGATTTGAGCATTTTAATTTTTTAGGAGAGTGAAATTAATTTTCATTCTCCTAAATTTAAAATGGGCGCTAATTCATTTTGAACAACCAAAAAAATAACATGGTTAATAATATGCCAGAAGGAAGCATGGTAAAAAGATTTGCTGAAAATCCTTTTATTTTAACAAGTGATGTCAGGCCAAGTATTGAAGGGATGATCGTTGAATGTGTCCTTAATCCAGGGGTGTTTTCTTTCCAGAATAAAACATGGTTGCTTTTACGGGTGGCAGAACGACCTAAACAGAATGAAGGTTTTGTATCTCTTCCTATCCTTAATAAAGAAGATAATATTGAGATACTTACTTTTTCTCTTTCTGACCCTGATTTGGATCTTTCTGATGCTCGGATGGTGAAATATAAAGATAAAATGTATCTGTCCACCATGTCCCATTTAAGGCTGGTTTGCAGTGATGATGGCATAAATTTTTATGAACCACAAAATTTTAAAACAGAAATTTTTGGAAAAGGAGAACTTGAAACCTACGGGATAGAAGATTGTAGGGTAAGCTTTATTGAAGGTAAATACGTACTTACTTTTACTCAGGTTTCAGCATTTGGTGTAGGTGTCGGTTTAATAACTACGGAGGATTGGATAAATTTTGAACGATCAGGCATGATCATTCCGCCACACAATAAGGACTGTGCTATCTTCGAAGAAAAAATTGGTGGAAAGTATTATTGCCTTCACAGACCATCTGGCATTGAACTTGGGGGAAATTTTATTTGGCAAGCCTCTTCACTGGATTTGATTCACTGGGGACAACACAAGTGTGTGATGCAGACTCGCCCAGGTATGTGGGACTGTGCCAGAATTGGCGCCGGAGCTGCACCCATAAAAACCAAAGAAGGATGGTTAGAGATTTATCATGGGGCAGATTTTAATAATAGATATTGTCTTGGCGCTGTATTATTTGATTTAAATGACCCTTCTTTAGTGCTTGCAAGGTCCGTTGAACCTATCTTACATCCTGAAGCAGATTACGAGCTTAATGGTTTTTTTGGAAATGTTGTTTTTACGAATGGACACATTGTGGATGGTGATACTGTTCACATGTATTATGGTGCTTCCGATGAAGTAATCTGTGGGGCTACTTTTTCAATTTCACATATTTTATCTACCTTGTCAAACCTTGCATGATGTTAAGTAAAATAGTAAAAGAATTCGACTTTTTTAGTTCGCATTCCAAAGGAATGAGAGTATTATTGTTAACCAACCTCATTTATGGTCTTGTCGGCCCTATTATAGAGTTGTTTATCGGAGCCTATATAATGCGTAACTCCTCCGACATTAGTCTTGTCGTCATTTTTCAATTGGCGGTATATACCGGAATACCGCTGACATTTATGATAAACGGTTTTTTGCTGAATAGAATAAAAATCGCATGGCTTTATTCCTTCGGAATGTTGTTAAGTGGAATATCCATGTTTGCCATGATGCTCCTTCAACAATTGGATACCATGGGTGTATTTCTGGCAGGCCTTATCATGGGTTTATCGTATGGATTTTTTTGGGCTAACAGAGATTTCCTGGCTCTCAATACGACCAATGATGGTACCAGGAATTATTACTATGGAATTGAGACTTTTTTTTATACCATAACAGGTATTTTAGTTCCATTAGCCGCTGGAGCATTTATAGGGGCAACGGATAAGAATGGTTGGTTTGGCGGTCAGGTCAATACAGCTTATTACATCCTAACTGCCATTGTTTTTGTGATGTCAATGTTTGCTTCGATTTTGGTTCATCGCGGAGAATTTGTGAATCCTAAGCGTGCCCCGTTTCTATTTATTAAATTCGATAGGATTTGGAATAAAATGTTGGGATTGGCTTCACTCAAAGGTCTTGCTCAAGGATATATAGTTACAGCACCAACGATGTTGATTTTAAGCCTGGTTGGCAAAGAGGGTTCACTGGGACTTATTCAGGGCATTGCGGCCGCAGTTTCTGCCATCCTCTTGTATGTCCTTGGCCGAGTTACGGGGCCAAAACATCGTTTATTGATATATGGCATTGGTTGCTTACTTTTTATGGTTGGAGCTCTTTTAAATGCCTCTCTTTACTCCGCTCTTGGCGTGATATTGTTTATGATGTGTTTGCTTTTTGCTCGCCCCCTGCTGGATATTGCCTATTTCCCTATTCAATTAAAAGTGATAGACTATGTGGCAGAGAAAGAAAAAAGGAATGAATTTTCTTATATTTTTAATCATGAATTGGGTTTGTATCTCGGAAGGCTTTTTGGATGCGGATTATTCATCGTTTTGGCTAGATACGTGAGTGAATATGCTGCCTTAAGATATGCTCTTTTAGTGATTGCTGTTTTGCATGCCTTAGGTTGGTTTATGGCCAAATCGATATTGAAAGAAAAAGAATTGGCTTGAAAGTATAATATCTGACGTCTAAATGGTAAAAGAATGAAAGTATTCAATATAGGAATTATTGGCTTTGGTGGATTTGGAAGGTTTCTTTTCAATGCATGGAATCAATTGGATAATATTCAGGTTACAGCTATCGCTGATATAAATCCAGAGGCTGTATCTGGCATTGAGAATATAAAATATTTTTCAGATTGGAAGGAATTGATTCGTTTAGAAAGTATAGATCTTGTAGCCATAGTTACTGAACCCCACACACATAAGGAAATTGCAAATGCTTGCATGCTAGCTGGGAAACACGTCTTAATTGAAAAACCATTAGCTATTAGTTCAAAAGATGCAGAAGAAATTATAAATACAAGAGACCAGACAAGGGTTGTCGCTGCGATAGATTTTATCATGAGATTTAATCCATTAATACAAACCATTCAAGCTTTAATTCTGGATGGGGTATTTGGAAAATTGAGAAGGGTAGCTGTGGAAAATTATGCTCAGGATGAACAATTGTTACCTGAACACTGGTTTTGGCAGAAGGATAGGTCTGGTGGAATACTTATTGAACATGCAGTTCATTTTATAGATTTGGTTCATTTTATAAGTCCTTCCAAATATAAAATGGTTAATGGATTAAAACATAATAGAAATACATTTCAGGAAGATCAAATAATGGCAAATATCCTATATGAAAGTGGATTAATTGCCACGCACTATCATTCTTTCGCTCGACCAGGGTTTTTTGAAACTACAGATATAAAACTTTCATTTGATATTGCAGATATTCAACTTCATGGTTGGATACCTCTTACCGCTGACGTCAAGGTACTTGTAAATGGAAAATCAAAAGAAATGCTGCTTTCAAATCCACTTTTTGAATGCATGAAAACGGAATCTATTGATACTCTAACGGACGAATCAAGGCCTAAAGGCTGGGGAATTAATGGACAGGAAAATTCAAAAGATAAACATATTGTTAAGTCAGGAGGTATATCTTATGAAGTTGTTGAAATGATTGCTGGAAGATTCAGCATAGGAGCTACAAAACAAGAAGTCTATGCAAACTGTGTAAAGTTATCTTTATTAGATGTACTTCAAAAAGTGTCAAATCCAGCCCATTCATTAATGGCTGGTCTTGAATCAGGGTTGGATAGCCTTAAAATTGCAGAATTGGCGACTGTTTCTGCCAGAAGTATCGATTAATCATTAAATTTTTGATATGTCACGATTTGTTTTTTACTTGTTTCTTATATTGCTTGTGCCTTCCTGTTCGGCTTCCTTATTTATGCCTTCAGGAATTCCGGTAACACAGCGAAACATCCCTAGAGTGGATAAAATGCCCTTCCATCCGAAGCCTTATAAATTTCGTGACTGGAAAAAAACAGCCCTTGATTTTGATGATTATGTTTTTGATTTTAACCAGAAAGGACCGTTTCTCCCTTTAATCTGGCTGGATGGTCAGAAAAGGAATTTTCCCGACACAACTTTTGGAATTTATACGGCCCTGGGTGATATAAGGATGGGTCCGGCAGTAAACAATGGTGAAAATCATGAAGCTTTGGGTGCCTTGGGTGCTGTTTTAGGGGCAACGATGGTGGGTATAGATAAAAGTAAACAGGAGGGAATTAATTATGTACGCATGCTACGTAATTATTTCAATAAGGACAATGGTTGGAATATTATACAGAATTTCACCAATAAGGGAGCTCATATTGGTGGTGGTTATGGAAATGATTTTTGGTATGAGGTGCATAATAATGTCTTATTTTATTGTGTGGCTGACAAATATCAGGATGAACCAGAATTTGATGAAATTTTATTCCAAATCGCTGAGCAATTCTACAAGTCTGACTCCCTGATGGGTAATAGTTACAGCTACTCTTATTTTGATTTTAAAGAAATGAAGGGATATAAAAATCATATTCCAACACAGGAAGATGTTGCCGGTGGATATGCATTTATTTTATATTCTGCTTGGGTAAAATTTAAAGATCCCAAATATCTCAAAGCTGCTCAAAATGCTATAAACGTATTATATAATCAAAAGGAAAATCGTTTTTATGAAGCTATGATGCCGGTTGCGGCTCAGATTGCTTCGCGTTTAAACGCAGAACATGGCGCTAATTATGATCTCAATAGATTTTTAGACTGGACTTTTGATGGTTCGGCAGTTGGTCGAGAAGGTTGGGGTGTTTTGGCTGATCAATGGGGAGGAATTGATGTCAGTGGTTTGGCAGGAAGTACGGTGCATAATGGCGGTTATGGCTTTCTTATGAATACATTTGACCTGATTTTGCCTCTGTCCGCTATGGTTCGTTATGATCAGCGGTATAGCAACGCAGTTGGTAAATGGGCACTCAATGCCTCTAATGCAGCCAGATTTTGTTACCCTTATGAAATGCCGGATTCCCTTCAAGCCATTCCACAATTCAAAGGAATTACCAAAAATGTCATTGCTTATGAAGGAGTTATAAAAGAATCCATCTATCCGGAGTTTAAGGGTATTACCCCATTTGCTCAGGGGGATGGACCGTTATGGTTTCCTAATATGCCTCCACAAACCATGTTTTCAGTCTATGGAAGTGGTCATGTGGGCTTCTTTGGTGGGATAATAAGTTCCACTAATGTGCCGGAAATTTTACAGATTAATTGTACCAATGCTGACTTTTTTTCCAGTCAAAAAAGCTATGATACCTATTTATATTTTAATCCTTATGATACAAACCAGCAAGTGAATATCAATCTTGGAGATGGTAAATACCATCTTTATGACCTGAATACCCAGACAATTATCAAGAAAAATGCCTCAAAAAATGCTTCATTTACTATTTCCGGACAATCCTCAACCATGTTGGTTCTTGTTCCTGCAAATCTTAAATTTAGTATCAGAAACGGTCAATTATATGCAGGTGATGTGATAGTGGATTACAGGTATAAAAAAAGTGACCTATCCTAAAAAAAGTTTACACTTTTCATGCCTGACCCC
>JBMLQR010000235.1:0-1356 GCA_049241465.1 Saprospiraceae bacterium | reverse complement strand
CTTTTATAAAACCATCTTTTTTAGATTTTAGTACAATGGTGGTTAAAGCGGTATCTGTAGTGCTACCATTCCAACTGGCTGTTATCAGTCCATCCTGAGGGAAAATCCCAAAGTATTCTGTCGAAGCCGCACCTTGTTTCATTTCAACCCAATCAAACACTTCTTCATCGAATTGCAAAGCAAATTGAAATCCTTCCAGGCCCTTTGTATTTTTAAGTAAAATTGGAATTTCAACTAACTGACCAGCTTCAAAAAATTCATTTTCTAAAAACAAATGCCAGGTACCTGTTTCCCCACCGCTTCTTATCCCGGGGGTCACCGGACCATTAATTTGTGCTGAACCATTTACATCTCCGATTTTAATCCCTATAAAATCGGCCCTTTTGTGCCCATCAATAGGATTGAATGAGACCTCTTCAGGAAAAGCTGTTTTCCAGGGGTTATTTGGATCAGGAAAAACAAAAGAGGAACTAACAAACCGCCAACTATCATTTAACTGGAAAGTTAAATCAATACCAAGAATCAACTTTCTTAACTGAATCAAATCGATGGTGCTTAGCGTTTTAGAATTATTTACATCGGCAGCAATAATTTTATAGGGAGAATCAAATGGCTGTACATTTAAAATATGCTTGCTTATCAGCACCAAATCAAAAGTAGTTATCCCATTTAAAAAGCCTCTGTTAAGAGAAGGCTTAACGGTATAATTTCTATTCAAGGTCAGCGATGGAACGGAATATCTTCCGTCGATGGCGGTAGTCACTGATCCAGTAGAAGTACCTGATAATCTCACAGTAACGCCTTCAAGTCTCGCTTGATTTTCATTTGTTATAACCCCTGAAATCGAGGCAGAGCCACTACCCTTACAAATATTTATATTATCCTCCACGTTGATATAGGTGGTACAAAAGCTATGGTTTCCCTTTTTATCCCAGGCATGAATTTCGACAAAAACCAAACCAGCTGTATCTGAACACATTAAGGTAATTGCCGTAGAATCTCTATTAAAAGGCTCACCTACTCTATTGATTGAATAATGAGTAATTTGACTTTGCTTGATATTTTGGGAATTGACAGCCCCCTGACCATTGCAATCAAACACCGCAGCACTTATAAAATCTGAAGCCCAAACAACCATCATACCCTCCCCACTCAAACCTGGCATCAAACCAGTTACCACCCCATTTAAACAGAGAGGTGTGGTGGCTATTTTATCGGCAACAACGAAGGGAATCCTACTGAGCGCGACATTTCCACAACCATCTCTCACTGACACCAACAGATCATGCTTTCCTTCAGGCAAATTTTTCAATTTCACACTACCCGTTGCCAAAGAATCGGTAGTCATACTGGTAT
>JBMLQR010000234.1:0-5428 GCA_049241465.1 Saprospiraceae bacterium | reverse complement strand
CTTAATGTACTTATCCCTAAGGGAAGATTTTTTAGGGCCATTTTAATATATTTCCTTAAAGATACGTCATAATTGGCAGATCCTGAAAATGTAGTCGTTGGAGAAAAGACGCAAAGCAGCTCGTCTCTACAAATAACACTCAAGCTCAAAACGAAGAAGTCCCTATATTCCTCAAAATCCTGTAAATCCTGATTCAAAATAAGGTGAAAGCGGGTAAAAATACATTGAAACCTATCGAAGAGAAGACGCGAGGCGTCGCGTCTCTAAGGTGGTATGGGTGCAAAGTGCGAATTAATCAAACGTCCCTATCGATTTACCTTATAAATAAGCGGAAAATCATTGTTTCGGAGAAATAACAATACGCCATTTTGCAAAAAATGAATCTTACGGGTATCACCGGGAAAATTTAGGTTGCTTATTGATTGAGGCAAATAGTGAAAGCCTCCTTTTCCATCACCTAAAAAAATCTGCCCTTTATTCGCATCTATTCTGCCAAATTTGACGCGCTGATAACTATCATTCCCCGCTAAAAGAAGATCTATTTTCCCATCATTATTCCAATCTCCGGAAATTATAGCCGAAGTCGTCGAAAATTGAGCTTCTATGGGCAATTTCCCTATCGTGAACTGACCTTTACCCTTATTCAAAAAAAGTTGGGTTTCCAGGGTTTTCGCTTCAAAATATTGGGCATTTTTCCTCTGTTTGGCCGTTAAAAGATCGTTAAATGAAGTTTTTGCATAAGTCTCATACGTGACAAATCTCTTTTTAAATCCAGGTAATTGACTTAATACATCATCTCTTGATAGCATTGGATAAAGTTTATCATCATATTGGTAAGCCATGAGGGGATCTTTGGTACCATTAGCATCAAAATCATCATAAAGAAGTGTAACAGGTGCCTTTAACTGGGTATTTAACCCTTTATTCCCTGCAATCAAATCCAATTTTCCATCATTATTTGCATCCAATACTAAAAGACAATTCCAAAATCCGGTATTTCCCAGCGTTTTCCCTACTACAAGTTGATTATTATTAAAATGCCAACTTTGAACAGGCATCCACTCCCCCACTGTAATCAACTCACTTTTACCATCCTTGTCCATATCTACCCATTTTGCGTCAGTAATTAGACCGGATTTATTCAAACCAGGAGCTATTTTATTTATTTCATTGGTAAAATGCCCTTTACCATCGTTGATTAACAGGGCGTGTTCAGGTAACTCAGGATAGCGACCAGGAACAAGCCTTGAAGGAATAAAAAGATCTGCATCTCCATCATTTTCCAAATCAAAAACAATAATGCGACTTCCACAATACTTAAGATTAGGTATAGCGTTTTTCACCTGAGTAAAATGTCCTTTCCCATCATTATGATAATACAAATCCTGTAATAGCGGAGAATTAGCTATTTGATTATAAGCCCCGGTGACCACATAAAGATCTAAGTCTCCATCGGCATCAGCATCAAAAAAGACGGCATCCACCTCTTCCGCCGCCTTATTTTTTTGAAAATCAGTTCTATTTAATTTATTAAAATGCCCCTTATTATCTTGATAAAGCAAAGTTCCACTTTGATTTGCGGCACCGCAAAGATAAATATCATCAAAGCCGTCGCCATTTACATCTCCTAAAGCTAAAGAAGGACCTTGAAAAGAATATTGTTGAGGTAACAAACTCTGTATTTTAAAATCATTAGCCCGGTCTTCAATATGTCTCCAATTTATTAAGGAATCCATTGGCTTTACAGGTTGAAAAAGCACCTTTTTCCCTATAATTTCCGTCTTCTCAATTATTCCATTTTTTTTAATGTCCACTATTTGATTTGGTAAAATTTCCCTTACCACTTGAATTTTCCCATCGGGCCAAAGAACCTTTACGGAATCAATCTTAGAGGTAGCTCCCAAGCCAAAATGGATACGAGGCGCTACCGACGATTGAAATCCGCGTACGAAAAAGGCTTCTCTGGTTTGAATTTCTTTACCTGTAAATAACGACACCTTAGCACCGATAGACTCAGTATTACTTTTTGTGCCAATGAGTTTAATCTCCAGATAATTTCCCTGATTATTTTCTCTCGTATTATTTCTATAGACAAAAGCTTTTTGATCTACATTATTAACAACCAAATCGAGATCTCCGTCATTATCCAAATCAGCATAAGCGGCTCCATTTGACATAGAGGGAGCAGGTTGCATCCATTCATTTAAAGCCGAGGAAAAAGTCAAATTTTTATTATTTTTAAAAATAAAATTGGGAATTTTTATTTCAGGCATTTTATTTAAAATGGTAGATATATCTATCTTTTCCCCTGATTTTTGTGATTTTACCTGAGCGTCTGCTGCGAATAACAAAAAATCCATATTGGTATAATCTCTTTTATATCCATTAGTTACATATAAATCTTGCCAGCCATCATTGTCGTAATCTGCAATTAAGGCGGACCAACTCCAATCCGTATTAGAGATACCACTTATTTGACCAATTTCAGAAAAGCCAAAAGATCCATTATTTACATGCAGCATATTTCTCATGGATTGTTGATAGAAACCACCCTTGACTAACACTTGGTATTTATCAAAATTATCAGGTCCGGAAGTCATACTCTGACGAAAATGGTCTGAGGGAAGCATATCTAAGGTTACAAGATCAGTTTGACCGTCATTATTTATATCAGCAGCATCATTTCCCATAGAAAAAAGGGATACATGGTCAAAATAGGTTGACAGGGCCTCTGTAAAAGTGCCATTTTTATTATTCAGATAGTAATAATCCTGCTCGTGATAATCATTTCCAATATAAATATCAGGCCAGGAATCTCCGTTAAAATCAGAGATTGAAACACCTAAGCCGAAGCCGAGTACATTACCAATTATACCCGACTGTTGCGTCACATCGATAAACTTATTCCCTTCATTGCGATACAATTTATCGCCATAAAAAGGATTCAAATCTTGTTTATAATTTGAGAGATACTGATTAAAGCCTGCAAATTGCTGAACAGAATGATTGAGTAAAAATAGATCTAGATCACCATCTTTATCATAATCGAAAAAAGCGGCCTGCGTTGAATATGCTGCGTCATCAATTCCCCAAGCTGCTGCCATTTCTATAAATCCGCTCTTCTTATCATTAATAAAAAGTAGATTTTTACGATTTTCCGGATAGGCATCAGCTGAACGACAAACATAAATATCGAGAAAACCATCGTTATTAACGTCAGCCATAGAAACACCCGTATTCCATGCATCATTAGCGGCAACACCTGCAGATTCCGTAATATCCTCAAATGTAAGATTCCCCAGATTTTTATATAATCTATTGGAAGCCATATTGGAAGAAAAATAAATGTCATCCAGGCCATCATTATCTATATCTCCAATAGCTACCCCTCCTCCGTTGTATAAATAACCGTATTGAAGAACATTAAAGGATGCTGATTCTTGAATTCTATTATTAAAATGAATATTGGAATAATTAGGTGAAACGAGAGCAAATCTCCACTTTTTAGAGTATCCATCTTTCGCATTTTCGCAAGAAAAAAGGAAGGCAAACAACATAATAACAGACACAAAGCGCATGATAGCCATTGTTAAAAAAGTAAAAAGAAAGAATCCTGAAATTATCAATCAAACTATGAGCACATTCAGATTGTGTATGAAACTAAGCTTAGAAAAAATTAACAAAAGAATAAACCTAAGCATTTCCCTTAGGAGTATCCTTTGATTTATTTTCCTTTTTCTGCTTTTCATTTTTAAGCGAAATTTTCTTTTTCGACTTTTTATCATCGACAAAGCTAAATCCAAAAGCATCACCTATTCTGTCTTCTAATGCCATAATAAGGGTATTTAGATAAAAGAAACAACTCCTGCAAATCATCTATTGAAAAAAGGCAGGAGTTGTTTTACGGTTATAACTTAATTTTTATCCCACCAAAGCGGCGTAGTTGGTTTATCGGGACCACCCAGTAGGGCTTCTGCTGCCTTAACGGCTGCAGCGTTAGTATTTTTCTCAAGCACCAGGAAGGGAATTCTTCTAATAAAAGTACCTGAAGGCAAATCCGCGTTATCGGAATTTACGACAGGGTAAAGTTTTGGAAAGCGGGTACGACGAAACTCCGCCCAGGCTTCAATACCATCAGGATAAAGAGCGAGCCATTTTTGAGTACCAATTTGTTCTCTTTGAACGGCTACGGATCCACCCCATTTAACTGAAATAGAAGCCATTGCTGGAGAATTAATTCCATCCATTGGAGGAATTGGCGTAGCAGCGCTTTTCTGATAGGCGGCAATAGCCGCAGCATCATTTATACCCCATTGACGCATAGAAGTTTCAATTCCTTTCTCGTATAAATCCTGAGCGGTACCTTGCATATTCCAACCATTTAAGGCACCTTCAGCACGAAGGAAATAAGCTTCAGCGGCATGCATAATATTTTGTGGGGTAGTATTTTGTCCACCCCAAGAGGAACCCGACCATTTTGTCCAACGCGTTCCCACATTAGAATTTTCGTCATTTCCATTCCCTGAAATATTCAATTGCGAGGGAAGTAGCCCATTTCTGAGACCATCATATTTACCTGTACCCACGGCAGGTTGAAAATAAACAGACATTCTGGGATCCTCATACCCTTTAAGAACAGACTCCATAGAGGCACTCATACGAAATTCATTCCAAACGGAGATACCTGCGAGACCGTTAAAATCTCCTCCATTTTCACTTTTCACCATATAAGCGTCATCGGCTGTTGTTAACATAACACCAGAAGAAACTGCTGATTCAGCTTCCGCTTTAGCTTTTGCTGGTTCCACTTTTGAAATACGCAGGGCTAAACGAAGTCGAAGAGTATTGGCAAATTTAATCCATTTACTAACATCACCATTATACATCAAGTCAAAGCTACCATAAGGGGTTTTCCCCTTATTGGCATTTAGTACTTTCACAGCTTCGTCCAATTTGGTGAACATATCAAAGTAAATTTCTTTCTGACCATCGTAAGCTACGCTACTGGCTGGTTCACCCGCCTTAAAATAAGGTACGGGTCCGTAGTAGTCAGTCAGACGATGGAAAGCATACACCCACATAATTTTGGCTAATGCATTTTCAGCAGAATTTGCATCAGTTTCCTTTAACAAAGTTTTCAACTGAGGTACAGCTTCGGTATAAATGGGAATCCAATGCCATTGTAACCAATCAAATCGGATAGTATATCGATCTGAAGGAAAATAAGTAGCAGAAGTAGCAAAATATTGAGAATATAAATCGGAAAATAGATTTTGAGCTACCTGATAGCGCCAAAAGGCGTAAGAGGAGGCAGACTGCGCCTTTGAAAAAAGGTAAGGTAATTCTGTAGAGGTTAATACGGTAAGTTTTGTCTTGTCCGTATTAAGCTCTTCAAAATCCTGCGTACACGAGCTCACCGACACTACGA
>JBMLQR010000233.1:0-4613 GCA_049241465.1 Saprospiraceae bacterium | reverse complement strand
GGATTTTCAATGGCAGCAAAGAAAAGATTTTTCTGATTGGACAGATTTACCCGGTGCGACGTCTTTGTCGTATAATGGAAATGATACCATAAACGGAGCGGTTTATTATAGATTAAAGTATTTAAACGCTGGAATAGGTTGTTCCCCCTTTTTCTCGGATAGTGTATTGGTTCGTAAAAAAGGAAATACCATTGTACGCATTGGCGCAAGTACATTGAATCCTTGTTCCGGAGCGTCTGTTATATTGGCAGCTAATACCTTACAACCTGAAATAGATCCGTTTTCCTCTGTTTGGCAAGAATCAAATGATTCTATTTCCTGGAAAACCATTGGCAATAATTCCTTTAATTACAGTTTAACCTGGAATCAAAATACGCCGAAGTATTTTAGATTTATCTATAAAAGTAGCGTTTCTGGTTGTGATTCCAGTTTTTCAAATGTATTGAAATTAGTTCCAAAAGCGGGAATTATAGCTACCATAAGGACAGGAAATAATTTTTTATGTAAAGGCGATACCCTGATAAGAGAAGCAAATATAACAGGTATTACAGGTACTCAAGGTATTCAGTGGCAATGGAGTAAAGATGGTAATCGTTGGAATGTTATCAATGGTGCATCAGGGGAAAGACTGCGTTGGGTTCCCGATTCGACAGGAACCATTTTTCTTCGGCTAAAGGTTTGGGATAATCCTATTTCTTGTGATACCAGCTATTCCGTAAGACAGCAAATTAATATTTTTAACAATCCTGAAATTAAGATTATCCCTGCTTCGGGTACCTTTTGTCAAGGTCAGCCCATTTTATTAACAGCCCAATTATCGGATACAACCGTATCTATTCCCGTATTTTGGCAACAAAGCAGGAATGGAACAAGTTGGGTGAATATCCCAGGCGCGGATTCTACTAACTACCGCTTTCCAGCCAGAGATTCCGGTCAGTTTTATTTTAGAGTCATTACCGGAAGCATAGGAGGTAATTGTGCCACAGGTACTTCGTCAGTGTCTAATCTTTCCGTGATTCCAACCTTTGCCGTAAATGGAATGGCTTCTACATCTGAAGTTTGTCAAAATGATAGTGTTACTTTAAAAGCAAGTTGGAGGGACATACCTGTGCAACCCTTTATTCAATGGTATTCAAGCAGAGATAGAATTAATTATACGCTCATACCAGGAGGAGAGAAGGCAGAAGTCAATATAAAAAGTAATGAACCAGGTATTGTTTTTTATAGAGCACAACTCACGGTGCCGGGTTATTCCTGTGGTATCGTTTTTTCTGAACCTATTCCTGTTTCATTTCAAGGGGGACTTTCTGTGTCAGTGAATGCAGACCAATCCATTTCTTGTTTAGGTTCACCGGTAGTTATAAGGTCAGTGGTAACCAATGCGGGAAATACCCCCGTTCAGTATCAATGGGAAACAAGTACAGATAATATGAGTTGGGAGCCTATCCTGGGCGCTATTGCTGTTACCTATACTGTTCAAGCCAGTGTTCAGTCTGACAAATTTTATAGATTACGACTCATAAATAATACGTTGGCTTGTCCGTTAACTATTTCACCCTCTGTAAGAGTTTCGATCACTTCCATTCCAAATGTAGTTTTAACGGCCAATAGATTGACGGTTTGTTCTGGTGAGGAGGTTAGATTACAAGGTGTCTCTAACAGAGGCTATAATTTACCCGTAACCTGGAGGTGGTTTAGAAGAGTTGGAACCGGTGCATTTACCCAAATAACTGGGGCTAATGATTCTTTTTATGTCGCGCCCACCCAGACAGCAGGAAAAACCAGTTATCAATTGCGTATGCAGGTGGGTGATGCCATTTGTGCCAGTTCAACATCTACTTCCTTAGAAATTACGGTTAATCCAAACTTCACGCTATCCCTTCAACAGGATGCCGATGAAAAATGCGTAGCAAATTTCCATCGGATTTTCGCTGTGGTTACTGGAGCAAATCGCGATTCCTTAATCTATAAATGGCAAAGAAGTTTGAATGGTTCTCAATGGGAATTTGTAGATGTGCCCTCCTTTTTTCAGTGGTATGCACCCGTTACAGATCCAGGTTACTTCTATAGAGTGGGGGTTCAAAATCTGGCAGGTTCTTGTGGTCTATCCTTTTCAAATGCCATACAGCTAACAGGTACAAAACTCCCTTCAGTGAGTATTCAATCCGCTATAAAATATGCCTGTAAAGGCGATTTTGTGCCTGTTACTGCCACCGTTTCTGATAATTCCTTCCCTGTCTTATATAGATGGCAATTCAGTAGAGACAACAAGTTTTGGAATACCATTGCAGAAGCAGGTTCACTCACCGAAAGATTTAATATAACTACCACCGGTATTTATTATTTCAGAGTGCAGATTCTGAAATTGGGTTCTACTTGTGTTGCTTATTCTAATACAATAACTATCAGGGGGGTACAAACAAATACGGCTACCTTGACGACCAATCAGGGTGAAAATCCTATCCTATGCCCCGGAGTCACAACGACCTTGTCTGCTTCCATGGGCGCAAATCTATCTTTTCCTGTTAAATATAGATGGCAATATGGGTTGGATGGCATTAACTGGACAAATATCAATAATGCCTTGGGTGATAAGTTGGCCGTTAATCAATTAACTGGTGACAAAGCAGGGTATTACAGGGCAGTACTTCAGGTTGATAGTAGTTTATGTTCCGCTGTCACTACGCCTGCTATCTATATTAGGTCTGCCGGATTTGATGATTTTACTACAAGTATTCAGGATACTTTACTTTGTTTTGGTGGCACTTCATTGATTGAGGTTAAATCTCTTGGAAATATTCAAGGATTAAGATTTCAGTGGCAACAACTGGAATATTTGGGTAATTGGCTGAATTTGACAGGTCAAACTGGCTCCACGCTTAAAGTTTCAGCACCTGATCCAGGGGTTTTGACCTTTAGGGTTCGCGTAAGTTCAAGTGGTTCTTCTTGTCCTGAATTTTTTTCCAGACCTGTGGTTATTACACAGCTTGGTGCCACAAGTGTAACGCTAAATCGGGTAAATAATACCTATTGTGAGGATGATGTGGTAAATCTAACCTTGAGTTCTAATATTTTAGAAGAAAATAGATTGAAATACAGATGGTTTACCAGCGTGGACGGAATAAAATATGATTCCATCGCCGGTGCAAGTCAACTTAGTTTTAGGGTACCAACTTCCAGGGCCGGCGTCACTTATTATAGAGGCACTTTGCAGGCAAAAGGAGGAAATTGTCCTGAAACAAGTGCTACTCCTGTATTGGTTAATGTAATTACTCGATATAGGGCAAAAATTACGACGGTAAAAACACAATATTGCGCCGGCGAAGCCTTTGAAATGAGGGCACCTGTCACACCCAATTATGTTGGTCCTATTCGATACGCCTGGCAGATAAGTTCTGACAGTGTACAATGGGAAACTATTCCCGAAGCTAATAGTTTCATTTACAGGTCATTTGTAAACCCTGGAATTAATTTTTACAGGATGATTGCGGTAATTCCTAATTATTTGTGTGATTCTGTTATTACCCCTGGATTAAAGATAGCTGGGGTCAATTTACCTGGTGTATTTATTTCCTCACCAACGATAGAAATATGTGTTGGAGAATTTTTTCGGGTCACTTCCAATCAGGCTACACAACCAGGTAGAAGATATTTCTGGCAATATAGCGTAAATAAACTGAATTGGTTTACCATATTGGAGGCAACAAAACCCATTGAAAATTTAACGGTGAGTACTCCACAACTGTATTACATCAGAATGGTTATAGAGGGCGGAGCCTCTTGTGGTTTTATTTATTCCAATAATATAGCAGTGCAGGGTCTTTTAGCGCCTAAGGCTACCTTAAATGCTAACTATAAGGAAGTATGCGTTGGTTCTACGAATGTTCTCTACACCACATTCAGGCCACAGCCGTTTACTGATTCAATAAATTATCAGTGGGAAGTCAGGGATAGTTTTACCAGTTGGCGCCCCATTTCCGGAGCTGTCGGAACTTTTTATAATCATATTCCTGATACGGCCGGCGTTTATTTCTTTAGAGTAGCTGTCAGATCAAAATGGTTCAATTGTCAACCGACCTATTCTGATACCCTTTCTGTTTTAGTTAGGAGAACGCCCACTTTTTCAATCACTCAAACAGATACGCTGATATGTACAGGAGGTAATCTATTCCTGGATGCCAGAAAACTAGGTGGCGGTAATCTATCCTTAATAACATGGGAAAGTAGTATAGATTCATCACAATGGTTGAGGTTGGCACCATCTGATAATATTCGATATAAAGTAAGTGCCGGACTTCCATCGAGACTATTTTATAGAGCCATAATGACAGATCCAGTATTTGGTTGTGGAACCTTAACTTCCAATATTTTAAAGGCCACCATTTCGGAACAGCCCAGGATACAGGTAAGCGCAACAGATACCTTGGTTTGTTTAAATAAACCCATACAGCTGAGGGTGACAGGAACAAATCCTTTTCATCCTAATCCCCGGTTTGTCTGGCAGTATAGGATTCCTGGAACCTCTTACATTTATTTGCTTAAGGATACACTGTCAACGTATAGTCCTCCTACCAACCGCTTGGGTACCTTAGAGTACAGGGTTCAATATACCC
>JBMLQR010000232.1:0-4170 GCA_049241465.1 Saprospiraceae bacterium | reverse complement strand
CAATTCTAAAAATTAATTGAAAAAAGGTTGGCTTGTTTTCTGTTTCAGTTGACAATTGAAAAGAATCAATTAATCCAAGTACTCTTTCTTCTTTAACAGAATCTTTGATTATTGTTATATATGTTACTAATGCCTTTATTACATTACTTTTCCCACTGGCATTTGCTCCATAAATAGCTTTAGATTTTAAAAGACTTAAGTCACTATTTATTGGAAAAACATTTATGTCATCAAGTTCCGTATTCTTCGACTTAATCTTCGCAGCAGCCAAATTCAAAGTCTGAATGCCTTTGAATGACCAAAAATTCCCAAAGCTAAATTCTTCAATCATCTCTTAATTACTAATTTGTGAATTATATACAAATATATAAATAAGAACTAAATAATTAGTAAGTTTCTTTAGCCTATTTCAATGAAGATTCCGGTGAAATTTCATCCGGATGAAACGAAAAAGGACCTACGAATTACCGTAAGTCCTTTATTTTTGTAGCGCGAGGGAGACTTGAACTCCCGACCTCAGGATTATGAATCCTGCGCTCTAACCGGCTGAGCTATCGCGCCATGAAGCGTAAAGATAAGGTATTCATTTTAAAATACCCTATCTTAGGCTTCAAATAATTATTCTTCTGTTGAAGTACCTTGGTTTAATTGCTCTTTAAGTTGAGCAAGACCTTCCAATTCACCCATGGTAGATTTTTCAACGGTGCTTTGCTGCTTTTTAACAGCCTGGCGCGTTTTATCTTTTTCAACTACCTTTTCTTTCTTCACTGACTCTTCAGCCTCTTTCTTTATATCCTCGATATAACGTAAATGAGATACTAAGATTCTCTTGTCATCGCGATTGAATTCAATCACTTTAACCGTTAAAGTTTCTTCTGGTTCTGCAAGAGAATTGTCCTCTTTACGGATATGTTTTATCGGTGCGAAAGCTTCTAAACCGTAAGGTAACTGAACGATAGCTCCACGATCATCACGACGTAAGATCGTTGCTTCATGGTATGAACCCACTGGGAACACATTTTCGAAGGTATCCCAAGGATTCTCCTCTAACTGCTTATGTCCTAATGAAAGTTTGCGACTTTCTGCATCGACGTCCAATATTTGTACATCAATTTTATCTCCAACCTTTGTGAATTCAGATGGGTGGCCAAAACGTTTTGTCCAGGAAAGATCAGAAATGTGAACCATTCCTCCAATTCCTTCTTGTAACTCAACGAATACACCGTAAGGAGTAAGATTTTTAACTTCTCCGGAATGGCGGCTGCCTACTGGGAAAGTTTTAGCAATTTCACTCCATGGATCAGAACTTAACTGCTTAAGAGATAATGACATTCTACGGTCATCCTGATCTATAGTAACGACTTTTGCCTCATATTCCTGACCTAATCTGAAGTATTCGCGCGCATTAACTGGCTGGTTACTCCAGCTCACCTCTGAAACGTGAATTAAACCTTCAACACCTGGCTGCAATTCAAGGAAAGCACCATAATCTTCAATATTTACAATCTTTCCTTTAACCGTAGATCCTTCTGTGATACCAGCGGCAAGAACTTCCCATGGATGTGGTTGTAATTGCTTAAGACCTAGTGAAATACGTCTCTTATTCTCGTCAAAATCAAGAACGGCTACACTTATTTTCTGGTTCAGGCTCAACACCTCCATTGGGTGGTTGATACGACCCCATGAAATATCAGTGATATAGAGTAAACCATCTACGCCACCTAAATCAAGGAATGCACCGAAGTCAGTGATATTTTTAACAACACCTTCTAACACCTGACCTTTTTCAAGGCTACCGATGATGTGTTCGCGCTGTTCAGCCAAATCACTTTCGATAAGCGCTTTATGAGAAACGACAGCATTTTTGATGGTTTCATTGATTTTAACCACCTTGAACTCCATCGTCTTACCAACATACTGATCGTAATCGACGATAGGTTTGATATCAATTTGAGAACCAGGTAGGAAAGTCTCCAATCCACTGCAATCTACAATTAAACCACCTTTCGTCTTGCTAATAACGGTACCTTTAATAATAGTACCATTTTCAAAGGAATCAACAATACTTTCCCAGGATCTTAACAATTTAGCCTTTCTGCGAGAAAGTACTAATTGTCCACGACCATCTTCCTGTTGTTCAACATAAACATCCACATAGTCGCCAACGGCTAAACCAGGAATGTCTCTGAATTCTGATAATGGAATTAATCCGTCAGATTTGTAGTTAATATCAAGTACAACATCACCACCATTAATAGAAGTAACGAAACCTTTCACGATTTCATTTTCCAGAACGGCATTCATAGTAGAAGCATATTGCTCTCTAAAAGAAACAGCTTCTTCGTCAGAGTAATTAATTCCCCCTTTATTTGTAATATTCCAATTGAAATCATCATGTGCGGTACCTACGGTCTCTTGACCAGCAAGTAAAACTTCCATTTCAACTTCCTCTTCTTCCTCCACCACTTCTACTGGCTCAGCAGCCTTTACAACAACTTCCTCGATAGTAGCTGACTGCTCTTCAATAGCGCCATTCAACTCTTCTGGTGTAGTTATTTCGTCTTTTTCTTCAGACATTTTTTTTGTTTTAATATCTACGAAAGGTAGATTTTGGTTAAAAAATTAAATTGCGGGGCAAATATATAAATTATTTCCAAATCGACCTATTTTTTGCATTACTTTATTAGATTTGTTAAACATGATTCCTATTAAACCCTATATTTTTGAAACTATGTTAAAAAAATTCATCATTCCCCTATTTTTCGCCTCATTATTCTCTGGTGTTGGCTTAATCGGACAAATCAAGAAATTTTCATTTTCCGAAAAAACTACGATGCAAATTCAAGGTACCTCTACCCTACACGACTGGACCTGTAATGTTACCAAAGTAGATGGTGTCATTGAAATGGACAATAAAGTTTTAAGTAAAGGAGTTTGGACTCAAAACAGTAAAATAAAATCATTAAAAGTTTCCGTTCCGGTAGAAAGTATAAAAAGTCCCCGTGGTGCGGCTATGGAAAAAAAGTTATATAATGCCTTGAAATATGAAAAACACCCCTCGATTATTTTTACGCTGAACAACCTTAAAACCATACCATCTGCATCGGGCTCAGGTCAGTTAGAATCAAGTGGAACATTGAATGTTGCTGGGGTTGAAAAACCTATATCTCTATCCGTTAATGCTTCTTTTTCGGCCGACAAAAGTTTATCTTTCACAGGTTCTTATACCTTAAACATGAAAGATTATGCTATTGAGCCTCCATCGGCGATGTTCGGACAGATTGTTTCTGGCGAGAAAGTAACCATTTCCTTTAATGTTCAGGTTAAATAAATTAGTATGAAAATGTTTTCAATCGTTTTCTTCCTTTTCGGAAGTATAATGTCAGGATGGGCACAAGCTGTTCAAACGGTCGCTATTCCAGGGTCGTCTGTTTCATTTAATATGATTTCAGTACCCTCGGGTTCCTTTCTTATGGGAAGCCCCGCCACAGAATTACATAGAAATGCGGATGAAGGCCCTCAGGTAAAAGTAAAATTAGATGGCTTTTCTATAGCTGAAACGGAGGTAACCTGGGAATTGTATGAACTGTTTACAGATAAGGAAAAGAGAGCTGCCCTGATTTATTCCAGCGAGCTGGTTAAAGGAAATGCCGATGCGGTGATTAAACCCAGTACCCCATATTTAGATCCCAGTTATGGCATGGGAAAATATAGTTTTCCTGCAACCAGTATGACGCAATATGCCGCTTTATCCTTTTGTAAATGGTTGAGTGAGCTTACTGGCGAATTTTACAGACTCCCCACTGAAGCTGAATGGGAATATGCCTGCAAGGCCGGCACAAATACAGCTTATTCATTTGGCGATGACCCCTCTCTTTTGGACCAGTATGCCTGGAGTTTTAATAATAGCGAAGATAAATACCATCCTGTTAAATCAAAAAAACCTAATCCCTGGGGTTTATACGACATGCATGGTAATGTAATGGAATGGACGCTCGACCAATATCAGGCGGACTATTACGCTACTTTGGGTGATGCAACGGCAAGTCCATGGCGTCGCCCCGATAAATTACTCCCAAGAACAGCCAGAGGAGGCTCATGGGACGAAAATCCACAGGTTCTTCGCTCTTCAGCCAGAACCTCCTCAAACCCTTCCTGGCAAAGAAGAGA
>JBMLQR010000231.1:0-2541 GCA_049241465.1 Saprospiraceae bacterium | reverse complement strand
AATCAATCTGCCTATTATATTAAGGTAATTGATTCATCAGGTAGGACAAAACTAATGTTACCTCAACCAAAATTAGAAAATGGTATAGATATACACAGCTTAAAAACAGGTATATATCATCTCTTATTGACAAATCAAAATAATATGATTACTGGTTCAAAAACATTTATAAAGACCGAATAAGATGATTAGATATATTCCTTTTACTAACTTCGTAATTATACCAATAATTTTTGGGTTTCTATTAAATATGGGAGATCCTTCAAAAACCATTCAGGATTTCTCCCTAAAAAATGTAGATAATAAAACGATTTCAACAAAGGCATTTCCTGATGCAAAAGGGTTTATTGTCGTTTTTATTTGTAATGAATGTCCTTTTGCCAAATTATATTCTAAAAGGCTCAACGAACTTTCAACAAAATATAAAGCGTTGGATGTACCACTTCTTGCCATTAACTCAATGGACACCCTAGTTTACGAGGATGAAAGCTTTAAGGATATGCAGTTAAAGGCTAAGAATGATAAATTTAAATTTCCTTATCTCCATGATGTGGATCAATTGGTTGCAAAAAATTTTAACGCAGAACATACCCCATCTGCCTTTATCATTTGGAAAGAACAGAATCGATGGGTGATAAAATATAAGGGTGCCATAGATGATAATGGGCAAAAACCCTCCATCGCCACTCCTTACGTTGCGAATAATGTGGATGCTCTTTTGAAAAATCTACCTGTCATATTGAATGAAACCCTATCCTTTGGTTGTAGAATTTTCTACCGTTAATTTAAATGAATGCTTAAAAGTTTATTTATCTCCCTGTTTTTATGTTTACTAACCCTCTCATTTGCCCAAACAAACACCATTTTAATCATTGCTGATGACTTAGGTTCAGATTATTTTGGTTTCTATGAAAATGACGGAGATACGGTCGATGTACCAAACATAAGACGCTTAATGCAGACTGGGGTAAAATTTACCAATATGATGTCCAATCCAGTTTGTTCAGCAACGAGAAGTTCCATTTTAACGGGGAGATATGGCTTTAGAACTGGCGTAGGTGGTATTGTTGGTGGCGAAGGTGGTTCCAAGCCTATTGATACCGCAGAAATGTCCATCCCTAAAATGTTACATATTTTCAATCCCAGCATTGCAAAGGCAAGTATTGGCAAATGGCATTTGAATCAACCTTCCCCATCCTCAAATTTAAAAAGCCCTCTCGCATTGGGGTATCATCACTTTGAAGGTCCCTTTACAGGACAGATTACAAACTACAACAATTGGACTAAATATACCAACGGCGTCCAATCTACCGTCACGAATTATGCCACGTCGGAAAATGTGAATAATGCTATTCATTGGCTTAAACAAGTAAACCCTAATAAGCCTTTTTTCCTTTGGTTGGCATTCAATGCCCCCCACTCACCTTATCATTTACCTCCAGCATCTCTTCATCAATTCAATAATTTGAGTGGCACAGCTGCTGATATCCAATCAAAACCAAGATGGTATTTTAAAGCTATGATACAAGCTATGGACAAGGAAATTGGAAGACTTTGTGATAGCCTGCGAGCTTTAGACAAATTTGAGAATACAAATATTATTTTCATTGGTGATAATGGAAATACGCCTTCCACATCTAAAATTCCAGCGACCAATAATTCAAAAGGAACAATTTACCAATATGGAATTTCTGTTCCCTGCATTATAGCTGGACCCATTGTTAAAAATCCAAATAGAAGTAGTAATGCCCTTGTGAACGCCTCAGATTTATTTGCTACCATTATAGAATCCTTTGGATTTGATTCATGGAGATCTTCAGTTCCCATCAATGTTACCATTGATAGTAAAAGCCTTTTGCCTATTTTAAAAAATACTTCAGATAGTATTCGAAACTGGACATTCAGCGAAATTTTTAAATTAACTACCGATGCAAATGACGGAAAAACTATCCGCAACAGACATTATAAACTAATGAAATTTGATAATGGCAAACAAAAATTATTCAATCTTTCCAACGATCCTCTGGAAACAAAAGATTTATTAACCGAGAAATTATCAGATGCCGATATTGCTAATTATTACTTTTTATGCAATGAATTAGCAAAACTTCTTGGCATAAATTCCTTTTGCCAAACCTTAGTTAGTTCTTCCATCTCACCCCACACAAAAAAGTTATTGGCATTTCCAAATCCTTTCAACCAATTTATTTATATTGAGAAAGATTTTGATGCTAAACCTTTACTCATTTTAAAAAATAGCCTTGGTCAACTTATTTATCAAGGCTATGATATTGAAAATCAATATTTTGGAAATATTCCTTCGGGAGTTTATTATCTCTATTCCTCAATTGATTCGGTGTTTCCAATAAAAATGATTAAAATTTAAAATGTGATATGTTGTCCCGTTGGGCTAAATATCTAATAAGATGTCGCCCCTAACAGGGCTGCGTGATGCTTCAAAACTCATCATCCCACCAGGTTGATGAAATTATAATCAATCCCCTGAAGGGGTGACACATCTATTACAATGGGAATACATTA
>JBMLQR010000230.1:0-1537 GCA_049241465.1 Saprospiraceae bacterium | reverse complement strand
CACCACAAATATTAGCTACAGTAACACACACATCTCCCAGGGTATCGGGTGTAGCACTGGCAATATTTAATGTTATAGCATTTGTATTTGAACCTCTTACAATACTTGTACCTTGAGGAATGGTCCAGGTATAAGTTGTGTACATCGGATCGGCATCAATGGCAAATCTGGCAGTATCAGCAGAAACACAAATGGTATCGGTACCCGCATTATAAATTGACAGACTCACAATAGCTGTATCCGTTAAGGAACCTGAACCATTGTCTGTTATTTTATATCGTAGCTTAAGTAATCCGGTAAAAGTAGATACTGGTGTAAATGTGATACCGCCAACAGAGGTAATAACAATAGCACCCTCTGTTGATGGATTTGGATTATCAATGGTAGCATAAGTCAGGGTATGTCCGTCAGGATCACTATCGTTTGTTGCTAAATCTCCCGTTATGGTACTTGCACCCTTTAAAGCGGAGAAGGAATCGTCATTGGCTACAGGTTTACGATTACAAGTAAGGCCTACTATGATCGTTGAATCTTTAGAACAACCTTTTCCATCTGTAACAGTAACGCTGTAACTACCGGCGGAAATTTTATCAATATCCTGTAAAGTATAACCATTTGACCATTTAAAGGTGTAACCACTGCCAGAACCGCCAGACGGTGTAGTCACAATTTTACCATCATTTAAGGCACAGGTGGCATTCGTTGGAACTCCTGCTATATTTATAGCTGAAGAAGTTTGAACATTAAACGTTGAAGTCACTGTCGATCCATAAAAATCTGTAACGGTAACAGTATAACTTCCATTAGCCAACCCAGTAATAGTCCTGGTATTAGCAGAAGGTGTCCAGGCATAAGTATATGGTCCTGTGTACGCACTGGTAACAACAACCTCTATCGCCCCATTGTTACCACTCACGCCATTACAGTTATTGGTTACTTTTCCTACTATAGTAATGGGCGTTGGCAGGGATAAAACGATATTATTTTTCACATATTCACATCCATTCACAGAACTCACGGTAACGCTATAAGTACCCGCTGCCAGTCCTGAGATAACATTTCCGGAACCTGAACCCGATGAAGATCCATTATTCCAACTATAAGTATAGCTTCCTATTGTATTAGCGATACTTAAGGTAATGGATCCATTATTATTACTGGATGTAGGATTTACTTGAGTGGTTGTAAGTTCCGAGGCACTGCCACAAACAGAGAAAAGAGTAGTGTCCAGGGAATAAGTCGTAGAATCACTCCCTTCTCCAACCATGCTAATAAGGTAATAGTCACCTGAGACTGTGGGTGTCCAGTTATATTGATATACCCGCTGGCAATCGGAAGTAGCCAATTGATTTATTGCCGTTGTAATGGTATCACCAGTAGAGGCACCACCCCGTTTAATAACCAACTTATAATTATTCAGCGCATAGATACCCAATGGCATCCTAACGGTATCTCTAACATAAATCAGCGTATTTGCGTCCACCTTTTTTATAAATCCTGTTGCATTATTGGCAGAAAAAACCCGGGTTGAATCATG
>JBMLQR010000229.1:0-3662 GCA_049241465.1 Saprospiraceae bacterium | reverse complement strand
AAATGAAAATAATCCGCTTCATCTATTCTGTTTTAGTACTATTCTTAGTTTCTTCACCGTCTATGTTACATGGGCAACAAACCCCTAAAACTAATTATTACGGCTATACCTATGAGGAGGATGTAGATTGTTTTAGTAACACCAAACCTTCTGCCGATGACCTTAAATTGGAAAGGTTTATTACGGAAATGTTGGAAAAAATTGGGACTAAAAATAGGATTACTATCAAAAGTTGCCAAAGTGAACAGAATTGTGCCGCAACCATAAAGGATGGTGTGCCTTATATCCTCTATAATCCCAACTTCCTAAAAAATACAAATCTTAATTTCACTACCAAAAGTATTGATAACCAAATTTTTAGCGCCGAATCAAAGTATTCTCCCAGCGAATGGGAATTGTTAACCATATTAGCTCATGAGGTAGGTCATCACAACCAATCCCACCTGATGAACCAAACGCAAAATATCTCCAATAAGCAAAAGGAATTGGAGGCCGATGAGTTTTCTGGCTTTATGATTTATCTGATGGGTGGTTCTCTGGAAGATGCCCAAAGGGTCATGTATAAATCTATTGTTCCTCTCGATGGTAATTCTTCTTATCCTTCCCGTAAAGAAAGATTGGCAGCCATCAAAAAGGGTTTTGATAATGCCTTTTCCAAATATAGTAATATGACTGAAAATGAATCAAATAAAACGGCCATAGCCAGAGATGTAGAAGGAAGAAATTATAAGGTGGTCAAAATTGGTAACCAAACCTGGATGGCTGAAAATCTTAAGACGTCAAAATATGCCAATGGTGATCCTATTCCAAATGTGGCAGACGCCGATCAATGGAAGGATTTTTCTAAAGGTGGTTGGTCTTGGTTTAAAAATGATAAGGGTTTCGATGCCGCTGCCGGGAAATTATATAACGGTTATGCTGTCCTCGATCCACGAGGATTGTGTCCTTACGGGTGGAGAGTGCCAACGGATCAGGATTGGCAAAATATGATTGATTTTCTTGGTGGTGAGCAAACCGTTGGGGCTAAAATTAAGGCTAATTTTGGTTGGAGTGGGGGTGGAAATGGAACAAATGCCAGCGGTTTTAATGCATTGCCCGGTGGTAGCAGGAAGAATAATGGTACTGATGACGGTGCAGGAGAATTTGGCGATTGGTGGTCTTCCACTCAATCAAAAACAGGCAAAGGATGGAGTCGGAATCTTTCAGCACAGCATAATATGGTTTACAGGGGAGAATTTTCGTATAAATTTGGCTTTTCTGTCAGATGTGTAAAAGAATAGCGCTAAATCATAAATATTTGTTAATTAATAATTTATTAACAATATTTAATTAGGGCAACAAGTTATCCCGCTCGAAAGCACAAAGGGCTACGGCTCATTTTTACAAACTTAAATCTAAAATTAAATGTCAACCTTACGCTTTGGAATTATTTCGTTCGTTCTTTTTTTAACCTCCTCCATGTATGCCCAAAGGGTTACCGGACTTGTTTTCGATGACAAACTTTACCAAAATGCAGCCCGATTATCGCCGTCACTTAAATTTACGGCGAATGATATTCCTGTATATTCTTTGAAAAAATTCTGTCCAACGCCTGGTAATCAAGGAAATATGGGTTCTTGCGTTGGTTGGGCCACTTCTTATGCAGCACTTACTATTGCACAAGCTATCAGAGAGAATCAAACGAACAAGACGGTAATTACAGAAAAGGCGAAATCGGCACTTTATGTATATAACCAGATTAAAATTAGTGGTTGCACGCCTGGTGGTGCCATTATCGACGAAGCACTCGAATTGATTAAGGAGAAGGGAGCCTGCGAAATGAAAGATTTTAATCCGACTACCTGTGAAATCATTCCAGGGAATTTAGAAAATGTTAAAGCTAAGGATACCAGAATTAAGGATTATTTTACCCTTTTTGACCTGAGTGCCAATGAGGAGAAAAAAGTAAGTGCAACCATCAATAGCCTCCTTGCCAAAAGACCCGTTGTCATAGGTATGAATGTTACCAACTCATTTGATAAGGTTTCTGCAGCGGGACATTGGTCGCCAATTCCTGGGGAGTCCATCATGGGTGGCCATGCAATGTGCGTCATTGGTTTTGACCAAATTACAAAAAGATTTGAAATCATGAATTCCTGGGGAACTACCTGGGGAAATGCTGGATTTTTCACTATTTCTTTTGCTGATTTTGCAAAATATTGTAAGTATGGCTATCAGTTTTCTATCGTCGATAAACCTAATCCAAATAATAGCTTCACCTTCAAAGGTACGTTTGAAATAAATAAGTTGAAAGGTTATGACAGTAATACCGATAAGTTCAATTACGAAAAAATAAAGGCGGTAAAAGGTACTGATGAGTACAAAATTGAAGGAGGTACTATTGTTAAAAACGATTTCTTCAAGATTTTCGCGAGGAATTTAAAAATTGATAATTATTTATATATTTTCTCTATCAAACCTGACAAGACCACCGAATTACTTTTCCCTTCAGCTGATTTGGTAGATGGTGCAACGGTTAAGGATATTCCCATCATACCAAGTGATAACGCCTATGTAGAAATACCAAGTAATGAACGTAAGGCGATTACAGCCGATCAGGCAGGGGCAGATTATCTGGTTTTCTTATACTCGGTAAAACAAATTAAGGATATTGATACTTTAGTGAAAGCCGTTCAGAATCAAAGTGGTACTGTTTTAGGCCGTTTACAGAATATATTTACTACCGGTTTAGTTCCAAGTTCTTCCATTAATTATAGCCCTGATTATATTGGATTTAGTGGGGAGGCAACCACCGGATTTATCGTGCCTCTTATCATCAATGTTTCAGTCACTGAATAAACCATGAAAATGAAAAAATTAATCTTATTCGGTGTATTCCTCTTCTCATTGAACG
Source organism: Saprospiraceae bacterium (assembly GCA_049241465.1). Classification (GTDB taxonomy): domain Bacteria; phylum Bacteroidota; class Bacteroidia; order Chitinophagales; family Saprospiraceae; genus BJGN01. Next base: position 769 of record JBMLQR010000229.1, on the reverse strand, counting down.
CAGGGTTTGGACAAAAAATTAGTAAGCTGGAGGACTTTGTTGATCCAGATAGTATGGTCATCCGCGTTGATAAAATTCAAGTTGGTAAGGAGAATAAAGAACTGGCAACGGAACTTAGTTACGACTTTAAGCACCAATATCCCTATTTTATCCTGTCAAAAAATATCACGACAGGAGACACTATTAAATTTTCTGTACAAACCTTTCCTGATACAGGCATGATTTACGTGTATCACCTGGATGCGGTAAACAGCATTCGCCTATTGGATACGCTGGTGATAAATGATGCCATGCACCATTTACCTGATTCGTTGAAACCTGCATACCAAATGGTTGCCTCAACAGCAGGTTTGGAACGGTTTGTATTTCTATATGCAAAGGAGGAAGTTCCCAATATTGCCCGCACATTAAAAGGGATTGAATTGACCTACGGTTCCTTCATTTTAAGACATAATGGATTGTTTGGAGATCAAATTCTTGAACCTAAAATGGATTGGCGCATGATGGAAAAAATTCCAGGATTTTCCTTTGAAAAAAAGCTATTAAAAATGGAAAACAAATGGCTGTTACCTCTAATTATAGGTTATGAAGTAAAGGATAAATAGGATTCATTCAAATGTTGGAGGAAGTGCATTTCAAAGCAATTTAATGCACTTCCTTCCTCTTAGACATTCAAATAATAGGTTATCAAATACATGGAGATAAGATTTACAAAAAAAATAGGTTGGATTTTTTTAATCATGATTAGCCTGTCCATAAAAACGATGGC
>JBMLQR010000228.1:0-12461 GCA_049241465.1 Saprospiraceae bacterium | reverse complement strand
AAAGCCCGTTTCCGGGATCATACCCGTGCTTTATTCGAAAAACATGGTATGAAAAATGTGGTATATTGGGAGAGCGTTGAAAAGGATGGAACCCAGCCTAAATTGATTTATTTATTATCCCATAGCAGTGAAGTTGCGGCAAAAGCATCTTTTGATGCCTTCCGCATTGACCCTGAATGGATTAAAGCCAGTACTAATTCAGAATTAGATGGAAAAATTGTACAGAAAGTTGAATCTGTATTCCTAAAACCACTCCCCTTTTCTCCTTTAAAATAAATATTTAATATCAGCTATAGATTTTCTGCATGGCTATACGGAATTGTTGCATTTCTTCCATAGTACCTGTAGAAATTCTGCTCCACTCGATAAGGGGAGGGAAAGGTCTTCCGGCCTGAACTCCCCACTTTTCTAACTCTTTATTAAATGCACCCAATTCTTTTTTGGGTTTGAAAAATACAAAATTAGTATGCGAGGGCGTGTAAACCAGGCCTAAACTATCCAACGTTGCATATATATGATCTTTTGCCTCCTTATTTTTCAATAAACTAAAAGCATAAAAGGCCTTATCGGCCAATGCCTCTTTAGCGGCAACCATACCCACGGTACCTACAAAAGCAACCCTATTGGCAATTAATTTCGAGGCCATCACTGGATTTGCGACCAAATAGCCCATTCTTAGTCCGGCGAGACCATAAACCTTTGAAAAAGTTCTGGACACAATAACATTTAGCCCTTGCTTGACCAATTCCACCATGCTCGGATAATCAGGAGTAGTAATAAAATCAAAGTAGGCTTCATCCACAAAAACGGTAGTTTTCTCCGCCGCTTGTTTACAAAAAGACCTCAGGTCATTTTCTGGAATTAAGGTACCCGTTGGATTATTCGGATTACAAACGAAGACAAGTTTTGTGTTTTCATTTATTTTTGCAGCCATACCCACTAAATCGTGGTCTAAGGAAGGCGTAACAGGAATCTTATGAATTTTTGCGCCAAACTGTTCAGCATAAACCATTAAGGAATTAAAAGTAGGATCAGGTGCAATGATTTCACCCCCTTTCCAACCTAAGGTAAGACCTGCTATTTTTAACCCTTCTGTGGAACCTGCCGTAAGCACGATGTGGTCCTTGCTCACTCCCTCCCAATCGGCAATGGCTTGCAATAACTCATCCTGGTAAGAAAAAGGGTATCTGCAAACCACGTCCATTTTGTCAATAATCGCCTTTTTTACCCGTTCAGAAGGGCCGTAAGGATTTTCATTTGAACTCAATCGAGCCATTGGATTACCCGGCAATGGCATGAATGGCTGCTCAGCCAAACTTTCGGTGGCAGATAACTTTTGCTGCAGGGAAAGCGAGGCCAGCGCTAAACCGCTTAATCGAAGCCAATCTCTTCTTGATACAGGTTGCATACACAGGATGATTTTGTTAACTAAAAAGGTATTGTTCTTTTCAAATATAAGAAGAACAAACGTAGAAAGAATGTATAAAACCAATTAATTAAAGCTCAAATATCTTATTTCCTAAATTTCGAGACAATAATAAGACAAAAAGGTATTGTGAAGGCCAAAAAGTGCATCAACAACATTAAACATATACGTATAAATTATATGCGAAAGATAGTTGTTAGGAACGTGGAAAACGCTTAATTTTAGAGGATTATTTGAAGATATTTATATCAAAGAAAATTATTAGGTTTTCATTCATTTCTAAATTTTTTATTATGAAAAGACTTTTCATCTTTTTTTCAATGATTTTCCTGTTTACCGGGGTTGCCATGGCACAACGAACTATACAGGGAAACGTAAAGAGTAGTGGTCAGGAGCCCTTAATTGGCGCGAATGTGGTGGTTAAAGGAACAACTACAGGAACCACTACTGATCTAGATGGTTCTTTCAAGCTTTCATTACAGAATAGCGCTGGCGTTTTAGTCATTAGCTACACTGGATATGAAACGCAGGAAATAACGCTAACGAGTAGTAACCAGTATAATATACTACTTTCAGAATCAGCCCTAGGCCTTGAGGAAGTTGTGGTTGTTGGTTATGGTACTCAACAGAAGCGAACCATTACAGGTAACGTAGCCTCTATAAAAGGGGAGGATATTGCCTCTATGTCGGTACAAAGTTTTGACCAGGCATTGCAGGGACGTGCTGCGGGTGTGAATGTGAGTATTCCAAATGGGGTATTGAACAATCCTCCGGTATTTAGGATTAGAGGTATTAACTCAATCAATTTGAGTTCATTTCCTCTTATCGTTATTGACGGTGTTCCTACTTTTGCGGGTGATTTGTCAGCTAACTCAGCGGCAAACAACATTTTATCCAATCTTAATCCTTCAGACATTCAATCTATTGAAATTCTTAAGGATGCCTCTGCTGCAGCCATTTATGGTTCAAGAGCCAGTGCCGGCGTAGTTTTGATTTCTACTAAGCGTGGAAAGCAGGGATCTACTAAGGTAAGTTACGAAACATGGGGAAGCTGGGCGAAAGTAAATCGTTTACCCGAACTTCTGAATGCGGCACAATATCTGGAAATAAAGAATGAGGGGGCTAAAAATGCAAATTTACCTCAGCAATTTTTTCCACAGGTAGTAAATGGTCAAACGGTTGATACCAGATGGTATGATTACATCTACCAGACAGGTTTTTCCCATAACCACAATTTAAGTTTTTCAGGAGGAAGCGACAAAACTACATTCTTCCTTTCTATGGGCTTTACCGATCAAAATGGCATGATTAAAGCCAATTCATTTGAACGTAAATCTGCCCGTCTTAATCTTGACCATAAGGTAAGTAAAATAATTAGCATGGGTGCCTCTGTAGGTTACTCAGACAATTTAAATGCGGCACCTAATACAGGATCACTACCTGGCCAGGCTTTCAATACCTCAGGTTTAGGAAGGATTCCTTTGGTTACTGCACCCATAATTAGTCCTTTCAATGCGGACGGCTCTTATAATATTTCCTCAAATAATCAACCAGGAAGGGGTGCAAACCTTCAGCAAGTAGGTTTTGTAAATCCTGTACCTGTTATCGATTTAAATACTTTCACATCGGGAGCAAGTCAAATTCAGGCTTCTGTTTTTGCGAATGTTAATTTATTGAAAGGCCTTGTTTTACGTACTCAATATGGTATTGATAATGTAATGACTGAGAGCATCAGTTTTGCCAGTCCGGTACATGGTGACGGCTTTGGTTCCAATGGATCGGCTACGAACAATTTTGCCAACAGACAACGTTGGAATTGGCAAAATACTTTACAATATGATTTAACGCTTGCTGAAAGTCATAATTTCTCTTTACTAGCTGGTAATGAGCAACAATACACAAAGTCAGAAGGTTGGGGTGCTAACAGAACGGTCATTGCAGACCCATTTTTCACAACTTTCCAGGGTAACTTCACTACGATAGTGCCTTCTGGAAACTTTCAGGGCGAAAATTATCTTCTTTCCTACTTTACACGTTTAAACTATGATTTCAATAAAAAGTATTTGATTACTTTAAATTTGAGACAAGACGAATTCTCTGCTTTTGCACCAGGCAAAAAGAGAGGTATATTTTGGGGAGCATCGGCTGGCTGGTCTATTTCAGAAGAATCATTCTGGAAAGAATCTTTAGGTGGTACCATCAACTACCTTCGCCTTCGTGGTAGCTACGGTGAAGTGGGTAATAATAATGGAATTGGTGATTTTGCATCCCTTGGTCTTTATGGATCAGGTCTTTATGCAACAGATCCTACCCTTTCTTTCTCACAGGCTGGAAACCCGGACCTTTCCTGGGAAACAAGTCAAAAAACAGATATAGGCATAAATTTCGGTCTTTTTAACGACCGTATCACAGGTGAAATTAGCTACTTTAGAAATTTGATTGACGGACTTATTCTCAATGCACCTCTTTCTCCATCTAAAGGAGTACCAGGTAACTCTATTGCAACCAATATTGGTTCTATGTTAAACACTGGATGGGAATTTGGATTAAGCGGAACGGTTGTTCGTAAGGGTAAATTTTCATGGAATAGTAACTTCAATCTAACCTTTATGGAAAATGAGGTTAAGACCCTGGCTGCTGGCAATGCAGATATCTTAGCGTCAACAGGTGGCCTGGAAACAGCCAATATTATCCGTGTAGGTGAATCAGTAGGTAGTCTATATGTTGTGGAAACACAAGGAGTTAATCCGGTAAATGGTCGTCGTATTTTCATCAATGGTAAAGGAGAAAAAGTTCAATATACCCACGTTGTTGCTGCTGGCCAATCTCGCTGGACTTATTTAGACGGACGGACCGCTACCGCAGTAAATCAATCTGCTGACGGTAAAATATATGGACCAACTCTCCCAAAATGGTTCGGTGCATGGGATAATACCTTCCGTTATGGCAATTTTGATTTGAATTTCCAATTACAATATTCAGGAGGAAATTATATCTATAATGGTACTAAAGCTGGTCTGAGAGATGCCCGTTTCTGGAACAGTCACACCGATGTTTTAGACCGTTGGACAGAATCGAATACCACAGGTTCTATACCAAGAGTCGTGTATGGTGACAATATTTCTAACGGTTCTGCTATCCCTATTTCTGAAAATGTTGAGAAAGGTGATTTCATGCGTTTGCGTAACGTTACCCTTGGCTATTCAATTCCTACCTCTGTTTTTGGAGAAAAAGTTAAAATTTCCAGCTTAAGAGTCTATGCCAATATAAATAATGCCTTTTTGTTAACAGGTTATTCAGGTACTGACCCCGAGGTATCAAGTAATGGAAATTCCAATCAGGCGCCTGGGGTAGATCGTAATTCTGTACCAATGGCACGTACCTTTTTGGTTGGCTTGAATGTTGGTTTCTAAAAACTTAAAATTTGATTATTATGAAAATGCATATAAAATTTTATAAAAAAGTACTGGTAGCAGGTTTGTTCCTAACCAGTCTTTTTAATACCTCTTGTAATGAGGAACTTCTTGATCCAGTGCCGTTAACCACTTTTTCTGAGGCTTCTGTTTTTAACACACCTGACAGAATTTTACAACAGGTACGCGGTATTTATAGTGCTGTGAAAAATGGTTCTTTTTATGGTGGCCGTTTTTTAATCTATCATGATATTCGTGGAGAGGAATTCCTCAATGAAACGACGAATGGTGTAACTGGCTTTTCTACCTGGACACATACCATTGTTTCCTCGACAGGAGAAGTTAATACTTTGTGGAATGCGGCTTATTATGCTATTAATAGTGCCAATCTTTTTATTGACGGGTTGGAGAAAAACAAAACCGTATTAAATAACGAGACCTTAGCTAATAATTACCTGGCTGAAGCTCGTTTCCTTCGCGCATTGTGTTACCACAGTTTGCTAAGTATTTATGCCCGTCCATTTGCCGATGGAAATGGATCAAAACCTGGACTGCCCTTGAGATTACTTCCTGAGAAAGGAGCAGCTAACAACGATTTAGCTCGTTCTACAGTGGCAGAAGTATATACACAGATACTTTCCGATTTAAATTTTGCCGAACAAAATCTACCGGCTAACTACGCTACGCCTTATCTTAATACCACCAGAGCACACAAGAACACAGCCATAGCGCTTAAAACTCGTGTATTCTTGGAAATGGGTCGCTATCAAGACGTTATCACAGAGGCAACTAAGATTGTTTCAACTACTGAGCCATTCAGAGCGTCTTCAGGTGTTGCCAATGCCTTACAAGCTGATGTAACCAATACGTTCAGAACGCCATATACCACAACAGAAAGCATTTTTTCAATGCCTATGACGGAATTAAATCTTCCAGGTACTCAAAATGGCCTTGGTAGCTATTATAATCCAGGTCCAAGAGGTATTGGGGATTTCTCCTTAAATCCAAATGGAATTATTGGAAATACTACCGATTTTTCTGCTACAGACAAACGTCGTGGTTGGGTATTAAGGGTTAACAATAAACCTTATTTAAATAAATTCCCTATTGGTCCTCAACATTTGGACTATGTTCCAGTTATTCGCTATGCAGAGGTTTTACTGAATCTTGCTGAGGCTATTGCCCGTACTACGGGTGTAAATGATCGTGCCGTAGCATTGTTAAATGCAGTTCACGGACGTTCTGATGCAGCAAAAGTTTATACCGCAGCAGAATTTGCTAATGGTACTGCCCTGGCTAATCAAATACTAACTGAACGAAGAATTGAACTGGTAGGCGAAGGGTTCAGAACCCGTGATCTTATGAGACTTTTGCAAACCATTCCTGGAAAAGCAAACGTTGCCGCCGTTAATCCTTCTCAATCAGAATATATTTGGCCTATACCTCAGGCTGAATTGAATGTAAATAAATTAATTGTACAAAATCCATAAGATTTTCTGAACGTTTCATTTTAAACTCAAAGAGGGTGGTAGGTTTTAAAACCTATCACCCTCTTTCTTTATACCTACATTAGAAATTACTACCTTCCTTTCATCGGTTTAGGCTTTGCTGTCAATTGATAGGTAAATGAAAAAACATGATCTCCAGCGGAGAAATTACGCCCCGTTAATGGAAAGTCAAATTGATAACCAATACCAAAAGGATGTTTGGATACCAAGACATTTAATCCGACAGATTGGCTTCCTGTAATGGTTCGGTAACTGAAATTTCTGTAAACAGGGGCCACGCTGAAAAAAGACCCTTGTGCAGTCATAAATCTCACCTCACCCAAAATATCTAATTGATAATCAGCATTTTCCTGTGTTCTAACAAGCATACTTGGTCGTATCACTATCTTATCCTTTATTGGCAATTCCAATCCGGTAGATACAAACACAGTGAGTGCATTCTGAAGATCATTTTCATCGGTAAAAACAGGATTAAAAAAAGGTAGAAAATTATAGGCAGACACACCAAGAAAAAAACCATGCGTGAAGAAATTAAATCCAACATTAAAGTTAGGAGTTATATGATTGAATTTTGACTCATCATTAAATACATCATCTGTAACGCCCAGGGCTAAAAAGTTCTTTAAATCAATTCTAAACTGATTCAAGTTAGCTGATAACCCAAAGGAAAATCCTGAGGGTTTTCTAGCGCCTTTTTTGGTGGTAAGGATATGATAGGCAAAAGTGGATTCAACGCCTGCATAAGAACTGGCTCCATTCTGGTCCTTGAATAAATTAAAGCCCACCCCAATTTTACTTTTTGAAAAAGGATAATCTGCAGAAATAACTTGTGAATTAGGGGAATTTTTGAAGCCCGCCAATTGCTTTTTGTATATCAATGTGGCACTGCCTTGTCCCTGACTCCCGGCTAAAGCTGGATTGGTTAAATAAGGTTTGAAAAAATTCTGATTTTGGAAAAGAAAATTCTGCCCGCTTACAGCGAAATTCAAACCCAACAAAAATGAAAAGAAAATAATAACTCTCATGATTTAATTACTTTATTAAAGTGAAATTCCCCTTGCGGATATCCTCTTTAGTTACCTGAATAACATACCAATAGTCACCTGCAGAGGCAGGAATCTGTCCAATCATTCCATCCCAACCTTGGGAGTCTCCTGCATATTCAACGAGTAATCTACCTGTTCTATCGAAAATATAAACCTTAGATTCCGGGTAGAAAACAAGCGCTGGATTTTCCCAGCGATCATTAATGCCATCGCCATTTGGAGTGAAAAAGCTGGAAAGTTTCACCTCACTGTCTATCACATTGAATTGGGTTTGACAAGTTTTGTCGCCTACTGTTATAGTAAAGCCAGCAACACCGGTAGTCGTTGGCGTGCCGGTTACTTTATAACTCAGGGTACCTCCCAATGGGCTTAATCTTAAGGAATCTCCATTAAGCGTTAAACCTGCTACACCCGTTGAAGAAAGGGTTAAAGGACCTACTTTTCCATTGTTGCCACCCTGATATTTAATCTTTATGACGCCATTGTATTCCACATCTTTTCCAAGATCATCCGGAGTCAATTGGCTGTTATTACAATCAAGAGAAGATAATTTTGGTAATAACAAGGACACAGGCAATTCAACGACACAAGTTTTCGCACCAAAAGTTATGTTAAATATTGCCTTTCCGGTATCGGCTGGAACGCCCGTTGCCACCCATTCTATGGATCCATTACCCACTGCCAGCTTTCCAGGTTGTAAGGTTAAGTTCAAGCCAGTAATTCCAGTGGATGAGATAGACATTCCAGTAAAATCGCCCCCATTACCACCTTTGTAAGACAAAATGATTGCCGCTGAATAAGGTTCGCCTTTATAAATTTCCATATTGTCGATGAGGTAATTACCACATAACAAGGAATCGACCTGATCATTTTTGTTGACAGTAATGGTTCCAGTCGCATTTAAAATGCCACAACCTCCGGTTAAATCAATACTATAGTTGAAAATACCGCTTATTGTTGGCACACCACTAATAGTTACTACATTTGCCGACCACACCGCACTTACGCCAACTGGCAGCCCCGTTGCGGCCCCTATTCCAGAAATACCGGTGGTTGTGTGGGTAATATTTGTAAGCAGCCTGTTAATATTTAACGTAGGTGTTGAAGAAGCTGGGCTCACCGAACTGACTGGAGAAACGGTGATGGTTCCCGTGGCAATGGCCGTACCACAACCACCCGTTAGAGGAATGGTATAATTAAAAGTTCCGCTTACAGTAGGCGAACCACTTAATCTTATGGTATTAGCTAACCACGACGCGTTAATACCTTGTGGCAAACCGGTGGCCACACCAATACCGGTTGCTCCTGTGGTATTATGTGTAATAGTTACCAGCTCTGTATTAATGCATAAGGTTGGTGTTGAACTTGGAGCACTTACCGTATTGTTTACTCCAACGGTTATACTACCTGTTGCATTCACCAAACCACAACCTCCGGTTAAAGGAATGGAATAATTAAAGGTTCCACTTTCGCGAGGGGTTCCACTGATTGTCAGCACGTTGGCTGACCAATTAGCTATTACACCCGCTGGAAGGCCTGTCACGAGGCCTATACCTGTTGCACCCGACGTTGTATGCGTAATATTCGTTAAAACGGTATTGACACACAAAGTAGGCATTGAACTTGCTACACTCACTGTATTTCCGGAAGTAACAGCAAGGGAAGTACTTGCTGTTGTTTGACAACCACGGCTATCAGTTACCGTTACTCTGTAAACACCCGCAGCACCTACCGTAATACTACTACTTGTACTTCTTTGAGCATTATTCCACAGGTAGGAACGTATTGACGCACCTGCATTTGTCTCCGCATTTACCTTAATAATGACCTCTTTCGCCGGACAAAGAATACCCTCATCCGGTAGCGAACCAGTATTTTCACTAACCACTATATTCGTTTGAATACCAAACGAAGGCTCCATAATGTCAATTGACCTTACTGCTTTACATCTATTGCCACTACTTTCTGTTACAGTTACCTGGTAATTTCCTTTTGGAAGATTTGTCTGAAAAGCAGAAGTAGCACCACCCACGTTCGATGACCAGGCAAAGGTATAAGGAGAAGTACCGTTACTCACATTAAGCGAAATAGTACCATCAGAAGCCCCCGGGCAAACTACATCTGTTTTCGAAATATCAATGGTTAATGGAACACTTCTATCAGTTAAAGTAGCTGTTGCCACCCCGCTACAGCCCTTTTCATCGGTCACTGTCACTTTGTACTGACCTTGTATTAATCCAGAAATAGCTGGGGAAACTGAGCCGTTGCTCCAAAGGTAAGACCAACCACTACCCGTTGATACCGCAATAGACCCCGTTTGATTCAACAAACAATTTGTATTCGTCGTAGAAACGGAGAGTTTTGGTTTTGGATTGACCAAAACTATGGTTTTTGCTACGGAAACACAACCATCGGAGTCAGTAGCTGTCACTGAATATTCGGAAGATATTTCAGGAGAAACAAAAAATATAGATTTTGTCTCTCCTCCGCTCCATACATAAGAATCTGCCCCCGTTGCACTTAACACCACGCTTTCTCCTTCACATATCGTACCATCGTTATTTACTAATCCCGATTTATCTGTTACGGCAATAGAAACATCCTTCGTAGCTTTTACGGTAATTGATCCTGTTGCGCTTACTGCTCCACAACCACCTATCAATGGAATCATATAATTAAAGGTTCCACTTTCCAACGGAGAACCACTAATGGTGATTATATTTGCCGCCCAGGTTGCTGTTACCCCATCTGGTAATCCTATTGCTTTACCAATGCCGGTTGCACCCGTTGTCTTATGGGTAATATCTGTTAATAATCCATCGATGCAAAGTGTGGGTGTTGAACTTGCCACCCCTACTAAATTATTCGGTGCCAATGTTAAAGCATAACTTGCTGTTGTCTGACAACCTCGGCTATCTGTTACAGTAACTATATATAGACCTGCTGCATTCACATTAATGCTATTTCCTTTACTATTTGATGCATTATTCCAAGAATAAGAACTGATGGTTGCGCCTGAAGAAGCCACAGCATTTACTGTAATGGTAGCAATGTCGGAAGGACAGATCATTCCATCATTTGCCTGCACACCACTATTTTCCTTTATCACCATATTCGTTTGCACTCCAAATAAAGGCTCCAATATTTCGATAGAACCCACGACCTTACAGTTATTAGCACTTCCTTCTGTAACCGTTACAGAATAACTACCTCTGGATAAATTAGATAGATTAGAAGAAGTAGCTCCACGTGCGTTGGAAGACCATGTATAAGTGTATGGAGAAGATCCGCCAACCACATTGAGCTTAATTGTTCCATTTGCCCCACCCTGACAAATAACATCTGTTTTAGTTACCCCTATGGTTAATGGCAGGCTTAGATCGTTTAATGTCTCCATTGCAGTTCCCTTGCAACCTTTTTCATCGGTCACCGTAACAATATACTGACCTTGAACTAAGTTATTGATTACTCTCGTAGTCGAATCATTACTCCAACGGTAGGTCCACCCGCTACCTATTGATGCTGTGGCTGATCCTGTTTGACTTAACGAACAATTTGGATTTGTTGATGTGATAGTTGGGACTGGTAAGCTATTTACAAATATCGTTGTCTTTATCAGGGAAGTACAACCATTATCGGAACTTACTGATACGGTATATTCTGTAGTAGTTTCTGGAGACACGGTGAGGATTGAACTGGTCTCTCCCCCATTCCAGCTAAAAGTTGAACCTCCTATAGCTGTTAAAGTAACCTCATCGCCAGCACAAATAGTACCGTCATTATTTACCAATCCAGACTTATCTGTTATGACAATGAAAGCGTCATTTGCTGATGTTACAATAATAGTACCTTTGGCACTTAAACTACCGCAACCTCCAGTTAATGGAATACTATAATTAAATGTGCCCGCCACTGTTGGCGTTCCGCTTAGGGATATCACGTTCGATGCCCATCGTGCGGATACGCCTTCAGGAAGTCCTGTCGCTGAACCTATACCTGTCGCGCCTGTCGTCGTATGGGTAATATTTGTTAATGCTGTATTGATGCATAGTGAAGGAGTGGAAGAGGCTATACCTACTGTATTAGCAGGGGTAACTATTATTGTACCTGTGGCATTAATATCACCACAACTACCTATAATTGAAATAGTATAATTAAAAGTACCACTAACTAAGGGCGTTCCGTTAATAATGATACCCCCTGGAATCCAGGAAGCCACTACCCCATTGGGTAAACCTGTAGATAAACCGATACCCACAGCATTGGTAACCGTATGTCTGATTTCTGTAAGTGAGCTATTGATACAAAGTGTTGGTGATGAAGAAGCTACACTCACTGTAATAGAAGGATTAACCACAATGGTACCTGTTGCCTTAACCGTATCACAACCTCCTGTGAGTGGAATGCTATAATTAAAGGTACCACTTTCGGTAGGTGTACCACTAATAGTAATGAGATTAGAAGACCAGGTAGCTATTAATCCGGCAGGAAGACCCGTCGCGGCACCAATACCTGTACCCCCTGAAGTTTTATGCGTTATTTTTCCCAGGGTGGTATTAATGCACAAGGTAGGTGTTGAAGAAGCCACTTCAACGATATTGGCAGGAGTAACTGTAATAGTTCCCGTAGCACTTGACTGGCCGCAGCCTCCTATTAATTGAACAGAATAATTAAAAATTCCTACCGTATTAGGTGTTCCGCTAATAGTCAATGTGTTTGCCAGCCAAGAAGCAGTAATGCCTGTTGGTAGCCCGGAAATAATGCCAATGCCTGTTACCCCTAAGGTGGTATGGGTAATATTTGATATAGCCTTATGAACACAAATGGTAGGTGTTGAAGAGGCAGCACTCACCGCATTTTTAGGTGTCAGAGAGATTGCTCTACTCGTTGCCGTTATTGTACAACCCTTACTGTCTGTTACCGTTACTGTGTAAACTCCCGCAGTTCTGACACTAATACTTTGGCTTACACTTCCCGATGCATCACTCCATTTGTAGGAACTTATGGTTGCATCAGGACTGGTTAGTGCATTGGCAAAGAGCGTTGCTACTTCGTCCTGACAGATAAT
>JBMLQR010000227.1:0-6125 GCA_049241465.1 Saprospiraceae bacterium | reverse complement strand
ATTATTTTAGATAATGAGTTCAATGGCTATGCAGGAAATTTTGATCCTCAAAAAGGGGGAGAAATAATGCTCACCCAGTATGATCCTCAAAATTTAATCTATTCATATACTGCAACTTCTCCTCAATTTGCTGTGTTTTCTGAAATCTGGTACGGTCCCAATAAAGGTTGGCAAGCATTTATCGATGACAAACAGGTAGATCACGTAAGGGTAAATTACCTGCTCAGAGGTCTTAAAGTTCCTGAAGGAAAACATACGATAGCCTTCCGTTTCAAACCAGTAAAAATTCAGCAGTATATAACCATTTCCAGAGCGGCATCAGGATTATTGATGGTTGCCCTACTCGGTATGATTGGATGGATGGGATTTAATTTTTACAAAAACCCGGGGGAACCAAATCCATTCCCCAATGCTCCAGTCCAACCTAAAGCACCTGTAACCAGAGATTCAAAACCTACGCCGAAACCTTCTGCACCACAGCAGAAAAAAGCTGGAAAGAAAAATTAATGAGTTTGAATAAGACAGAAATGGTCTCAGCCTTTGCACCGGGAAGAATAAATTTGATTGGAGAACATACCGATTATAACAACGGATTTGTTCTTCCCGCTGCCATAAAGCAAAAAATAACCTTTTCGGTTACCCCGAATACATCAGAAAGTTTAGGCACAATCACTGCCCTTGATTTGGGTGAAACCATTTCATTTGACTTAAATAATTTAGCACCTATTCCTCATTCCTGGTCAAACTATGTGCTGGGGCTCTGTCATGAAATCATAAAATCAGGGTCGAAGTTGACTGGTTTCGACGGTTCTTTTGGCGGGGATATTCCCATTGGTGCAGGACTAAGTTCTTCCGCAGCCCTACTTTGTAGTGCTGCCACCGCGCTGGATAAATATTTCCATTTGAATAAGTCGAAAGAGGAATGGATGTACCTGACGCAAAAAGCAGAACACCATTTTGTTGGAACAAATTGTGGCTTAATGGACATGTTTGCCAGTTTACACGGCAAGGACAATCATCTTATGCTCTTTGATTGTCAGAATATAACTTTTCAATACGTTCCTTTTGATCTTAAAAACTTTCATTTAATTTTATTAAATACCCAGGTTAGCCATCAATTAGCCTCCTCTGAATACAATACCCGACGAAAAGAATGCGAGGAAGTGGTAACTATTATAAGGAATAATGGTATGGATGTTTCCTCCTTAAGAGATGTTTCGGTGGAGTTGCTCAATGAAAACAGAAAAAGCCTTTCGGATACTATTTTCAAAAGGGCTAAATATGTAATTGAGGAAAATGCGAGAGTGCTAAAAGCTGTGCATAATCTTGAAAATGCTGATATTAAATCATTGGGAGAATTACTCTATGAAACCCATTACGGTCTAAAAAATAACTATGAGGTCAGCTGCCAGGAACTAGATTTTTTAGTGTCTTTTACTGAAAATTTATCTGAAGTGGCCGGGGCCAGAATGATGGGAGGTGGTTTTGGCGGCTGTACCCTGAATCTGGTGGAAAAAGATGCTTCCACCGCCTTTCTCTCCAAAATGAAAGAAGCTTATTTTAATGCCTTTGGCATAGAACTCCCTCATTATTTCGTTGAACCATCAGACGGCGCTACCTTATTGTCTTAAATAGTCATATTTTTACTATATTTGCCGCCGTATTTTAGCATAAAAAAGGCAAATAGTTCCCTTATGAAAGTATCTTTTAATTGGTTAAAACAGTACTTAGATATCCCTTTAAGTGCCATAGAAACAGCAGATTTACTTACGGACATTGGGCTCGAAGTAGAAGGAATGGAAGAAGTAGAATCCATTCAGGGTGGCTTGAAAGGTGTGGTCGTTGGCGAGGTGCTTACCTGTGATAAACATCCCAATGCAGATAAATTATCACTGACAACTGTTAATATTGGAGGTGAAAATCCTCTTTCTATAGTTTGTGGTGCTCCGAATGTTGATGCTGGTCAAAAAGTATTGGTGGCTAAAGTAGGCACTACGCTCTATCCTTCGGAGGGTGAACCTATAACTCTTAAACAAAGTAAAATCAGAGGCGAACTTTCTCAAGGCATGATTTGTGCCGAAGATGAGCTTGGCCTGGGTCATGACCATAATGGTATATTGATTTTACCTGCTGATACACCCATAGGTTTGGAAGCAGCTAACTATTTTGATTTAGCTTCTGATACTGTTTTTGAAGTGAATCTTACACCTAACAGATCAGATGCAACCTGTCATTTAGGGGTTGCCAGAGATTTATATGCAGGGTTAACAGTACATCATAACTATCATGGTCAACTAAAATGGCCTTCTGTAGAAAACTTCAAATCTACCCTTTCCGTTAAACCCATGGAAGTTTCTATCGCCAAAAGCGATTTTTGCCCACGATATTCAGGTATCATTTTAAAAAATATAAAAGTAGCTGAATCTCCCGAATGGTTGAAACTAAAGTTGAAAGCCGTCGGTGTAAGGCCCATTAATAATGTGGTAGATGTAACTAATTATGTCTTACACGAACTTGGTCAACCCCTCCATGCATTCGATTTAAAAGCTATTCCTTCAGGAAAAATTACCGTTCGTACTTTACCCGAAGGTACGAAAATGTTAACTTTAGACTCGCAGGAAAGAAAATTAACGGGTGAGGAATTAATCATTTGTGGTGGCGATGATTACCCAATGTGTATTGCCGGTGTATTCGGTGGCTTACATTCCGGAGTACAACCTGATACTACGGATATTTTTCTGGAGTCTGCTCATTTTCAAGCTAAATCGATTCGTCGAACTAGTATGAAGCATAACTTGAGAACGGATGCTGCAAAGGTTTACGAAAAAGGTAGCGATCCAGAAATAACGGTCTTTGCACTTAAAAGAGCTGCTTTGCTACTCCAGGAACTGGCGAATGCTGACATTGCATCTGAAATAACCGATATTTATTCTCATCCTACCCCACCAGTAAAAATAGACCTTTCATTCGATTACGTCCGAGAATTGACTGGCGCACCCATTACCAATGAGGAAATCATCCATATTTTAAGCCTGTTGGACATGGCACCCATTTTCCAAAATAATGAAATGTGCACAGTTAATGTTCCAAAAAATAAATCGGACGTATTGAGGCCAGCCGATTTGGTTGAAGAAATATTAAGGATTTATGGTTTCAACCGCGTACCATTTTCCGATGCCATGCGAACTACCTTAAGTTCAGCGCCAAAACCCGATAGAAATCAAATCAATAGTTTCATATCAGAACTTTTAACAGGCATAGGATGTAGTGAAATGATGGCCGTTTCTTTGTCCCAATCAGGTTACTACAAAACAAATAGCTGGAATTTCAAAGAAGAAGAACTCGTTTTTATTCATAATACTTCGCATGCCCTGCTCGATATTATGAGACCTGAAATGGCGATGAGTGGTCTTGAAGTTATTTTACATAACCAAAACAGGCAGCAAAATAATGTTAAACTTTTTGAATGGGGCAAATCCTATATTCAGACACCAGAAAGTATAAAAGAGACCAGCCATTTAACTTTATTTCTCTCGGGAGACCAGCATACTGAAAACTGGAACCACACCGGACAAGGAAAGTCAAATTTTTATAGCCTTAAAGGCATTGTTTTTTCTGTACTTGCCAGACTTGGTATTCAAGGTTTGGAAGAAGAGGTTTTTCAAGATGAAGCCCCCTTCGAATATGGAATACATTTAAAACAAGGAAGTAAAATATATGTCACTTTTGGAAAATTAAGTTCAAAACTTACTCAATCTTTTAGTTTGAGAGAAGAAATATTTTATGCCCAGTTTTATTGGGATATTTGTTTGCAAAAAACGGTTAATCAAAAAATTAAATTTAAGGAAATAAGTCGATTCCCAAGTATTAGGAGAGATTTAGCTTTAATAGTTGATAATTCAATTAAATTTTCCGATATTGTGAGCATTGCTAAAAAACTAGGCAAAAAACAGATTGTTCAGATAAATCTGTTTGATGTTTATGAAAATGAAAAACAACTTGGCAAAGGAAAACGTTCCTATGCAGTAAGTTTTACCTTCGAAAACTTGGAGAAAACACTTCAAGATAAAGAAGTAGATACTATTATTGAAAATTTATTAACTGCCTATCAATCTGAATTAGGCGCTTATTTACGAAAATAAACAGGTTAAATAGCGCTTTTAAAGGTTGGAGCAAAAAGTTGAGGTGTCTGAAAAACACCCCGGAATTACTGTCCACTGTGGAAATAAATATATACCAGCTGTCGCTAAACGTCGATAGCACTTTAGGTTTTACTTTTTTTATATCGAGCTCGCCGGAATCACTTTCTGTTTGTGCCTTCTGGTCTTGTAAGGTTTGTACTTCTACCTCGAATTATTTCCACAAATAAAATAGTAGTTTTGGTAAATCAAAATATTCAGATGTTGAGTCTGGATGTTTTTTTGTTCATTATTAAAGAATTTTACCATTATGAATGACATTGGAACAGGAATAATATTAGCATTAGTTGGCGCTATTATAGGTTTTTTTGGGGCTAGATTTTTGCTGAATATTCAGAGAAAAAACAAAACAAATGAATTAAATGCACAAGTTGAACTTGAGGTTAAAGAGGCCAGACTGAATGCAAAACGAATTATCGATGAGGCTGAACTGAAAGCTGAAAAACTTTTAGATCAGTCAGAGGTCAAAAATGAACGCATAAAACAGCGTAAAATTCAAGAAGCTAAAGACAATTTCAATTCCTTGAAAAGTCAGTTTGAAAGTCACAAGGCGACTCAAATGATAGAACTTAAGGAAAGAGAAATGGAAATTAAAGCCCTTGAAGGTAATTTCAAACAGGTTGAGGAGAGATTAGATACAAAGGCAAAAAATATTGAGGTTCTAAAAGCTGAAATTGAACAAAAAGACGCAGATCTTGCCATCATTAGAGAAAATCTGGAAAAGCAATTAAAGATTATTTCTAAAAAGAAAGAAGAATTGGATGCTGCTAATGAAATCAGAATTAAGGAATTAGAAAAAATATCCCTTATGACTGAACAAGAAGCTAAAGACATGCTTCTTGAGGCCGTTAAAGCAAAAGTTGAAAATGAATCTATGGTTATCATCAAAGATTCTATTGAAAGAGCTAAGTTGAACGCAGGAAAAGAGGCAAAGAAAATTGTCGTCCAGACCATTCAGCGTATGTGTGCTGAATATACTATCGAAAATACCGTTTCTGTCTTCAATCTCGAATCTGATGATCTCAAAGGACAAATTATTGGTAGAGAAGGAAGGAATATTCGTGCGTTAGAAGCCGCTACAGGAGCAGAATTTGTCGTGGATGATACGCCAGAAGCTATCGTTATTTCTAGTTTTGATCCTATTCGCCGCGAAGTTGCCAGACTTTCATTGAAAAAATTAGTGGCCGATGGAAGGATTCACCCTGCCAGAATTGAAGAAGTGGTGGCTAAAACCAGAAAGCAACTCGATGAGCAAATCGTTGAGATTGGAGAACGTACCGTTATTGAACTCGATATACATGGTCTCGATCCATACTTGATAAAACAAGTGGGCAGAATGCGTTTCCGTTCTTCTTATGGCCAAAATCTATTGAAACACTCCATTGAAACAGCCCACCTTTGTGCTATCATGGCTTCTGAACTTGGCTTTAATCCTAGTCAGGTAAAAATGGCCAAAAGAGCCGGTCTATTACACGATATAGGAAAAGTAGCCGAGGAGGAAAGTGAACTTTCTCACGCTATTCTGGGCATGAAAATATGCGAAAAGTATAAGGAACATGCCGTTATTTGTAATGCTGTAGGTGCTCACCACGATGAAGTGGAAATGAATAATATCATTTCTCCATTAGTCCAGGCTTGTGACGCCATTTCCGGTGCCAGACCAGGCGCCAGAAGAGAAATCTTAGAAAGCTATCTGAAAAGAATTGGTGAATTAGAAGAATTGGCCATGTCTCACGAAGGAGTGCAAAAAGCTTATGCCATGCAGGCAGGTCGTGAACTCCGCGTTATCGTCGAAAGTGATAAGGTAAGCGATAGTAATGCTGAAGATTTAGCCTTTGCTATTTCTCAAAAAATACAGGACGATATGCAATATCCAGGGCAGATAAAAGTTACGGTTATCCGCGAAAAACGAGCCGTCTCTTACGC
>JBMLQR010000226.1:0-1745 GCA_049241465.1 Saprospiraceae bacterium | reverse complement strand
ATTTTTTGAAGTTAAAAAAGGTGTACTCAAAATTAAGATAAATACCGTTTGGTGCTGATCTTAACATGTTACTAAACAATGATTTCCGATAAGCCAAATCAATGCGGCTTTGACTGTTAACAATAAATTGAATGGCCGCCGTTCCGTCAATAAAGGTCTTACGGTTTTCACTCAAGGTTTGTCCCAAAAACTCAAACATTACATTGATGTTAGTCTGTTTGTAACTTTTATACGTTTTTGGATACATCAATCGTCCCCAGGACAACGAATAATTGATGGCAGTGTTATCCTGCGTTTCAGGGAAAACATAATTTGGATCGTTATTCGTTGCCTTCTCTAAACTTATGGAGCTGCTAATGGCCGTTTTATGGACAAGCTTTGTAGCAATTAATCCGAGTTCAGCACCACTGTTGTGACCCATCGTTTCAATTTGTTCCTGGTGAATGTCTGCCCTGTTTTTACTCACCCGTCCGTAAGCGGCCAATCTGAAATGACTGTGAATGTCATCAGAGGAGAAAAAGCGATATTTTAAAAATAAACTTCCTCCTTCTAAATACAACCTGTTGTTTCGGTTACTTAAAAAACTGGCAGCTCTGACCATGAGGTTTTTATTGATTCCATACGAAACTTCTGGCATTAAATGGTAATTGTAGCCGTCTTCTAAAAGTTCTTTAAAAAGGGATTGTGATAATCGAATATTGCTTGATCCTGCAGGCATATTGCTTGCAGGATCAGTTACAACGAACAATTCTTGTGCCCCTAAAAAAGAAATGATATAAAGAAGACCTACGCTCAATAGGTACTTCTTCATTTATTTTCTATTTTATAGTGAAAAACATCAGGCTTTTTTTGTGCATAAGTTCCAACAGAAGCGAACGTTTTCAAGTACTTCTTATGTTCCTTTTGCGTTACGTAGCCTTCATCGAAAATTTTGATAGAGATTTCTTCCTCATTTATGGGAGAACTCTTACCACCTAGGGGTATAAATTGATTAGCGTTCCCCGAAATAACCGAACCAGGCACGGTTACTATCAATGATCCGATAAAAAAGCCTGCTTTTTCTATGTTTTCCTTAAATAAATTAGGCGCATATTTATTGTCAGGTTTAAGAAAAACGGTAAAAGTGTTGGTATTTAAGTCGGTAAGGACACTGTCAACACCAACGATGGTATTAAGTTGTTTATAAATGGCGTTAGAACACATATAACAATTCAATCCTGTGGCTATGATTTCTGCCTTTTTCACCTGGGCATGGGTTGCATTAGCTGTTAATATGCAACAGGCTAAGGTTATAAAAAATATATTTTTCATAGTTTAAATATTAGTTGTTCCTTAATTGTCGAACAATGAAGGAAGATTAAAAAAATAAATGTTGAATAAAAAAATTAGATGCTAAGATATCTTTGGTGGCAACCAAATATCGGGATGGTTAGTATTAAAATAGCCGTTCAAATAATAGAACCTGGCTTTATTAACTATATCTGAATAAGTGTAAATCGGATTATTTACTCTTGGTGGAATGGTTTTTTGTATATCTGTAATAGGACAATGACACAGTGGATCACCGCATTTACCCCCACATCCATTGTCTTCGCAGTCCTTCTCTTGATTTTCAATACAACACAGAGCAATGTTCTCTTCCATTTTGTTTTCTCTCATTTTGCAGCACATCATCTCCCGCTCCACAGGAATACCTGGGAGAAATTGGTTGAAAAGGCTAATTAAAATGATAAAAAACATAGTCG
>JBMLQR010000225.1:0-12674 GCA_049241465.1 Saprospiraceae bacterium | reverse complement strand
CACCTTTGACTTGAAGAGTTACCGCTCCTGTTCCCTGAACACCACAAAGAACATCCGTTATCTGTGGAATAACTTCAAGAGGGAAATCAGCTTCAATCAGAGGAAAATTTCTTATAAACTGGCAACCATTTTTATCGGAAATAGTTAAGGAATAGTTTCCAGAACCGAGGTTAGTCCTTGAATTTAAAGTACTGCCATTATTCCAAAGGTAAGTGTAAGGTGCGACACCACCAGTTACATTATTTACTAAAATACTTCCATTTAGTTCACCTTTACAACGGGGCGGTTGAACGGTTAGATTTGGTCTTAGTGAATCTACCACCTCAATTTGAAAAAACTCCATGGTGGAACAAGCATTGGCATCTTCCACGGTAAGAGCATAAAAACCTGTCCCCAAATTACCAACGGCAGCACCAGTCTGTCCATTACTCCATGCATAAAGGTAGGGTCCGGGTGAACCAGATACCTGCGCGGTTAAAGATCCCCTACCATTATTACAAACAATTTTATTTCCGACCAGGGTTACAAGAGGAACGGAAAGTTTAGCAATAAAAAAACTATCGACGACGGAACATTTATTGGCATCTGTGAGAGTTAAATAATGCATGCCAGCACCCATATTATCAGGATTTGGACCCGTTCTACCGTTAGACCATTGATAGGTATAAGGAATTACCCCACCCGTAACGGTAGTTCTCAGCCGTGCATTGGTTTCATTTCCACAAACCCGATCATCACCGCTTATATCTAAAAGAATAGGTGGAGATTCTCTTATAGTCTCTTGAATGACCTGTTTACAACCGATAGCATCTGTTACTGTAGCCAGATAATTACCCGCTTTTAAATTGATGATTTCTGAGGTGGTGGCTCCTGTGTTCCATTGAATCCTAAATGGAGCCTGTCCGCCTCGGATATTTAATTGTAATCGCCCATTGGAGGAAGCATTACAGCCTAATCCACTATTTGACACATCAATTATAAGTGAAGGGGCTGCGGCAGTCATTAAAACATTAGCCGATTTTACACATCCTAATGCATCTGTTACTGTCACTATATAATTACCTGTAACTTTAAGTTTTATTAAACTATCAGATTCTCCGGAATTCCATTTATAGCGATAAGGACCAACACCACCAATAGCACTTACTCTCAATTCACCGTCACCCATTCCCAGACAAGTCTCTGCTTTACTTGTTGTAAAAAGATTAATAGCAGACTGGCTTTGCAGATTAGTTGTTGAAGATGCATTACAACCTTTAGCATCAACAACGGTGAGTGAATAAGTGCCTGATGATAAAAAATTTAATGAAGACGATGAACTACCTGTACTCCATGAGTAACGGTAAGGCGCATTGCCACCTGTGGGTTGAGCAACAATTCTACCGCTGGCCTCTCCAGAACAGTCTGGTTGAGTTATAGTTAACGGAATAGTTAATCTGGCTGGTTCCGTAACCGTGGCTCTGGCAGATATCGAACAACCTCCTTTTTCTGTAATAGTCACGGTATAAACACCACCAGCTAAATTTCTGATATCTCTTGTGGTTTGACCGTTACTCCACTTGTAAGTGTACGGCTGAGTTCCTCCCCCAGCCGAGGCAGTCAGTTGACCATCTTGAAAACTGTTACATGAAATATTCCTTGTATCTACAGAAATCACCATAGGGGTAATTATAATAGGTTCGCAAGTTATATTTCCACACAATCTACTGTCTGTAACTGAAACGCAATATTTATTTTCTGTATTAATAATGGTCGTATCAAAAGTTGAACCCGTGTCCCATGCATAAGTGTAGGGGCCTACTCCACCTGTTACCACCGCTTTTACAGTTGTCGGATTGCCACAAACAATCCTTTCCATTTTTACACTTAATTTGGGAGGTTGTGTTAAAACATAAGAACCTGTTGCGGTTCTGTTTAAAGCATCAGTAACGGTAACAGAGTACGAACCGGCGGTAACATTAATTAATTCTGAACCCACAGCCCCTGTACTCCACTTGAAGGAATAAGGCAGTGTTCCACCAATTGGTATAGCGGTGATTTTACCTGTCGGTAAATTAAAACAAGTGGGTTGAGTACCTGAAAATTGAACACTTACCGACTGACTAATTAAACAGAATGGAAGTAAGAGAAGGATAAGTACAAAGTTGATTTTTCCTGAACGAATCATATATGTAAAGAATTACAAATCAATAAAAAATACTAATTTGAACATTGGGGGAACTATTCACCTTGTAAAAAAAGGATATTTTAAGCTATTAGTCAAGTTTTTAAACCTTATAGAACACATTTATTTAATCATAAAATAATTATATATATTTGAAAATGAATAATTTATAATTTTTTATTATACGTAAAATGCAAATTATTTGAATTAGAATACACAATACATTAGCTTCATATAAAAAACATAACTAATTGAAATTTAATATTTTGATAAAATTTAACCCGGACTGTTTCAGACTAAAATCCGCAGAGATACAGTTTGATATTTTGCGAATGTTTAAATTAAATAGCTTGAAAAAGAAAGAAAAAAACCTTATTGAACAATATATGTTTTACGAATCTAGTTACAACTGGGCAAAAAAAAATAAGTCGCGCTATAAACTATAGCACGACTTATTGACCAAAGTATAATCCCATGAACATAAATCTTGAGGTTCTTAAAAAAAAGCCTCGTATATTTTTACTACTTTCGTAGCCTTTTTATTTTTAAATCAGTGGAGAATTCATTTATTCCCTTTTGATGATACAAATATGAGGCTATAATAAGTGATAAAAAAGTACAAAATATGTACGATGTGAAATATAATTCCTATTTATTTTTACTTAAACAACTGATTTACTTGTAATTATAAAATTATTTGTGAATTACACTAAAAAAAATAATTAAAAAGGATTTGAAAAATCTTTATTATTAATGAAAGAAGGATCCGATAACATATTTAAAAAGGCAATTAAATCCTTTTTATCTCTATCAGAAAGCTTAAAAGGAAGAATATTAGGATCTTCATTAATGACACCATGCCCCCCTTTTTCATACTGTTGCAATACTTCTTCCAATGTTTTAAATCTACCGTCGTGCATATAAGGCGCAGTAAAAGCAATATTTCGTAGGGTTGGAACCCTAAATCTACCACTATCGTTAATGTTTTGGGTAGCATTTCTTCTTCCCGGGTCTTTGAAATCAAGAAGAGAAGCTACATAATCTAAACCATTATTTCGAAACTGGTTATCTGTAAAAAGCGGATTAAAATGGCAATGGCTACAACCTGGATGATTAATACTTCCCGCGAATTCTATAAAAAATAACTCTATACCCCTGGCTTCATCTTCCTCAGGAAAACCTTTTTGTCCCCATATTATCTGATCATATCGGGAATTTCCGCTAATTAGGGTTCTTTCAAATTGGGCGATGGCCTTGGCTAACAAATCAATGGTAATCTCATTTTTTGAATTGATACCAAATGCCTCTTTAAATAAAGCTGGATACCTTTTACTTCTTCTCAACCTCAATTCTACCTCTGTAATGGTATTATTCATCTCCAAAGGATCTTCAATGGGATGGAGAACCTGATTTTCCAATGAATTTACTCTTCCATCCCAGAAAAAACCTCTGGTATTGTATGCAAGATTAACCAATGTCATACTATTACGAATACCAACTAAACCTTTTTCACCCTTACTTAAGGGCAAGCCGTCAGTAAATGATTTATCTAATGAATGACAACTAGAACATGATTGGGTACTATCCTTTGAAAGAATTGGGTCATAAAATAATCTTCTTCCTAATGCAACCCCTTTAATTGTCAATACATTATCAGAAGGAATTATAGGTTTAGGTAGCCAGGAAGGAACATTTAGAACATAAGGCGTAGTATCTGGAACAGCTTGTTTAAAAGCAAGATCCTCTAAACAATCAACACATATTTCGGGGTCTTTTTTACAAGAAACTAAAGAAATTCCCAGGGTAAGGAAACAGCAAAAAATCAATATTCTATGCATAATCACCTATATTTGAATATTAAAACGAATAATTGGATTAAAAGTTTCTTTATTCGATTCCTATTCCATCGTTTTTACATCGGTTAAGGTATGTAAAAAAGCTATTACGTCGGAAATATCTTGTTTTGTCAGATTAAGATTTCTAACGTTAGGATTTACATTAAATCCAGGGTTTCCACCCATATTATAATGATTCATAACCTCCTCTAATGATTTTAATCTACCGTCATGCATGTAGGGAGCTGTTATGGCAATATTTCTTAGGGTGGGAACTTTGAATTTAAAACGGTCATTAGGATTCAAGGTTACTGATTCTCTTCCTTTCTCGGTTGATTTGCCATTTAACTCGTCCTCTGTGTGAATCCCATTATTTTGAAAGGACAAATCGGTAAATAAAGGATCAACATGGCAGTGGCTGCATTCAGCGCTCGGCAATAAGGGATCAGCATCAAAAAATATAGTCCAACCACGTTTTTCATTGGGCGTGAAGTTCATTTCTCCCCTCATTACAGCATCAAATTTTGAATTATTTGATAATAAGGATCTTTGATACTGAGCCAAAACCGAAGCAATTTTTAATGAATCAATAAAAATATCACCGTATATTTTTTTGAATGCTTTGGCATAAACATCTGATTCATTGATTCTTTTTTCAGCAATTGTCCAGGGAAGCCCCATTTCCAGAAAGCTTCTTACTGGTATAAGTGCCTGCTTTTCCAACGTTGAAGCACTACCATCCCAGAATAAACCCTTAGAGTGAAAACCTATATTTAATAAAGATGGTGCACTTCTCGATAAAGGAAATAACCCATTAGAAACCTTCTTTCCATCTGTAAAAGCTAAAGAGGGAACATGGCAGGTGCTACAACTTATCTTCTTATTAATGGAAAGTATAGGGTCGAAAAACAACTTCTCCCCAATGGCCACTTTTTCCATATCATGAAGATTATCTTTTGGCCATACCATTGGGGGAAAGTTGTTGACTACGGAGGTATTCCTTTTACAAGTGCTGAAAATTATCAATGTAATGAGAAGAGGCCATTTTAACATCTTATCGATATTTCAATCCTTGCTGCAAATTGGTCATTAAAAAAGAAACTAAGTCTTTATTTACGCTATGATCCGTCGTGATTTTTCTAAAATCAAGGAAATTATTCTGGTCTTTCCAAATGATATCTTTAACATCAATAGTTAGAACCATTTCTGAAGATTCTTTACTTATTGAGATAGGCTTATTCCAGGAAACTGGCTTATAAAATGCATCTCCCCCTGAATGAAAGGTTAATTTGGTAGCGAATTTCCCGGAATTATCCACATCTGCATTTCCTTCTATTTTTGAAAATACATAGCCCGCTGCCCAAGACCAGTAGTTATCATCTAATGGGTGTGGGGGCGGATAAGAAGCTGGCCCTGTTGCATTTAATCGTGGAGCAACACCGACTGCAGTTTGAAAACCGGTGTAATTTCCAATAGGTATATTTTTAAATACCAGCTCAACCCCTCTTTCCGCTGCTGATAAAGATTGTATGTCCTTAAAATTTATTAAAACCACTTCAGATAGCAATACCTTTTCTTCTTCTATCCCAACTCCTTTTGTCAAATATAGATCTGACAAGTAAAAATTGAACAACTGAAATTTAATTTTGACTCCATCTGTATATTCGTAATTTTGATTATACATTTGCAATGGTAAGCCGTTGAAAGTACCGATTACCCTTAATTTAACATCCACTGTAGGAACTATTGGTTTTTCATTATTACAAGTAAAGAGACTAAAAGATAACAGAATAAAAAGCAATTTATTCATAACAAAAAATTTATTGATTAATCAATGACCTCTAAAACAGAAACTATTTTAAAAGAATTTACCAGATTGACCATCCATTTTTTTCGAATAATTTCAGGGGGATCTTTTGAAAAATCTAATCCTTTAAACCATATAGCATAATCTACTTCAAGCGTAATTTCCTGGTGAAACCCTGCTTTTACTTTGGTAAATAATGGGACTTCAATGGTATTCAAAAAATCATTACCACTTAAACTGATATTAGTCGTTGATTCTAAGGGAAATGCCTTTCGTTTCAATTGCATATTAGCAAATATATATCCTTTTTCTTTTTGATACAAATAACTTTGATTAACAACGAGAGGATGATTTGGAGGAAATTCATTAGGAGTAAGCACATTAGCCGGCGCCTTGACACCCAGGGTAAATCTTAGGGCTTTAACACCTAATCCATTATGAAAAACCGCAGCAAC
Organism: Saprospiraceae bacterium; assembly: GCA_049241465.1. GTDB lineage: Bacteria > Bacteroidota > Bacteroidia > Chitinophagales > Saprospiraceae > BJGN01. Next base: position 6,413 of record JBMLQR010000225.1, on the reverse strand, counting down.
TTTTTTCTTTTGAAAAAGATTGGGATTTCCTATTAGGAAACTATTGGAAAAAGAATAAAAAACAGAATCTCTTTGGGGATTTACCGTTCTTACGAATAAAGAATCGAACACTGGAACCTCTCCGCCATCTAAATCAACCAAATGAAAGTCCGAAAGTATAAAAGATAAATTTTCAATAATAAAGGAATCACCCTGGGCAAAAGCATAAGATTGATCTTTATAAATTACCGGATAAAGTGAATCTCCTTGAGAAATGCGATGTCTCAATATTACCCTTAGCTCTGGAAATTTGCAACAATCAAGGCAATTTATATCCGCATTTACAGAAAAATTAGCATATCTATAATCTAAACAACCCTCTTTTTGATCTTCGTTACAGGCGGAAAGATAAAGTAAGCAAACAAAGAAGAAAAGATAGATATTCCACTGACCCTTAGCGATTATCCTTGTCCATTTTATTAGCATAATCTTTTAATAAACTTTTTACAGCCTGTTTTACCTGGGATGAAAACTCCTTAGTGATAATCCAATTATAATAATTTCTATCATTATATAATACTTCTCCTGCAGGTTTGCCTTCATATTTACCAAAGTTAAATACAACAGTACCATCTTTTTCTACCCTAAGTTTTTGTGTAGCGTCAACAAAACGTAAATCGTTGGTAAAATCATGTAACTGTTGAATATCTGCTGTTATGGGCGAAGGGCCTACCACACCGTCTTCATTTTCCACCTCCTTACCGACATACTTAGCCAATTGACCCTCAAATACAGAGATAGTGGCTCGAACATCAGATAAAGCATCGTGAGCATCAACGAGCTCCTTTTGGCAATAAAAACGCAAGGCAGCCTTTAAGGTCCTTGGTTCCATTTTATAAAAAATCCGCTGAACATCAATAGTTCTTCTTTTGGACATATCAAAATCGATGCCTACTCTGGCAAATTCCTCGATTAACATAGGTATATCAAATCTGTTGGAGTTATACCCAGCTAAGTCAGCCTCCCCGATAAATTTATTAATTTTGTCAGCAACCTGAGAAAAAACAGGCTTGTTTGCCAGATCTTTAGCTGAAATTCCATGTACTTGAAAAGCTTCTTCTGAAATAGGCACACCAGGATTTATTAATAAAGATAATTCCTCGACAGGCTTATTGTTTTTCGGATACTTTATAATGGCAAGCTGTAAAATTCTGTCTCTTAATACATTTAGCCCTGTACTTTCGATGTCAAAAAAACATAAGTCCTTATCTAGTGTAACCGTCATTTAACTGTTTTTAGTTTTTCTATTCTAGCCTTTAAGGCACTGGTATAATGTGTACCTATTTGTCCATCAGGTTTGCTGAATATAAAATATCCCTCATAATCTGGTAAATATTCCAATAAAAGTTGTGCTTTATCAAATCCCATAGCCATACATGCGGTAGCAAGTCCATCTGCCATAGTACATTTTGGACCAAAGACAGAAACGCTTAAGAGCGTATTCCTTTCAGGAAACCCAGTGTAAGGATTTAAGGTATGGCTGTATTTGACCCCTTTCACCTCGTGGAAATTACGATAATTACCAGATGTTGAAATGGTTTCATTTACTAATGAGAAGATAGTTTGAATTGCATTTACTTCGGCATCTTCTTTAGGAATATTTATTCCCACCTGCCAAAAAGCTCCCTTTGCATTTTTATTTTTAGCTGAGAACTCTCCACCTAAATCTACTAAATAATTTTCAACCCCTTTTTTATCAAGGAACGCAGCAAGCACATCTATGGCATACCCCTGAGCAATACCTCCGAAATCAAGCTCCACTTCAGGAAATTTTTTCGTAAAAAGAATAGAGTCATTTTTTTCTACCCATTCAATATTATCTAAACCAACAAATTTCAAGAGGGAATCAACTTTTGCGCTATCTACTTTAGTTACTGGTTTTCTACCAGTATAGCCAAAACCCCAATAATTAATTAATGGACCAACGGTTGGATCAAACATTTGTGTAGATAAATCAGCTACCAATTGTGAATATTTAAAATTCTCAATAAAGTGAGTCGCGGAAAGGGGAATGGAAAAAGTACTTTTTGATTGATTAAAACGCGATATAGTCGAGGACGGGATATACGTTGAAACGTCATCATTAATGGCAATTAAAATAGAATCCAACTCGTTAAAAAAATCTCTATTCAATGAATCCTTATAGGTAACTCTATAATAAGTGCCCATTGTTTTACCCTCAATTACCTGATATTTATCGATGAATTCAGTTTCCTTTGAACAGGAGAAAGTCAACGCAAGTAAAACCGATAAATATAAAATTAAGCTACACTTGCTTGTAAATGAATACATTTTTACTGCTTTCTGTTCATTAAAGAATCTATTGAATACCAACCTGCACCTTGTAAGAATAAAACTACATAACTAACAAGGTAAAAAACGGGTAATTCCTGGTCGCCAAAGGGATCTGAAATATGAACCATTAACCAAGCAACTAACATGGTGATTATTAGTGGGATGGCAGATAATCGGGTAAAAAACCCTAACATTATCAAAATAGAACAAAAAACCTCTGCAAAAACAGCTAAAGCCAGGGAAGGTACCGGCCCCAAGCCGAAAGGGTCAGCAAAGGTAATCTCTTCATCCCCGAATAATTTATTAAATTTCCTTAATCCGTGGCCATAAAACATAGCAAAACCAACGTAAAGTCGTAATAAAAGCAAGGCTAAATCAGTCTTTTTTTCCTGTGTCATACTAAATAAAATTTAAAATTAATCAATTAAGCCTTCCTTTTTGGCTTCCTCTCCTAATCCATGTAACTGAATGGGCTTTTGCTTCTTTTTAACTCTCATGTTCAAAAATTCAACTATTAAAGAGAAGAAAATGGCAAAATATAAATAACCTTTAGGAATAGTACCTATTTCAGCATCAAACACCTTAAGATGGGCTAAATGGGCGGCCTCTGTCATTAACATGAATCCAATTAATATAAGGAAAGATAATCCAAGAATTTGAATAGATGGATGTTCATTTACAAATTTACTGACTGGACCAGCAAAAACAAGCATAATGCCCACAGAGGTAATTACTGAAAAAATCATAATGATCAAATTATCGGTAAGTCCAACGGCAGTTAAAATAGAGTCAAATGAAAAAACTACGTTAATCAAAGCAATCTGTGTAATAACCTGCTGCATCGTACTTACTTTAGGCTTTTTTTCAGGATTATCATGACTATTTTCACCATCTAGTTTGTGGTGAATTTCATTTGTGGCTTTGTACAATAAGAAAACACCACCCAACGCCAGGATAAGTGCTTGCCCACTAAAACCGCCATTAAACCACCAAAGATTAACAGAAAATAGTGGTTCCTGCATAGCAATTATAGTAGATATACCAAACAAAAGGATAATTCTAAAAACCATAGCGAGTAACATGCCAATTAATCTGGCTTTAGGTTGTTCTTCGATGGACAATCTATTGGAGGCAATAGTAATGAATATAATATTGTCGATACCAAGAACAATTTCTAAAAAGGTAAGTGTCAACAAGCTAATCCAAACGGCGGGATTAGAAAAATCGGGCATTATGAAGGAGGCGAGAAGTATCATTTAATGTCTTTGTTTAGAAATTTTATAAAATAACCTGAAAATCTGGTTTAAAGTTCATCGTCATCAAAAAGAAGATCTGGTCGACGGGTTTTTGTTCTTTGGTAGGCCTGCTCTTGCCTCCAGTCCTCAATATTTTTGAAATGTCCAGACAAAAGAACCTCTGGAACTTTCATTCCCATGAAATCAGCAGGTCTGGTGTACACTGGGGGTGCAAGTAAATCATCTTGAAAAGAATCGGTCAAAGCAGACGTTTCATCGTTTAACACACCGGGAATTAATCGTCCGATAGCATCAACCAAAACAGCAGCCGCTAATTCTCCACCTGAAAGAACATAATCTCCAATAGATATTTCGCGGGTAACAAACATTTCGCGAATCCTTTCATCAATCCCTTTATAATGTCCACAAATGAGTAATAAATTATTTTTCAGGGAAAAAGTATTTACTATTTTTTGTGATAATCTTTCTCCGTCGGGTGTCAAAAAAATAATTTCATCAAAATGTTTATTTTCTTTCAACTTGGAGATACAATTGAAAAGGGGTTCTGGCATTAAAACCATGCCAGCACCCCCACCAAATTGATAATCATCTAATTGAAGACTATTACCAATACCATAATTTCGTAAATCATGAATTTCGATATGAAGTAACCCTTTGTCTTTGGCTCTTTTTAAGATAGAATGATTGAAAGGACTTTCTAACAAGCCAGGTAAAAGAGTTATGATATCAATATTCATGGCATACGACAATATTTACAATATTTTAATTAGCTCAACTTCAAAAATCAAGGTTGCGAAAGGAGGAATATCACCTCCTGCACCTCTTTCACCATAAGCGAGATTGGCTGGAATATAGAATTTGTACTTTGAACCTAAAGGCATTAGCTGTAAACCTTCTACCCAACCTTGAATGACCTGGGTGACACCGAAAGTAGCTGGCTCTCCTCTTCTTACTGAACTATCAAATTCCTTACCATTTAATAAAGTACCTACGTAGTGAACAGTAACCTGATTAGAAGGAGTAGGTTTTGCTCCGTTTCCTGGTTTCAAGATTTCATATTGTAATCCACTTGCTGTGGTTATTACACCAGGTTTTTTTCCATTTTCAGCAAGGAATTTTTCACCTTCTGATACGTTAGCCTGATATTTGCTTGATTGACTTTTCTGCATATAATCCTGAACCATTTTATTACATTCTTCCACTGAATATTTAGGCTCTTTGCCTTTCAGTACATCACTTATTGCTTGAGCGATAATTTCTGGATTTAAATCTTCAAAATTTTGTTGTTTTAGGCTTTGTGCCATAAGCACACCAACACTGTAACTTACTGAATCCATTTTTGCATCAGAATTTTGCGCCTTACATGAGGCAGTTATTAAAATGATAGTGGACATTATTGCAGTCCTAAAAATATTTTTATACATGCAGGAAAAATTTAGCGGTGAATAAATTGACGGCAAAATTAAATGGATTAATGAGAAAAACCACTTTTTTTTAAATAAATTATTATTCACCCCACCTATAACTTTTCCAATCAAGGCCTGATAAATCTAACACTCTATCGATAACCGTTCCCGCAACCTCCTCAATGGTCGAGGGCTTACCATAAAAAGAAGGCGTTGCAGGACAAATAATTCCACCCGCTAAGGTCACCGTTTCCATGTTTCTTATATGAATTAAACTGAGTGGCATTTCCCTGGTAACAACTATTAATTTTCTCCTTTCTTTCAGAATTACGTCAGCCGCTCTGGTAGTTAAATCTGTTGATATGCCAGCAGCAATGCGCCCGAGAAGACCCATTGAACAAGGACATACAAGCATTACTTCATATTTTGCTGAACCTGACGCAAACGGAGCCATAAAATCCATTTTATTATAAAACGTAAACGGATATTCATCATTAGACCAGGGACCAATCTCTAATTCCCAGTTGTATATAGCATTGTCACTCATTACGATGCCTATTGCCTCTGTCTGATTGACTATTACTTTTAAGCGGTCTAATAAAATTTTAGCATAAATTGACCCGCTCGACCCTCCAATAGCTACAATAATTTTCATAATAAATTGATATTTCTAAACGAACAAGATTATATGAATTTAGTTAAAATAAGAAAGTACATTTGTACGTATTACTTAAAATGATTATTTTTGAAAAAAAAGAAATATGAATAAAAGTTGGATTGCTATAGCAACGCTGCTTGCCTTTATTGCCGTAAGTTTTGCTTTCAATTTTTCTACAGCTGAAACTAAAACTGTAACACCCGTAAAATGGTACAGTCTAGAAGAGGCTGTTGCCTTACAAAAAAAGAAACCAAAGAAAATTTTTATTGATATGTACACCGATTGGTGTGGCTGGTGCAAACGGATGGATGCCACAACGTTCACAGATCCAGCGGTTTCTGCCTATCTGAATGAAAATTTTTATTGTGTTAAATTTAATGCAGAACAAAAGAACCCAGTTACATTTCAAGGAAAAACCTTTAATTTTGTTGTTTCAGGATCAAGAGGATACCATGAATTAGCGGCTGCATTACTCGATGGTCAGTTAGGTTATCCATCCTTTGTTTATTTAAATGAAAAACTTGAACGGATAACTATCTCTCCGGGCTACAAACAACCAGCACAGATAATGCCGGAGTTAAAATATGTTGGTGGAGGATTTTATGAAACGTTAAAGTATAATGAGTTCCTGGCCAAGGAACAATAATTTACCTTAACGACTGGTTAATTTATTTAAAAGTATACCTGTAGCAACAGATACATTCAGACTTTCTGTATCTACATCATTATTCTTGGGTATTCTCAATTTTTCGTTTAATA
>JBMLQR010000224.1:5200-8313 GCA_049241465.1 Saprospiraceae bacterium | reverse complement strand
TTATCAGGCTGTGGTTAAACGTCGGGATGGAAAATTATTCCCTTTACAAGGTACTATTACTTTAGTGAAATAATAACAAGCTGGTATAATGAGTGTAGAAAAAGAAAAAAGTAGAATGAACTTACCCAATATGACCCATTTTTACAGGGGTAAAGTCCGAGATGTTTATAGCTTCGAAAATAGGATGCTCCTAGTAGCCTCAGATAGAATTTCTGCTTTTGACTATATTTTACCCAAACCTATACCTTTCAAGGGTCAGGTTCTAAATCAGATGGCGGCTTATTTTTTAAATAATGCTAAAGATATTGTGCCTAATTGGCTATTAGAGGTTCCAGCTCCAAATGCTGCTTATGGTCTTGCCTGTGAACCAGTTAAAGTGGAAATGGTTATTAGGGGATATTTGGCCGGACATTCCTGGAGAGTGTATTCCAGTGGATTAAGAAATCTTTGTGGTGTTAATTTGCCAGACGGATTAAGTGAAGGCGATAAGCTACCCTTTCCCATTATAACGCCTACTACCAAAGCGGATGAGGGACACGACGCTGATATTTCCAGAGAGGAAATTTTAGCCAGTTCATTGGTTCCCGAAAAAGTTTATGAGCAAATGGAGGTTTATACCCGTGCTTTATTTGAAAGGGGTACTATGTTAGCGGCAAAACAAGGTTTAATTTTAGTAGATACTAAATATGAATTTGGCCTTTATGAAGGTAAAATTTATTTGATTGATGAAATTCATACACCTGATAGTTCCCGGTATTTTTTGGCAGAAGGATATGAGGAAAGGCAAACACAGGGTTTAAGGCAAACCCAGTTGTCAAAGGAGTTTGTGAGAGAATGGCTCATGGCTAATGGTTTCCAGGGTAAGGAAGGTCAAACCATCCCAGAGATGCCTGAATCTTTTGTAAATGAGGTGTCAGAAAGATATATTCAATTGTTTGAAAAGATAACTGGATTGACCTTTATCAAAGCGCCCGTTGAAAATTTAGAACAGGCCCTTACCGATTTTTTACTTAGTAAGTCTTAAGCTCATTCATTGAGTTGAAGTTTCATAGCCTTTTTAGTAGGTTTAACAGGAGGTTTACTTTATGTATTTATAAGGTATATTTAACTACTTTTTCTGATAACCATTTTTTGTACCCCTGAGCAAGGTAGCGGTTTATTTTCCATGCGATGTTACCTTTTCTATTTTTGTATAAACGTAATTGATCCGGGTAAAATAAATTATTTACCCGGATTAATTACGATATGTACCTTATTTGGTACAAACCTTATCTTTTCATATCCTAATTATGGTATGCTGCATTGTGTGCTAACATTCCACCACAGCTTGAACATGCTGTAGCTGTTCCAGCTCCTCCGGCACATCCTTTGGCACAGGTATAATGCCATACTCCTGCAGCGTTTTGTGCAGGTTCAGTTGGTGTCGCAGGATTAGGGGTAGGTGTAGGCGGAGGTGTAGCCTGGTTTTGAGCATCATTGGCATGAAATGCCTGGTTGTGTAAATAGGCTGTTCCACAAACAGGACAATTTCCTTGGGCTTCGCCACCGCTTCCCTGACAATTATTTGGACAAATGTAGTGCTGAACACCAGCCAAAGCGCCACTTACGGGCATCTGATTAGTATTCGTCTGAGGGGAAGTCTTTGGTAATGTTTGGGCTGCTTTTTCGCGTATGGCACTATCGTTATCACATGAAAGAATAGAAATACCCAGGAAAAGGAATAATGGAAAAATGTAATTTTTCATAATTAATAATTAAAAGTTGTAAATTAACACTGACTGAATAAAGGTAATATTTTATATTGGTAGATAGAATGTACTTCTAATGAATCTTTAGGACTAATTTTAAGGATTATAAGGTTTTAGTCTGTTTTTTTTAGGATTTTAGGTCAAAATCATTTTATATGAGGTATTTGATAGCCACTTTTTTTATACTGCAAGTTTATTTTCTTCCTGGCCAGTCTAATGAAGGGACTAATTTTAGGCTTGCTTTTATGGAGCATATCAATGTGGGACAAAATACCATGGTGGTCATGATTACTTCAAAATATGCCGCTGCCGGACTGGTTGAAATGCCATTAATTGGTTGGAATCAGTCTTTTTCTGTCGCTCCAAATCAGGTTACCTTAGTCACTTTACCAAAATCAGCAGAAACGGTTGGATCAGAAAATGTGAATAAAAATGGAATTTATATTTCAAGTGATAAGGATATAAGCGTTTATATGCATCAGTATGCTACCTACAGATCAGAGGCTTCTATTGTTTTACCTGTTGATGCCCTTGGAAACGATTATTATGCTATATCCTACAATAGTTACCAAAACAATAATACCATTTATCCGTCGGAATTCGTTATTGTGGGTTCGGAGCCTAATACGGAAATAGAAATTTTGTTCTCAACACCTACTAAAGGTGGTCGTTCTAAAGGTAATCAAACAAATATTGTGTTAGGTCCTGGTGAAACTTATCAAGTGCAGGCTTCATTGGCAGATGGTGATCTTACGGGTTCAAGGATTAAAGGGAATAAACCTTTTGCCTTATTTGCTGGAAATACTTATACTCCCATGCCTACAGGGTGCTTAAACCGGGATAATTTACTTGAACAAATGTATCCAGTAAGTACTTGGGGAAAACAATTTGTAACGGTACTTAGTGCCCAGGTTACCTTTGATTTATTTAGAATTTTTGCTTCTGAGGATAATACTACCGTGGAAGTTCAAGGCGCAACCCTTGAGAAATATAATCTTTCTGCCGGCACCTTTATAGAGTATAAAAAGTATGAATCTACCTATATAAACTCCAATAAACCTATCGCTGTGGCACAGTATAATGTTGGAAATGCTTGTGGGGGTCATACCGTTGGCGATCCCTCCATGGTTTTATTGAATAGTATTGAGCAAATAAGAGATACAGTAACTTTATATAACTCAAGTTTGCAACAAATCACAGAAAACTATTTAAACGTGGTGGCATTAGCCTCAGATATTGCTAAAGTTACACTCGATGGTAGCCCTTTAGGTTCCATGAATGGAGTCATCGGGTCAATTAAAGGTCATGCAAAATATGCCTTTGCAAGAATTAGAGTGAATGCAGGTTCTCATACCCTTATTTCTT
>JBMLQR010000224.1:0-5100 GCA_049241465.1 Saprospiraceae bacterium | reverse complement strand
GTGAATGCAGGTTCTCATACCCTTATTTCTTCCGGTTGCGGCATTTCTGTCACAGCTTATGGATATGGAAATGCGGAATCTTATGCTTATAATGGTGGGGCAAGTTTTAAACCTATCAATGCAAGCCCTATTCCTGAAGGGGGGTGCATTAATGATTCTATCCTTTTTGATATCGGATTAAAGCCACCAAGATTTAATTTGTTCTGGGATTTTGGAAAAACGGATACTTTTATTTCCTATACCTTTAAAAGAGCTTACCCCCAAGTGGGAATTTATCCCGTGAAATTGACTATTCAGGATAATTGCCTGAAGTTAGTGGATACGGTGAAGGGCGATTTAAATGTTACTATGCGCAGGAAAATAGAAGTTCCTGATCTTTTTCAGGTTTGTGAAGGAGATGATATTCAACTAACCCTGACAGATGATTTATCTGAACAATATGAATGGCTGGGTGCTAATGGTTCTATCTTTAAAGAAAAATATCCCCAAATTTTTAATACAAAGTCTAATATGTCAACCGATTATGATGTGGTAGGGTATTTAGATGGCTGTCCAACCTATACTTCAAGAACCAAATTAAAAGTTATCTCTAATCCGACACCTAATTTGGGTAAAGATGCCTTTATATGTCCCGACGAATTAAATTTTAATATGCGATTAAATCCAGGTTCATTTAATTCATACAAATGGCAGGATGAATCCAGTTTACCTTTTTTTGAGGTTTTTGATGCCGATGAATTTAAAGTCCAGGTTTGGGACGACTTTGGATGTACAGGATATGATACCTTGATATTAACTCAAAAATGTCCAACCAAATTTTTTGCTCCAAATGCTTTCAGTCCGAATGGCGATCAGGTGAATGATGTTTTTCTTATCTATGGCGAAGATATCATTTCTTTGAAATTAGAAATTTATGATCGCTGGGGGAATTTCCTTTTTCTCTCCAATTCAATGGAAGAGGGTTGGAATGGCGTTTATAAAAATAAGATATTGGATGCTGGTGCATACCTTTGGAAAGCAGAGATTGAAGGTTTTCGGAAAAGTGGGAAATCTTTTAAGGAATTTCATACGGGAATTGTTAATCTTCTGAGATAGTTACTTAAATAAAGGGTTAAGGCAGACTGGTAAAATCTATGTCAGGTTTTTGATTGGATGGAGGTAAGCTAAAATTACTGTTTAAAGGGGTTGTGGAGTTGAAAAATCCCCCATTTCGTAAAAAAAATGAGGCACCTTTAATACCTCCGTCTGCATCTAATCTATATTGCCTTCTGGCAATATCATCGCCGGTGAATTTCGCCTTATGCAAGGAATACCATTTTCCATTATCATCCACAACCCATTGATTCTGGTATTGGACTTCTCTGTTTAAATAACCCAGGTCGTCATTAAAATTTTCAAGAAAAGAATGTGCCCTGGTGTACCAGGTACTGGTTTGGGGTCGTAAAAAACTGGCAATTAATATCCACTTCGCATTTTCAGGATCTTTAAAATAAGCAGTGTAGGTAGTATTCCCTTGATTATCAGGCTCAACTGAAGTTAAAAATTGGTAAGTAACGCCAGATTTCCAAGGATAAACAAGGTAGCTTTGACCACCAGAACCTTCGTTTCCAAATTCACCTGTATAGACATTTCCTCCTTTTTTCAATAATTTGATTTTCTGATTTTCTGGAATTTCCTTCGGATTATCCGTTGGGAAAGGACTCCAAACTGAAAATAAAATTCTTCGTTCTTTCAAACTATTCACCTGAATACCAAAATATCCCTCCTTAAATCCATTGGACATAAAGTACGAACCTATGGGGTCTTTATCTTTTGGTATCGTCATTTCATTGTAAAACCATTTCACTTTTACATTTTCAGGCATTTCATAAGACAAATGGACGGAAGGCCCTCTTCTTCCCCAGTAAAATCGTTGATCAATATTATCTCTGACAAATTTAAAATCATCCTTTCCCTGAAAATAAATTTTCAAATTTTTTATTTTTGGAAAGGGTGCCTTCCCTTTTGCATTGGCTTTTAGGTGGATGATGTTATACCCTTTATTAAAGGTAAATGTACCTGCACTGGATAATTGATTAGAAGATTTTTTTAAAACAATAGATTTGAATTTTCCTTCATTTAAGCTTATGTCCAATACATTTTTGGTTTGAACGGATGAATATTCAATGGAAACGGATACTTTCTTGGCGGTTTCCGAATAAATGTAGGTACTCCAAACACTTTCAGTAGCATTCCAGCTTTGAATACCATTTTTATCCAATTGGTCGTTATTCTCGCCATTCGTTTGAAAGGTATTTCCACCAAGTGGCACTTCAATAAAAGTTTTTGACAGAGAGGGGGGCTGAAAGAATGCGAAATAAACGATTAAAAATGGTAGAAATATAATTTTCATGAGGAAGTCTTTTGGGTGACTATTTTTTCTTTTTAGCTAATTGTTCAGCCAAACGAAATTGGACTATTTTAGTTACCAATGAAAGAGGAAGGTCTTGATTTATTGGAAATTGAATGGCCCCTTTTGATGTTTTATAAGATGCCAGTTCAGAGGAAAAATAAAGAATTGCAGCGGGGCCTGGATAAAAGCCAATGTGATTTTTGAAGGCAGCAAAATGTACAAGATTACCATTTAGAACAAAGGTAGGCATAGCATATTTTATGTCTTCGGCAGCTTCGGGTGCTGCCGTGGATATCGTTTCCCACATTTGAATAAGCAATGCCTGATAGTTTGGCTCAAATTCACTGATGTATTCACCAATATTTTTTGCAATAGATTTTCTCAAAGGAAGTTAGATTTAATAAGCAGATCTCTAATAGCTTGTTTTTGTGCATCAGCCAGTGGTAGAAGTGGGCTTCGCACAAATCCACCTTTGTATCCTAACAAATCGGCTGCATATTTTAAACCAGCCACGCCAAAAGTAACGGTAATGGCATGATTTATTGGGAAGATAGCCCTGTAAAGATTTTCCGCCTCATTCCATTTACCTTCATTTACTAAGGATTGGACTTTCACACATTCAGCGGGAAGGATATTAGCCAGTGCCATAACGCCACCATTTATTCCAAGGTTTAAAGCAGGGTACCATAAAGCTGCAGTTCCTACTAACAAACTAAAATCAGATGAAATAATGGATTGATATTGAATTAATTGACTAATATTTCCCGCACTATCTTTCATTCCAATAATATTTGGATGATCCTTAAGGGAAGCTAAAAGGCCACTACTTACATTAACATGAGCAAATTTAGGTACATTATAAATAAGAATAGGAATGTCAACCTCATCGGCTATTTTAAGGAAATGCTTCGTTAAGGCTGCATCTGACATATTGCCCAAATAATAAAAAGGAGTGAGAATAAGGGCTGCCTGAGCGCCCCTTTCAGCAGCTTTCTGCGTCAATGAAATGGTTTCTTGGGTAGATTCCATACCTGTCCCAGCCATTAATAATCTATCTTTTGGCATAGATTGAGCTGTTTTTTCTACAAGTAAAAGCTTTTCATTTTCAGTTAAATAAACCGTCTCACTGTTGGAACCCAAAACTAAATAACCTGAAAGAGGTGTCTGGTTCCATTTTTCGAGGTTAAACAAATGACTTTCAATATCCAATGTACCATCCTCTTTGAATGGGGTGAGCATAGGTGGAAAAACGCCGTTTATAGATAATTTCATCTTTTTTGTACTAATATACAATCGTATGATTGATTTTTAAAAAAATCATAGGTCATATTACAAAAAGGATATTATATTGGAGCAGAATTGCCACACAAACCTTTATATGTTAACTATTGGAATAATTCGGGAGGGTAAAAATCCGCCTGACCATCGCGTTGTATTGAGCCCAGCTCAATGTAGATACCTTATTGACACCTTTCCTGTCAAAATAAAGGTACAACCTTCAAAGAACAGATGTTTTTCAGATGCTGAGTACGAAAAAGAGGGAATTTCTCTTTCCTCCGATGTAAGTGATTGTGACCTTCTTATTGGTATAAAAGAAGTGCCTGTTGAAGATCTTATAGCAGAAAAAAGATATCTGTTTTTTTCTCATACCATAAAAAAACAAGCCTCAAATAAAAAGCTGCTTCAGGCCATTTGTCGACAAAATATTGAATTAATTGATTTTGAATTAATTACAGATGCTAATAATCAACGGTTAATAGCTTTTGGAGAATTTGCTGGAATGGTAGGCGCTCACAATGCTTTATTAACCTGGGGGAGGCGGACCAAACAGTTTTCTTTACCCAGAATGTATCAATTACAAGATTATCAGGAAGCGATAGCAACTTATAAGCACATTCAGTGGCCTCCGGTAAAAATAGTATTAACAGGCACGGGAAGAGTAGGACAGGGTGCAGCCAGTGTTTTGATGGATATGGGGATAAGGAAAATAGATACTGCCACTTTTCTAACCCAAACTTTTGAGGAACCCGTTTTTGTTCAATTAAAGAGTGAGGATTACCTGGAAAGTAAGGACGGAAGTAAATTTAACAGAGAGCATTTTCATTGTTACCCTTCTGAATATCGCGCCAATTTTACGACGTTTATTGAAAAGGCAGATATTTTTATAAATGGTATTTACTGGAATTTTGAAGCGCCTGTATTCTTTACAAGAGAAGAAATGATGAAAGATACCTTCAGGATAAAAGTGATAGCAGATTTAACCTGCGATATCGCTCCGGTAAGCTCCGTTCCATCTACTCTGCGAGCTAGTACCATAGAAGATCCTATTTACAGTTATATTCCTGAAACGAATGAGGAATCTTACCCAACAGATGAAAATGGGGTGGATGTAATGGCTATTGATAATCTTCCCAATGAACTTCCACGCGACGCATCTGTAGCTTTTGGGAAAAAATTTATTTTAGGGGTATTGCCTGATATATTAGCTGGCAACACCCCTAAAATAGAAAAGGCAACCATAGCAAGAAAAGGGGCATTAATGCCATCCTTTTCTTACCTGGAAGATTATATAAAAGACTAATTTATTCTAAAACAAAAACTTCCTCGGCGGTTAATCTGCCATTATCTTTGGCTTCAATTTTAAACTCAACGCGGTCACCAATTCTAAGTTCTTCAAAATCAAAGTCTTTAAGACTTGAGAAATGGAA
>JBMLQR010000223.1:0-31043 GCA_049241465.1 Saprospiraceae bacterium | reverse complement strand
ACAGATTAGCTTTTAGTAGTACAACCGAAAAAAAACCAATAAATAAAGGGTAGGTCAAATTGTAAGTATTTGCTACGGCCAACTGCATTTTAGTAAGACAATAATAAAAGGCGAATAGAGAGGTCGCACCAATGGTTCCTCTAAACAACAACAATTTTATTTTGCCGCCTATTTGAATCACAGGTTTGTAATGTATCGATAGCAGAATGATAATTAATCCAATGAAATTCCTAAAAAAAACCAATTCAACGGAAGGATATCTATTACCCAATAACTTGGTTAAAGCCCCCATGAGGGCGAAACTTAGCGTCGCGAGAACCATGTTCAATGCGCCACTTTCTTTCAAATAAAGCTTAATGATAATTTAAAACATTTTAGGCATAAAAAATGCAAATATAGTAAGGAAATGAGCAAAATTTTATGGAAAAGATTAAAAAAACCAAAATAGAATGGCTAAATTAGAACAATAAAAAATTCATCATTAAACGTAGAACCTATGAAAACCCGAAAGTTTATTTTGAGTGAAAAAGAAATGCCCGAACATTGGTATAATATCACTGCCAGTATGGCCAATAAACCATTGCCACCACTTCACCCAGGGACATTACAACCTATTGGGCCGGAAGCGTTAGCTCCTTTGTTCCCAATGGAACTCATAAAACAGGAGGTGACGGGAGAAAAATGGGTTGAAATACCCGACGAGGTCAGAAATTTATACACTATCTGGCGTCCGTCGCCTCTTTACAGAGCATACGAATTGGAAAAGGCATTGGACACGCCCGCAAAAATTTATTATAAATATGAAGGAGTAAGTCCTGCTGGATCTCACAAACCCAATACAGCCGTTCCCCAAGCCTATTATAATAAGCTGGAAGGAGTAAAAAGAATCACTACCGAAACTGGTGCAGGTCAGTGGGGTTCAGCCCTATCCTTTGCATGCCAGCATTTTGGTATAGAATGTGAAGTTTATATGGTTAAGGTAAGCTACGATAGTAAACCTTACAGGAAATTAATGATGAACACCTGGGGCGCCAAAGTATATTCTTCCCCAACAAACCATACTCAAGCTGGCCGCAGTATATTAGATATGGACCCTAATTCACCGGGTAGTTTAGGGATTGCTATTTCCGAAGCCATTGAAAGAGCAGCCTCTGATGAACACACAAAATATGCTTTAGGTAGTGTTTTAAATCACGTTTTATTACATCAAACCATTGTTGGACAAGAAGCGGTAAAACAAATGGAAATGGCAGGGGATATGCCTGACATCGTGGTGGCCCCTTTTGGCGGAGGCTCAAATTTTGCTGGACTTTCCTTTCCCTTCCTTCGTTTAAATTTGGAGGAAGGAAAGCATATTCGTTGTATTGCCGCCGAACCAGCGAGCTGCCCTAAATTAACGCGTGGCGTTTTTCGGTACGATTTTGGTGATACCGTTGGCATGACACCCCTCCTTCCTATGTACACATTAGGACATAATTTCGTTCCCGCTCCCATTCATGCCGGTGGGTTGCGCTACCATGGAGCAGGTGTTATCGTGAGCCAATTACTTAAAGATAAACTTATTGAGGCTAGGTCTCATGATCAATTGGAGTGTTTCCAGGCTGGCGTTTTGTTTGCCAAAGCTGAAGGAATTATTCCAGCGCCTGAAGCATCTCATGCCATAGCCACTGTAATTCAAGAAGCCATCGCAGCAAAAATTTCAGGAGAATCAAAAACGATTCTATTCAACTTGTGCGGTCATGGACATTTTGATATGCAATCGTATGAAGACTATTTTGCCAATAAACTGGTTAAACACGAGGTTACTTCTGCAGATATTGCAGATTCTCTGTCTAAATTAACTACGCCGGAAATAGCTTAACCTAAAAAAGAAAGAGGCTATCTTTTTAGGAAGCCTCTTTCTTTATGCTACTTTATACATTATGCAAATGGAATGTATCCTTTTAAAAATTTGGGTAAATCTTTGTGATTTTCCAAGATTATACCCGATAGGCATTAGAATTTTTAAAATAGGTTTTATAAGGTAAAATTTCCCCCTAACACCAGGTTTTGAATCAGGATTTACAGGATTTTGAGGATTACAACGTGTATCTTGGTTTTAAACATAATGTTTATTCGAACACTTCCCCAAAAATTCATTATTGATCCTGACCCCTTGGGGTCACATGCCTATTGACTATTTGGCCCCTGGCGGCATCAATTTTAATGTTCCCAGCTCTTTCCTTTTTAGCTATTATTCAGGAGATGAAAACTTCCCACCAACCGGCTTCCTGTATTGTTCAAAAGGAATTTTAAGCATTTTTGAAATCTTAGAATGCTCACTTGCATCTAAATGTGTATCAATGCCATATTTAATATCTTCTTGCTTCATGTAACTGAAAGTACCAAACATTCTGTCCCATATAGAAAAAATATTTCCATAATTGGTATCTGTTTGAGGCAACACATAATGGTGGTGAACATGATGCATATTTGGCGTGACTAAGGCCAGGCTAAGAAACTTATCCACCCTTTCAGGAAGACTAATATTCGCATGATTAAATTGTGAAAGTACTACCGATAAAGCCTGGTACAACATTATTAACCAGATAGGGGCACCTAAAATGAAGACCGCTAATGAGGTAAAAATAAATCTGAATATACTCTCACCTGGATGGTGCCTGTTTGCCGTGGTGGTATCAACATGAACATCAGTGTGATGAATGAGATGAAAACGCCACATAAACCGAACCTTATGTTCCAGCCAATGTATAAAATAAGCACTGATAAGATCAAGTCCCATCAAGCCTGCTAAGGCATATAAAATGAGCGGGATGCTATCAATAAAAGTTAATAAACCCCAATGACTTTCCTGGGTCCACCGACTGATTTGAAGCAACAAAAAAGCAAGGGCGAAATTTACAATGATAGTAGTAAGTGTAAAAAATACATTAATGGCAGCGTGCTTCCATTTTTTGTAAGAAAATTTAAATAAAGGAAACGCGGTCTCCATTAGCCAAAAAAAAGCAATTCCACCAGCAAGTATCAACGAACGATCTCGCGATGGGATAGACTCGAAATAAACCATGATTGGCTCCATACCTTTTTTATTTTAAATATACTACTATTTGCGCTGCAAGTCAATTCAACCTTATTTTTTTGACCTTACATCTGTTAAATACTTTTCTAACTCCTGCTCATCATAAAATAATACTTCCCTTGGTTTACTTCCATCTGCTGCCCCAACAATACCAAGAGACTCTAACTGATCCATTATCCTGCCGGCTCTATTATACCCCAATCTAAGACGACGTTGAATCATTGAAGTAGAACCTTGCTTATTAGAAACAATTAACCTTGCTGCGTCTTCAAGCATATCATCTAAATCACCAAATTTCAAATCGGCACGGGCATTTTCCGGATCTTCCCCCTGGAACTCAGGTAAAAAATAAGGTTCCGGATAGCCTTGTTGTGCAGCGATAAATTCAATAACTTTTTCCACTTCAGGCGTATCAATGAAAGCACCTTGCAAACGAATCATTTCACCACCAACGGAAAGTAACATATCGCCTCTTCCTATAAGTTGCTCAGCACCACCCGTATCAAGAATAGTTCTGGAGTCAATTTTAGAAGTAACCTTATAAGCGATTCTTGCCGGAAAATTGGCTTTAATTACACCGGTTATAATGTTCACCGATGGTCTTTGTGTGGCAATAATGAGATGTATGCCCACAGCACGAGCTAACTGCGCCAGACGACCAATGGGTATTTCAACCTCTTTGCCAGCCGTCATTATTAAATCGGCAAATTCATCAATAACCAAAACTATAAAAGGCAAAAAACGATTCCCTTTTAGCGGATTGAGTTTACGTTGAACAAATTTTTCGTTATACTCCCTGATATTTCTAACACTTGCCTTCTTCAGTAAATCGTACCTGTTATCCATCTCAATACAAAGCGAATTGAGCGTATGAATTACTTTAGCCGTATCAGTAATAATGGGTTCATCCTGGTTGGGTAAAAAAGCGAGAAAGTGATGCTCCAATTGAGAATATGGAAATAATTCTACTTTTTTAGGGTCAATTAAAACGAGCTTTACCTGCGATGGGTGCTTTTTATATAGAAGAGACATGAGGATGGAATTTATTCCAACCGACTTACCCTGACCCGTCGCACCAGCCATTAACAAATGGGGCATTTTTGCTAAATCGACCACAAAAACTTCATTACTAATGGTTTTTCCTAATGCTATTGGAAGATCCATTTTAGATTTTCTAAATTTGTCAGATGTCAGGACTTCCTTCATCGAAACCATCTGTTTTTTCATGTTTGGTACTTCTATACCAATTGTTCCCTTCCCTGGAATTGGCGCGATGATACGAATACCCAGGGCTGACAAACTCAGTGCTATATCATCTTCTAAATTCTTAATCTTTGAAATCCGAACGCCTGGAGCCGGTATTATTTCATATAAAGTAACCGTTGGCCCTACCGTTGCACTAATTTTAGTAATTTCTATTTTATAATGTAATAACGTTTCTATAATCTGATCTTTATGGGCTTCCAGTTCTTCCATATCAATTTCCACGTGCTGGTCTGAGTAATCGTGCAGTAGAGGAAGAACAGGCTGCTCAAATAACGATAAATCAAGAGTTGAGTCGTAAGGTTCAGTATGATTTTCATTTTCACCCAGAGCTTCTGAAAGGCCCGATAAAGGAGAATAAGTAGTTTCGTTGATTTCTAACCTTGCAAGCGGAACAATATCGGTTTCTACTTCAAGTATTTCTGTAAATTCTTCTTTTTTCATAGCTTTCACTTCTGTAGCAAAAGTTATTTCTCCCCCCACTTCCAACTTTAATTGTTTCCCCAAACCCACAGAATCCGCCTCCAATGAAGTTATATCAGGTGTTAAAGAAGAAATTTTTTCAATATCTTTCTCTTTTATTGTACCTAGTCCCACTGAGTCAGCCGAAAGATTTTCACCTCTAAATAGATTTAAAAACTTATCCTTGACCTGATTGAAAACCTCGGGAAGAGATTGTCCCGCCAAAGGTGGATTGAGAAACCACAAAAAACGACTCAACCCCACAAATAAAATCAGGAAAAATACACCAACTCTGCCCAGAAACCTGGTCAACCAATCACTTACAACGGTTCCAAATCCACCGCCCATTGGAAAGGAAAATCCCTTGAAAAAAAAAGAAAAGAATACTGAAAGCAAAAGTACAACCGTAAACAAAGAAAACATTTTATCAGAAAGTTCAGACAACGGTCTTTTTATAATCAACTGTCTTCCAACTAAAAAGAAAACATAACAAAGAGCAAAGGAAGGAAGTCCAAACAGAAAATAAAAGAAAAAATTGGAAGTTATAGCCCCTAGCCTGCCTAAAATATTAGAAATTTCCGCATCACTATCTAACAGTAAACCAAATGAAAATCGCAAAACAGCATCCTGATCATCTTGCCAGGTAAATAAATAAGACGTAAAAGCAAGGAAACAGTAGAAGGCTAAAAACAGAAAAAACAATCCCCATAAACCTGTTATCCTTTCATCCTTGAAAGAGAAAGAAGGCTTACTCTTTTTTTTACTCTTCGAAACACTCATTGGGGGAAATTATTTTGGTCCGCAATATAAGGCATTTTTAATAAATTCCAAAAAACTAACAATTTATTACAAATACTGCGTAATTATAAATTATTTGTTTTACATTGCTATCGATTTATAATATAACTCAACGAAAAATGGTACCAGAAGTAAGGTTTGGCATGAATAAACGATTCATTGAAGTATTCAATCTATTGGTTGAGAAAAAGATAATTGTTATGAATGACAGGGGTGGAAAAGGAATTGGCGATTTCGCAAACGATATTTTGGGGAAACCTTACAGTCATATCATCCGTGCGTTTCTCAGTGATTCTGACAAACGTTGCATCGACTATCATCATGTCGATAAACTGTGTGCTAAGTACGGTGTTAACAAAATGTATATTCTCGAGGGTAAAGGAAATCCCTTTGAGGATAAAAGAATCCGACCTTCAGCTAATGTAAGTAACTTATCTCCTTTGTCAAATGGACAGTTAAACCAAAATAATATCTGTTTTACCAATGTGGAAGCATTCGCAGGTAATGCTATCGAATGGGATAGTTTTAGACAAGAAAATCAAGATTATTTTCATATCCCTGGCTTAGATGCAGGAGAACTATTTGCCTTTCCAATCAAAGGAAATAGTATGTTTCCAGTGATAAACGATGGGGATATTGTAGTTTGTAAGCCTCTTCGTAGTCTTAATGAATTTAAAGAAAATAAAATTTATGCCATTAACGACAGCGGATCTATTTGGGTGAAATATGTTCAAAAAGAACAAAGTATCAAAAGTGATATCGCTAAACTAAAACTTATTTCGGCTAATCACCTTGAACATGACCCTTTTCATATTGATGTCTCAGAAAGCACCAAACTTTTTCAAGTCATACGAAGAATTAGCTCATTAGACTAAATCTTATATTGTGAATTTACTAATCACCTAATTATTTGTTAAACAACTAAATTTTCGGGGCAAATTATAACACTCATTTGTATGGATATTAATGAAGTCAAAATGAATTTATTCTATTTTTTTCAAGTGTTAATTTTAATTTTTATCCACTTGAACTGATACAACTCCAAACTGAAATTAAATTCAAGATAGTAATAACCGGGTAAGTTATTTGACTCATTGATGTTTTTTAGAGGTTTTTAATAAAATATTTGAAACGAATAAATACCGACCTACTTCAGAGTTATTCGTAATAAATTTGTTTTGCTGTATTTTTGAATGATTTGTTACCGTACTTTTAACTAAATGAATATCAATAAGTTATATTCAAACACACAACTTTTTTATGATTTTATCCAGCTGGTTATCAGATTTTTAACAACCCCGAAACTTTAGTGATTTATAAATCATTCTAATTTGTAAAAAATACGCTTGGATATAATACGTTCAGAAAAAGGGTAAATACTTTGTACCCGGTAAAAATGTTACAAAAATTTTTTCTATCGTTTTAGTTGTTTATTTACCATTAGGTAAGTCGTACTTGAATTCCTTTTCTTCCCCAGAATTGGTTTCTTTTTCCACTTTATTGAAAATTTCTTCTGAAAATTCTCTGAATTCTCCCACCAATGGCTCTAATTGAATGACTCCTTTCCAAATTTTGCCAGGGTAATTTTTCAGAAATGGATAAGTTTTTGATGAGGTAACCGCTTCGCTTTCTGGAGTTAAAACAGACTCTACAACAAACCAGATGATGAGACTGTAAAAAAAAGCCGCTAATGAAGCCAGAACAGAGCCCCCTATAACTTGATTAACAAAATTTAGATGAACCTTTTCCATGACACTTTCGATACCCCTTCCTAATAATTTTAATAGCAAAAGCGAAATGATAAAGGTAGAAGCAAAGGCGACTACAATCCATAATGGATTATTTTGATTAAATATATCGTGGTAGAACCTTGTAACTGCCGGCGTAAACCGAAGAGAAGCTAAAATACCAAAACTAGCTCCTAAAATAGTAAAAACAGTCTTAATAATTCCCTGATTATAGCCTACATAAAAACCATAAGCCATGACAATAATTAAAAATAAATCAATAATCATTCAGATGATTTTAAAAATGATAAAATTTAAACTCCAATTAAATATATTTATATATATTCACCTAATTAATACCCATCTATGAAACAAATCGCCTTTTTTTTGCTAATCAATCTATGCTCATTTGCCACCTCCGCGCAAAACACGACAACTTTGTCCATTTTTGAAATTGGGAAAGACGAACAGAACTATCGAACCATTTGCGAAGCCTATCCTGAAACCTTACTTTCCTGGAAGAAAGATGATTACACTCAATCCGCCCTGCTTTGGTTCGACTTCCTTAAAAGTATGGAAACGTATGCCGATGCTATTCAGTTTAATTTAAATGGATTAAAATTATGGATTCATATTTTTTGGAATGAAAAAGGAGAAATTAATCACGTGGGCTATTTTGTTCATCCCGAATCCAGGCAAATAGACAAAAAAGAATTAAATGCCTTTTTAAGTGCCTATTCAAGATTGGCCAAAAAGCCTGATTTTAAAAGCGGAATGAAAATTTCACATTATACTTCAGCATCTTTTCCTACCTTTGCAACATCAAGATGAACATTATTTCATCCTTTTCGTTGCTATTATTTTAAATGACAAAAACACAAAAAATGATCCGAATTCTCGCCAATGATGGTATTAGTGATGATGGAAAACTTCTTATGGAAGAAGCTGGATATGAAGTAATCACTAAAAAGGTTCCTCAAAATGAACTTTGTGATGTAATTGGAAATTATGATGTCTTACTGGTAAGAAGTGCTACGAAAGTTACCGCGGAGGTTATTACCGCTGGTACCAATTTGAAGATGATAGGAAGAGGGGGAGTTGGTTTGGATAATATTGACGTAGAATTTGCTGAATCTAAAGGTATTATAGTTTTTAATACACCAGCTGCCTCCTCACAGGCGGTAGCTGAACTGGCCTTCGGACACATGTTTAATCTAGCTCGTTTTATGCATCAGGCCAATAGAAATATGGCCCTTAATGGTACAACTACCTTCGATACCTTAAAAAAAGATTACGGTTCAGGTATTCAACTACGCGGAAAATCATTAGGTATCATTGGTTTTGGAAGAATTGGTCAGGAGGTCGCAAGAATCGGTCTCGCCCTTGGTATGAATGTACTACCAACCGATTTAATGATCAATGAAGCCAATATTGATATCAATATATTTGCTAATGAAAAGGTGACGATGAATATTCACGTTCCTACTGTTCCTTACAAAGAAGTATTAGCAAAATCTGATTTCATCTCATTGCATATTCCCTTCGGTGGGGGTAAACCTCTCATCGGAGCAGAAGAAATTGCTTCTATGAAAAAAGGTGTTTACCTCATTAACACTGCCCGCGGTGGTGCTATCGACGAAGCAGCATTACTCGCCGCACTTAGCAGCGGACAAGTCGCCGGCGCTGGTCTCGATGTTTTCGAGAACGAACCTACTCCCAAAGCAGAAATACTCGCCCATCCAAATATATCTTTAACTCCTCACATCGGTGCAGCTACCCTAGAGGCTCAGGCTAATATTGGATTAGAAATTGCAGACAGACTTATCGCATTTTTTGGCGATCAAAGATAAAAAATAGCATAGGGCAGAAAGATTTTGTTAACTCTCTGCCCTATTTAATTAATTTTAAGAAGGTTCCTAAAATCCATTGCGATTCAGCATGAATTAAGCTCTCTAAAGTTGAGTCAACTTTACTCGTTAACATCTTTATTTCCCTAATCATTTTCTTGAAACTTTCCGCTTCTTCCCCTGAACCATTAATACCCGTGAGTTCGTCTAAACCCTTTAACATGGGTTCCAGTTCTCTCTTTTTTCTTTGAATCATGATGTTTCTCGTCATAACCCAAATATCTTTTTCAGCTACAAAATATTCTCTCCTCTCTCCTACTTTCAATATTTTTTGGATCAAATGCCAATCCATAAGCGCATGCAAATTAATATGAACATTGCCACGTGACATTTTTAATTGTTCCATGATTTCCTCTGCAGAAATGGGAGTGTTGGACAAAAGCAACAAACCGTGTATTTCAGCCATGGCTCTGCTAATTCCCCAGTGGGTGGACATAGTCCCCCAAATTTGCAGAAATTTTTCTTTACCTTCAACTAAATCCATAACCAAAATATTTCTTAACAACCTAATTAAAAGGTTAATAGAAATAATTGAAATTTGTTCGATAAAATCTTAGATACCGTCATTCTTTTTATTCAAAAAGGGTAATTTGACAATTTTAGCGGGTAAACATTTATTTCCCATACTTATTTGAATCATGTTCCCAATCTTTGCTTCAGCTAAATCAACATAACCCATTCCTATCGGATAGTTTAGAGATGGAGACATTGTTCCGGAAGTCACCTTTCCAATAGATTCTCCGTTAATGTTCAAAATAGGATAATCATGCCTTGGAACCCGCCTGTCTTCCAATACAAAACCAACTAATTTGCGACTTAATCCCTTTTCCTTTTGTTGGAGGAGATATTCCTTTTGAGTAAAATGCTCTTTGTTCAGTTTGGTAATCCAACCTAATCCAGCCTCCAAAGGAGAGGTGGTATCATCTATGTCATTTCCGTAAAGACAATAACCCATTTCTAAACGAAGAGTGTCCCTACAACCAAGACCTGCAAGTTGAAGATCATATTTTTGTCCCCTTTCTACTATAAAATCCCACAAAGCCATGGCATTATGATCTTCTACATATAATTCAAAACCACCAGCTCCAGTGTAACCTGTGGCAGAAATAACCACATTGTGAATCCCGGCTACTGTTCCTTTTTTAAACGTATAGTATTTTATCTGAGCTAAATCAATATCGGTAAGTTCTTGTAAAAGATGTATGGCTTTAGGTCCTTGTAAGGCCAAAAGCGCCGTTTTTTCAGAAATATCAATAAATCGGGTATCAAAACGATTATGTTCTTTCACCCAATTAAAATCCTTCTCAATATTAGACGCATTGACAACCAACATAAAAGCTTGCTCACCTTCAGAGCATTGATCTTCAAAAAGCCTGTAAACTAATAAATCATCAATTATGCCACCTGTATCGTTGGGAAAGCAAGAATATTGAATATCCCCCGGGGCCAGAACAGAAGCATCGTTTGAAGTAAGTTCATTAACCAATAAAAGAGCTTCTTTTCCTTTAATAATAAATTCTCCCATGTGAGAAACATCAAACAATCCTGTATTATTTCGAACAGCATGATGTTCTTCATTTATGCCTTTATACGAAATAGGCATATCGTAGCCGGCGAACGGAGCCATTCTGGCATTTGCTGCAATATGTCGCTCAAAAAGTGGCGTTTTTTTCATTTTATTCGTTTATTCTCTTATTGAGATATTTATAATCTTATCGCCAGGCGTTATTTGACTCGCCAGGCTTAACCCACTTTTAACCTCACCGAACAACGTATAATTACCATCTAAGTGCGGTGTAGCAGAGTGGGTAATAAAAAACTGAGTCCCTTCGGTATGATTTCCTGCGGAAGCCATGCCCACACATCCAGGTCTGTCGTAATAAATCTGGGGTAATTCCGAACGAATGGAATAAGATAAACTACCATAACCATCTCCCCGGGGGCAACCTCCCTGTGATACAAAATTAGGAACTATTCGATGGAAATTCTTACCCTTAAAAAATCCGGATCTGCTCAATGCTATGAAATTAGCTACCGTACCCGGAGCAATATCAGGAAATAGAACAAGAACAATGGTCCCCTTTTTAAGGGTAATAGTTGCCTCAACCTGTTGCGTTACATTAGCCAGAATACGCCAGTTTATTGGATGATTGAATACGGGTTTTTCTATATTAGGTGCTGTAATTCCTTTCCAAAAGGCCTTGGTCATTTCAATTTCCTGTTTTGTCTCTTGTTCTTCAGGTAAATCCAGTTTTAATAATGCCGAATCGAGGAAGGATGATTCAGGCAAAATATTCCTAAAATTTCTATCTTCATTCCTTAAAGCCCCTGCAATCACTGCGCTTACTCCCGCATCATTCATCAAAAAGGCATTTTTGAGTATAATAGCTAAATCCTTTTCAACGTACTTTCTATTTTTCTTAAACTGTTTATCAAAATTCACTGCCGAACATAAAGAAGCTAAGGATTCTGCGGCGGCTGTTTTAACTACAAAATTTTTAGCCTCCCACATTTGTTGATTTATATACCTATAGTTCCAGCCATGTTCCCCTAATGCTTTCAAATAAGCTGCTTTAGCCTCAGCGCTTTCAGCCTTAATATATTGATTTTTGATCTCAGCATTTAGTTTGTATTTTTCCTTTGACACAGAATCCCGCTGATACAAATGTCTGTTTGCAGCTGCATAAAGCAAAGCACGAACGGGCCAGGTAAGTAATGAATCTGCCGTAAGATTCCAATATGTTTTTGCTTCTTTAGCCACACCATTTTCTAAAAAGAAAGAACCTGCTTCTCTACTTAGGCTCTGATCGCTTGCTTTCAAACTTTTATAAGCAACGACTCTGGAAAATTCATAATTTTTATTTTTAAGCGCACGTAGTATGTTGATTTTTACCCGACTATCATTTTCAAGATTAAACCCACCTATTAAAGCATTTTCAGCGTCGATTCTATTAATTCTCCCCAAAATAGTAGCCAGAACCATTCTAATTTCAGCACTTTTTTCTCTTTGAAATTGAGGAATCAGGTCATTCTTAAAAGTATCCAATACCAGATTCTTGGTTCTCGCTAAATAGTGGGCACTCATCAATCTTACTTCCTGTGGATATTGATTATTTATAGTCATTGATACCATACGCTTTGTACCTTCGTCAGAGTGCATAGACCTCATACCAAAGCGATACAAACCTAAAACCTGACCCATGAGAAGCGCTGTATCACCAGGAAGGTAGGTCGATATTGAACTTAAATATTTCATGATCCTCTCGGATCCACATTTTCCTAAAGCCTCTAAAATAATGCCATTTAATTTAAGTATTTCTCCTTCATTCGAGGAAGGATCAAAAGCATCTATTAGGCAATTTTCAGCGGCATTATCTCCAATCTGACCCAAAGAATAAGCAGCGGCAAATCTTACTTCCATGACCGTATCTTTCAATAAAGGACAAAGAAATTCAATGGCTTTAACATCTTTTATGGAGGAAAATGCTTTGGCAGCCTGGACCCGCCAAGTTGGATCACCATCTCTAAGATAAGGGATAAGACTATCCGTCAGTAGTTTATCTTGAAAATGGTAGATTTTTTTAAATGTTGAATTAGTCCATAGCTTCGACTGAGGCCGAACGCGTAAAATAACCTCTTCCGGCATTTCAGGAATGCAGGAAACCAAAATGAGCATAGAAACGATAAAGAAACCTAGCTTTATTTTCAAATCAACCATATTATTAAAAATTAACCATCAAAATATTATTTAAAATTCTTCCTCCCCAAATTCATTTTCTACCGTGGAGGAATTCACTCTATTGGCATTATTCACTTTGTTACAATCCATTTCGATACTAAATTCACCAGAAGGTTTTAAGAATCGAAGGCTGGGGTCGTAATCTATATTTTTCATCTCTTCCAGTTTCTTCATAAAAGAAACAAAAAAGGGCTTTGCCATTCTGGCGCCCTGCCCGTTGGACGAGGTTCTGAAATGAACCCATTTATCTTCCGCTCCAACCCAGGTGCCTATGACCAAACCAGGCGTTATACCCATAAACCATCCATCTACAAAATCATTAGTTGTACCTGTTTTACCCCCTGCCTCACTTTTGAGTCCCCCCATTCCACCAGCATATTTCAACATTTCAACCATCACATAATTAGGATCAGATGGAATGGCACGTTTTTCCTCCGGATAACCTTCGTAAATAAGCTTACCATTTTTATCTTCAATTCTTAATATATGTAATGGTCTGTTGAACACACCATTATTAGCAAAAGTAGTATAGGCACCCGTCATTTCCATCACACTTAAATCGGCAGCACCCAAACAAATGGAAGGTGATTTTGGTACCCTCAATTCACCCGTTCCATTTCTTCTGCTCGATGAATCTATACCCATATTATGAATCAAACCTCTCACTGGTTCAACATTTCCGATCGTTTTCATTAGAAAAGTAGAAACGGTATTCGTAGATTTTTTCAAACCCTCCTTCAGCGTTAACATTTCACCCGTATATTTATTATCGAAATTACTAGGTGTCCAGTCCTCTATCAATCCAAACTGACCTTCAGCTGCTGCAATAGTTGTGGCCACATCCTGCACCTGAAAACAAGGGGATAGACCTTGAGCAGCTATAGCCGTTGCGTAAACAAATGGTTTAAAAGATGATCCAACTTGCCTGTTTATATCAACATGATCATATTGAAAATACTTATGATTGATACCTCCTACCCAAAACTTAACGTGGCCTGTTCTGGGATCTACGCCTAAAATACCCGTTTGTAAAAATTGACGATGGTATTTTATGGAATCCAGCGGCGACATCATCGTATCCTTTTCCCAACGGTCCTTCTCTGAAATCTGAGGGATATTTCTCTTTTCATAAGTAAAAACACGCATACTAACGGGTGTGTTAAAATGTTGCTTAACCTTTTCTTGCATAAGATTCCACTGTCTCCGTAAAGTATTAAACAGGGGATCCCGAAGAATACTTAAATAGGTATTTACATCCTCCTTCCTACTTAATCCGGCATTCACCCGTTTTAGTAAGGTTCCCGGCTGTTTTACTTCTTCCATTAAAAAGTCAATCAAGATATCATTTTCAGGAAACCTAACATCATATTTTTTACTTATTTGAGGGAGAATATCCCCAAGATATTTATCTCTAATGATTTGATAAGATTCCGTTTCTCTCATCAAACGAATCAATGTTTTTTGACGGGTGGCTACCGAAATCTCAAGTTTTGAATTTGATTTATAGGTCCACGGATCTGTTTTTCCCCATTCCCGTTGAAAGTTCTTTTGAACTAATGCCATGTGTTCAATCATAGACTCCTCAGCCAATTTCTGCATATCAGCGTCAATAGTAGTATATATTTTCAGGCCATCTTTATAAATATCATAAGGCTGGTTTCCAGATTTAAAATGCTCGCTTTTGGAAAGAATTTCTTTTACTTGCTTTGCCAGTTCCATGCGATAATAAGTAGCAATACCATCAATATGTGTTCTTGGTTTGAAGTTAATTCCCAAGTCCTGCGTTCGATATTTTTCATATTCTTCCTCCGTTAAAAATCCTCGTTTTGTCATCTGTTTTAGGACAACTTCTCTGCGTTTAATAACTCTTTCCGGCCTTCTTAGAGGATTATATAAACTAGGATTCTGGAGCATTCCGACCAACGTGGCAGCTTCAGGAACGGTTAATTCTTCTTGTGACTTTCCAAAATAAATTTCCGATGCTGCTTTAATACCGTAAGCACCATTTATAAAGCTAAATTTATTTAGATATAGCGCTATAATTTCTTCTTTAGTGAAATTTCGTTCTAATCTTACAGCAATAATCCATTCTTTTAATTTTTGGACTATTCGTTCAACCTTATTTGTAGAAGGATTTTTAGTAAAAAGTTGTTTTGCCAATTGCTGTGTAAGTGTACTTGCCCCACCTGAACTCTCTTGTCTGAGAACTATGGTTTTAATCATTACTCTGCCTAATGCTTCGAAATCGATGCCATTATGCATATAAAAGCGTTCATCCTCTGTAGCTAACAACGCATTGACTAAATGAGGTGGAAGGGCCGAAAAAGTAACGGGCACTCTATTTTCCACATAAAAATTACCCAGGGAAGTACCATTGGTTGAAAAAATTTGAGAAGCCAATTCGTTATTTGGATTCTCTAATTCCTTAACTGATGGCAACTCGCTGAAAGACAACAATATAAATATTAAAAAAGCCATTCCAAAACCAATGAAAAGGAAACGCCAGGTAAGAGTTGTCCAAAAGGTAATCGATTCAGAAGGACTGTCTTTTAGTAAATAGGCAAAAAGCTTACGCATAGAAGTAATTTTCTCCGTAAATATAGTAAATAGTTAGTCCTTCCCTTACTGCAACAAATTATGATTAAAAATTTCCAATGCTTTTTTCACAAAAGGTACATCGCGAACGAAGTCAATATGAACCTTTCCGATGGGTCCAATCACAGCAAAATGTATTTCATCGGATTCATTTTTCTTGTCATTTTTCATGAGCAATATAAAATCATCTATTAATTCCTCTCTTATAGGTTGCAAATCAAACGTTCTTTTTAGAAAAACAATGATAGAAATAAATTCTTCTTCAGACAAAAAGCCTTTATGAAACGATAACCATGACTCAATGACCATACCAATGGCTATTGCTTCGCCATGTAATAAAGAATTTTCTCTAAGAAGCATAACTCCCTCAATTCCGTGTCCTATAGTATGACCAAAATTCAATGCTTTTCTAATGCCCTTTTCAAAAGGATCATCGACCACTATTTTTTGTTTAACCTTCAGTGAATCTAAAATAATGGGTGTCCAGTTTTTCTCGGTATGAATATTAATACTGCTAATTTGTCGCCAAAGAATTTCATCTGAAATAAGGGCATGTTTAATAATTTCTGCAAAACCGCTTCTAAGCTCTCTTTTTGGTAGGGTATCAAGGAAAAAAGGATCTACAAAAACAGCTTTTGGATCTTTAAACACACCAATACTATTTTTAACCTCGTTAAAATCAATGCCCAATTTACCTCCAATAGAAGCATCCACCATAGAAAGCAAGGTGGTAGGAATTTGAATAAAATCAATACCTCTTTTATAGGTTGATGCGCAAAATCCACCCATATCTCCAACTACACCTCCCCCAAGATTTATCATCAAGTCATTTCTGTTAATGCCAAATTCCAACAGTTTCCCCCAGATAAACTGACAGGTATTCAAGTCTTTGTGAATCTCCCCCGCAGGAATTGAAATTTCCAGGATATCTGCGGGAAGCAGAGGCCTTATCCTGTCTAAACAAAATGTATGCGTATGCTCATCTGTTAAAACGA
This sequence comes from Saprospiraceae bacterium, assembly GCA_049241465.1. Lineage (GTDB taxonomy): Bacteria > Bacteroidota > Bacteroidia > Chitinophagales > Saprospiraceae > BJGN01. Next base: position 14,478 of record JBMLQR010000223.1, on the reverse strand, counting down.
CCACTTTTCTATGGGAATAATTCAATAAAAAACCAGAAAGTGATTCTTTACAATTTCCTACAAAAACATCATAATTTGCTAAGGCTAATATTTCAGTCATTCCTTTGTTTTTTAAATGATTAATACAATTAGTTTTTTTCCTCAAATTCAATGTGAATAATTTCACCCGGATTCAATCCGAATAAAGTAGATGCCTTTCCCATATTTATGGCAATCTCCAGCAAATTAGCCGAATTAAAAAGACAAAGAATTTCACCTAGCGGAGCATCTGAATAATTTCTATAGATTTCAGTAAGAGGCAGATGGCTTCTCATTTTTATTTTAAAGGGACGAGAATTACAAATAGACTCAAATAAATCTTTAGATATATTGGTTATTACGTTATCAAATGAATCAATGTATAAAACAGAGCCTCTAATCCTATTTCCAGCAGAAATGGGTTGAAACTTATATCTCTTTACTACCTCTTTTGTCAACTTAAAATCATTAATTTCAGACAGTACTTTTTTCATGCTCAACTGATACATGATATTTCTCAATAAAGTTGGAAGTATGAAAAAAGGATCTCCGAAAACGGGCAGTGTGTAAACAATGGCATGTTCATCTGTAAAAATCAAACTGCTCAAACCATTATTTTGCATAACAAAAATATGACCCTCCCTTTCCATAATAAGCCAATCTAAATGAGCTTCAGGTAAATCGTTTACGACAATAATGTGAATGGTTCCAACGGGAAAAGCTCGCCAGCTTTGGGAAACAATAAAAGCGGCCTGGATAATATCAAAACTGTTTATCTCATGCGATATATCAATAATCACTGGTTTGGGCTCGGTATGTAAAAGAGCTCCTTTAATTAGAGAAATAATGTGATTATTTTTCCCTAAATCAGATGTGATAGTTACGACGGCCATTATTATTTAGTACTTTTTTTCAACTCTCTTTGCTTCATTCGTTGCAAAAGTTGTAATTTAGCCTAAAAATAATACAATCTTTGAAAGAAAATTCGCCCCACTCTCAAAGTGAGATAATACTTACTTTCGAGAACACTGATCCCGTTCAATTATTTGGTGAAAATAATGTCCGTTTCAATCTACTAAAAGAAGCTTTTCCTGAGGTTTCCTTAACTTCCCGTGGAAATATCTTTAAGATTGTTGGTGAAAAAAAAATCGCCCAAAGAGTAAAAGACAAAGTTGAATGGATGGTGAGATTATTAAAAGAACATCTCGAACTGACTAATCAAATGGTAGAGGATTTATTGCAAGATAAAAATCCTTTTGAGCACAAATTATCAGCCGTAGATGATAATAAAACCATTTTACACAGCAGAGAAGGTAAACCTATCAGGGCAAAGACTAAAAATCAGCGTCTTTTGGTAGAGAGCTCTGAAAAAAATGACATCGTTTTTGCTATTGGTCCCGCAGGTACCGGTAAAACTTATACAGCTGTTGCGCTAGCTGTAAGGGCACTGAAAAACAAGACAGTAAAAAAAATTATTCTTACTCGTCCTGCGGTGGAAGCAGGTGAGAACTTAGGTTTCCTGCCCGGTGACTTAAAAGAGAAAGTAGATCCATATCTACGCCCTTTATATGATGCGTTGGATGACATGATTCCAGCGGAAAAATTACAGCAGTTTATGACCACCCGGGTCATTGAAATTGCCCCTCTGGCGTTCATGCGCGGACGTACACTGGACAATGCTTTTATCATACTCGATGAAGCACAAAACTGTACTACCATGCAGATTAAAATGTTCCTTACCAGATTGGGACCTTCCGCAAAATGTATTATTACCGGCGATTTAACCCAAATAGACCTTCCCTTTCACACTAAATCAGGACTGAAAAAAGCCATAGAAATATTGGATCATCTCGAAGGTATTGGTACCGTTTACTTAAATGCCGACGACGTTGTTCGCCATAGATTAGTTCGCGAGATCATTATTGCCTACGAAAAATTAGATGAAGAAAACAGACTAAGAAGGTTAGCTGCTGACGAGAAGAAGCTCGCTCCTCCAACTCAGGAAATGGATGCCGCCATTGTAAACAATGAAGAAAAATCTGATCAATGACTTCTAACATAATATATCATGGTGAACTGAGAAATACGCTCACCCACCTTGCCTCTGGCCAATCCTTTATAACCGATGCCCCATTAGATAACAGAGGGAAAGGTCAGGCCTTTTCTCCAACAGATTTAACCGCCACTTCTTTGGGTGCCTGCATGCTTACTGTCATGGGCATAAAAGCAGAAGATATGGCGGTTGATATAACCAATACCAAAATAGATATTCTTAAAATCATGGCTGCGGAACCCCGAAGAATTGCCGGAATAAAAGTGGTTATCACCTTTCCTCCAGGTATCTTTGAAGATAAAACAAAAAAAATATTGGAACATACCGCTTTAACCTGCCCGGTAGCTAAAAGTTTACACCCCGATATTGTTCAGGATATTCAATTTATTTGGTCTGATAGCTCTTCAATATGAATTATAAGTTACACTTTTCTTCAAATATCCTCAAAGGCGAAGTAACGCTGGCAGGTTCAAAAAGTATTAGCAACAGAGTGCTTATCATACGGGCTTTATGCAATACAGATTTTACAATCGATGCATTAGCCAATGCAAATGATACAGAGTTGCTGGCGCATTTATTGAAAAGTAACGATGAAGTGCTGGATGCCGGTCCTGCGGGTACAACCTTTAGATTCCTGACGGCGTATCTCGCGCTATCCGGAGGAAACAGAATATTAACTGGCTCCGAAAGAATGAAACAAAGACCTATTAAAGTCCTTGTTGAAGCTTGTCGAAAGTTAGGGGCAACTATCACTTATTTAGAAAACGAAGGGTTCCCACCCCTGAAAATTAATTCAGGGACTATGTCTGGTGATAAACTACTAGCCATTCCCGCAAATACCAGTAGCCAATATATTTCCGCTCTTTTGTTAATTGCTCCTATTCTTCCGGGTGGACTTTCTTTAGAGCTGACTGGTAAAATTGTTTCAAGACCCTATATTGAAATGACGTTGGGTCTCATGCAATATTTTGGCGTTTCTCATACCTGGGAAAATCAGGTCATTATTATCTCTGAACAGGCTTATCAGGCTAAACCATTTATTGTGGAAGCTGATTGGTCGGCCGCCTCTTATTATTATTCACTCGCTGCACTGAGTGAACAAGCTGATATTTCCTTGAACGGTTTATTTGAAAATAGTCTTCAAGGTGATTCTGCTCTCGTAAATATCTTTGAATCCTTCGGCGTAAAAACTCATTTTACAGAGCGTGGCATTAGACTTATAAAAAATCAAACGCTAATCCCCGATTCCTTCCATTATGATTTCATTTTATGTCCGGACTTAGCGCAAACCCTTGCGGTAGTCTGCGCAGCTTTGGGTACAAAAGGATATTTTAGCGGGCTTGAAACACTAAGAATTAAGGAAACCGATCGAATTCAGGCGCTAGAAAATGAAATTAGTAAAGGTGGTTGTCATATTTCCCTTTTTTCAACTGATTCCATCACAGGTAAAGAGGTTTTTGAGGTTTCTGGCAAATTTGAATCCTCAGATATTCCTGTTTTCAAAACCTATGAAGACCACAGAATGGCTATGGCTTTTGCACCCTTGGCTCTTTTGATGCCTATTGAAATAGAAGAGCCCATGGTAGTCATTAAATCGTATCCTGATTTTTGGACCGATTTTCAACAGTTAGGCCTGACAATCAATGATTAGAATACTTATTTAATTAAGTTTTGGAGCCATTTTTCGACTTCTTACCTTATTTTCTATGCAGTTGAACTAAGAGACTTCCCTTTTGGCGCGAAATTTAGCATAACAATCACCTCTGTGGGATTTTGACTCCATAATCTTTTGTGAAAATAAAAATTTGTTAAATCTGTAATTTTTTTGAACAAGTCACTACATCACACTTCGGCATACGCTCGCCATCATCATACTAATTTTTAATGCATCTAGGCTATTTAGATAGCCTCTTTGTTGAAAAAAAACAGGTAATGATACCTTTACATCATTGGGAAGAAAAGATTAACAGATAAATAATTTGCTGATTGTAGTTCTGATAAGTGCGTATTTCTTGATATAATGGCGGTTATGATATTGCTTACAAAATCATTAACTGCCTTATTTTTAATACTTCCGAAAGCATTATCTCTTAATTGTCGTTGAATGAAATGATTTTTAGTTCAACTCTTTGGTTCTTTCTTCTGCCTTCCACTGTTTCATTAGATGCTAAAGGAGATTTCTTACCGTACCCTTTGTACGTAAGCCTGGAACGGCTTATACTTTTGCCAACTAAATAGTCAACCACCGCTTTTGCTCTGTCCGTTGATATTTTAATACAGTATTCATCGGTACATAAACCATTAGAATGACCTCCAACTTCAATAGAAATATCAGGATTCTCCTTCATAAAATCTACAAGATCATTTAAAAACTGATAGGACTCCTTGGTAAAAATGGATTTATCCATTTCAAAAAATATCTTATCAATCCGCAAGGTCTGTCCCTTCTTTAAATCTGTTCTTTTAAGATTACTAATGGATGCATTTTCAATAATATCCTTTGGTTCTGAAGCTACCGTTGGACTCTGTGTTCCTTCCTTTGGTTTAACTGCATTAGTGTCCTTGTTGTCAACCTTTATGGTTTCAGCCTTAACCACCACCATTTCTGGTTTCTTATCCGTTTGAGCTACATTTTCCTGGACCGAACTCTCCTTACAAACGCTAACTTTAATATCAGAAAAATTATCTACCAATAAATTTCCATTATATGGAATTAGAGTTGGTGTTTTATAATAGGCTTCAAGAATGAGAAAAGTATAATTTTTGGAAGGTTCCAATTTAAAATTATAATCTTGCCAGCGTGTATTTGCAATCAAAGGAGATTCTGCTAATAATTCTTTTCGTTCACAATAAGAATTTCCACCATAAATACGAAGTTTAGCAGGAGTGGTATAGTTTGCTGTTTGATCGGACAGTCGACTAATGGACACATACAATTCCGAACGACACAGCGCGATAGAAAAAGAATAGCATTTTCCTTTTTCGAGAGGTTTAGATAATTCCTGTCCTACTGACTCCCAGGTATCATTATCTCTGACTACCAAACCAAGATAAGTATTACCATTTGAGGCAGGCTTTGTCACGCTAAAAATACCGCTGGGTTGAATATCCGGAGCAGATTCACCTTTAAACCCACAATCTGACCAGGCTCGAGGTGCTTTAGAGTGCCTGGGCATATCTTCAAAGGAAGGATTTATAAGTTGAATAACATCAGCTGATTCCTGACCCATCAAACCAAAGGGCGCAAAAAATAGGCAGAGGTAATTAAATACCAAAAATTTACTCATTTTCTGAAATTTCAAATTAGAATGATAAGCATAAAGAGAATAAAACGAAGAGGCTGACACAATTATTGAAAAGCATTGATTCCTGTGATATCCATGCCCGTTATTAATAAATGAATATCGTGCGTTCCCTCATAAGTAATGACAGATTCCAGATTCATGATATGACGCATGATAGAATATTCCGAAGTAATACCCATTCCACCGTGTATTTGCCTTGCTTCCCTGGCAATTTCAATAGCCATATTAACATTATTTCTCTTAGCCATTGAAATCTGGGCAGGTGAGGCCTCCCCTTTATTCGCCAACGTTCCTAACCTCCAGGCTAATAATTGCGCTTTTGTGATTTCGGTAATCATTTCTGCCAATTTCTTTTGAGTAAGTTGAAAACCTCCAATGGGTCTTCCAAATTGTTCTCTTTCTATACTATACCGCAAGGCTGAATCATAACAATCTAAAGCGGCACCAATAGCACCCCATGCGATACCATACCTTGCTTTCGACAAACACGAAAGGGGACCTTTTAACCCTTGAACATTGGGCAAAATATTAGCTTTAGGAACCCTTACATTTTCAAACACTAATTCACCGGTAATGGAAGCTCTAAGCGACCATTTTCCCTTTATCTCAGGAGCTGAAAAACCAGGCATTCCTTTTTCCACAATAATACCCTTTATTATTCCCTTTTCATCTTTTGCCCACACTACAGCGATATCTGCAAGAGGTGAATTAGTAATCCACATCTTAGACCCATTCAATATCACATCATCTCCATCTTCAACCAATTTAGTCAACATACCTGAAGGATTTGACCCATGATCAGGTTCGGTTAACCCAAAACAACCTATTAAATCGCCGGAACCCAATCCTGGCAAATATTTTCTTCTTTGCTCCTCCGACCCAAATTTATATATTGGATACATTACTAAAGAACCCTGAACAGAGGCCATGGAACGAATACCAGAATCTCCTCGCTCGAGCTCCTGCATTATTAATCCGTAGGATATTTCATCCATACCTCCACCACCGTATTCTGCAGGGATAGTAGGACCAAAAGCACCTACATTAGCCAAACCTTTGAATAAATGTACTGGACATTTGGCAGCCTGGGCGTAACCTTCAATGATTGGACTCACCTCCTTTTTCACCCAATCTCTGACTGCGTCCCTAGCCATCTTATGTTCTTCATCTAATAAATCGTCTATCTTATAATAATCATGTCCACCAAAGAGATCCACTTTATTTGATATAAAAAGATCTTTTTCTATGTCTGCAGTTGAAGAATTCATTTGTAATTAATTAAACGCCAAAGTTAAAACTTACTTTCCTAAAATACTTAAACATTATACGATTATAATCGTTCAAAGTCACCTTATTTAGAATAATTTATCCAATCCCACATGACTATATGCCATTTAACGCCCTCGTATTCCAGAGTATCTATTATTTTAAAGCCACATTTTTCGTGCGCGCGAATAGATCTCGGATTTGCCTCTGATATATCGGTAACACAATAATCATATTGATTTATCAAACTCTCTTTAAATAAATTATACATTTTTGGTACCAAACCCTGCCCTCTAAATGGTTTGGCAACACAAAGCTGTCCAACGAGAACCACTTTTCCATCCCCTAACTTTTCACCCTGATAATTCATGTCAGCCAAAGCATCAAACAAACTATCTAATAAAGAGTGCTGACCATAAAGCTCTTTATCGGTAACCATAGCGTATCCGACCACCTTATTTCCATGAAGTGCTATGATGGAAGGTTGTATCTCGTTCATCCTTCTTAACAATTCAATGGAATAGGAAGCTGTCACAAATCCTTCCTTAACACTTTCTTCCTTAGAAATATTCGCCAGATTGTTTTCCTCTTCCAGCGCTTTTATTCCCTCTATTTCCCAGTCCTCTGTTACTCTCTTTACTAGTACTTTCTCCATTTTTGTTTTTTGTTGAAAAATACAATTAAATTAAAAAAATTATATTTACAATAAAAAGTATGATTATTGCACTGGAAGGTATGCATTTTTGGGCGAAAATTGGTTATTACGAAGAGGAACAAATTATTGGAAATGAAATTCATGTCGATGTATATGTTGATACTAAAGACATTGCTTTAGATGGTAATGATGATCTGGGCAGCACATTAAATTATGAGACGGTTTATCATCTTTGCCGATTGGAGATGAAAAAACCTGTAAAACTTTTAGAAACTGCGGCCATTAATATTCATCGGCGTATCCACTTCCAATATCAAGATAAAGGTATTGAAGTGAAAGTTCGCATTTCAAAAATTTCCCCTCCTTTGAAGGGACCCGTAGATCGAGCCTTCATTGAAATAAGTGGCTAAAAAATCATTTTACATTTTCACCCAGCGAATGACCTTTTTAATATTTTCCGACCTTAGTTCAATAAAATAAACCCCCGGTATTAAATTTCCCGTTGATAAAGTAATTTGTTGACTGTCTCCGGGATAATCCCATTTTGTTTCCTGCATTATTTGTCCTGAAATCTGAGTGATAGTACAATAAACCAAGCCTGGTTTCTCACCTTTAACATTTAAAAATATTTCATCTGTCCCCGGATTAGGATGAGCGCTCACATCAAATGAGGACTCTTCCACGGCAGCTAACGAAGTTTGAATACCTGTTTGAACCAGTGCACCCCCTAAAATAGCTGTTCCACAGGCAGTCGCACCGTCAGAAGCAGTTGCACAAACTGTTCCATCTATCCAATTTGCATCCATAAACTGAATATCATCTAGCTTCCAGCCATCAAAAACTTGTGGTTCCTCAGTACCTTCAAGCGATTGAACAAAACGCCAGCGGAGATTTAATTTTTCATTTTTAAATGGGGAAAGCTTAACCACGGTAGATTGAAATTGATCCGATTCCCCCCAAAACGCCCTCGTTGTAAAACCAACGGTTCTTGGATTTAAGCGCCCGTCATAACCCTTTCTAACAAACAAAGAATCCGGCATAGGTACCCAGGTTGTACCTTCATTTATTGAGTACTCCAAAAATCCACCATCCTTTCCAGGATCTATCTCGTATTGGTGATAAAATGTTAGCGTTGGATTTGATGTACCCTGAATAATAGGTTGGTTTTTCAACCTAAGTTTGGCATCAGTGGCATCCTTTCCATTTGCAATAACCCAGCTAAACTGACCGCTTACCGCATTACCTGTCTTTAATGACCATAAATCCTTACTACCTGTGGTAGCCTCAGTCAACCAATTTACTTCACCCCCCTCTAATTCATCTAAAAATAATCTTTTTGAAAACCTGGCGTTATTAGTAGTCATCTTATAAAAAAGGACTAATGATTCGTTTATATTTAGGTCAGATGTTGAAAAAGTTAGAACATCACCTTGTAAAATAACGCTTCTACCACCTTGAAGACTCCCAGCAATATAGGTACAACCCTGAGGGATAAAATCTTTAAATTTAAGATTATTTGCCGCTTTCAACTGATGGTTGACCAAGGTTATTTTAACCGTAACGGTATCCCCTGGCTGAACTAATTTAGGCGAAATTTCCTTCTCAATTTTCATTGTTTTAAGACAACTTGGGAGCGGATCAAAACTTTGAGTATTATCATTTCTATTGGTTGAGGATCCTTGTTTAGCACTATGGCCAAGTCCCCTTCTGGCAAAAACCTCCCATAATAAACATTCATTTTCACCTTTATTATTGATGATATCAGCCGCAAAAATAGCATCCCGACCATCTAAAAATCCAGGATTGCAATTTTGCAACTTCATTCCATCCATAACCAGTTGAATTGCCTTATTATTCCCCCCTTTTCCATTTACAATATCGGGGTCGAAGCCATATTTATCTGCCATTTTCCAATATAAATCCCAAAGCGTTGAGGCCCACACTTCTCCTAATGGATGCGGTGCCGTTGTACCAATGACGTCATCATAGGTTTGATTATTTATTGAAAAGTCCGTAGAATAGGATTGCCTTCTGATACCCTTTTCATTATTATCGGAATAATCACCGATGGGAATACCTTTTTTTCCATTATCGCCTGGTTTAGTTGCTGTGACCATTGTAAAAAAGTCACTCCATCCTTCCCCCATTTGCTCGTCATTATTAAGGCAACTGGTATAAGATGGACCACCTGTCAGTCTGTTAGAAATACCATGACCGTATTCATGAGCCACGATGCCATTATCAAAATTAGCATCTCTAATGACTATATCATTGGCATTTGCTTGTAAAGTAGCCCTAACTGTTTGTCCTAATCTCAAAGCATTTTTTATAGCATTACCGCTTGAAGAGGGTAACATCACCACTGGAATCTTGGGCAATGGTGCGGTCCCATCACTACCCATTGTTATGATATCATTCGACGTATTAACCACCAGAACAGCAAGTGCTCCAGCTTCTTCAGCTTTAATTACCTTTTCTTTAAACTTACAGGTACCTCGATCAACAACCAATATTTTTCCTCTGATTGCCGCAGCATTAGTCAATGTTCCACAGGCCAATGCAGATGAAACAGAGTCTTGCGCAACAATTAAAATGCCAGTGATAGGATTACTACTAATGATGGGGCCGAAAGTAGCCAGACCAACATTGTAGGTGGTAGCTAAATTCGCTGGCGCGTTCACTGTAAACACTTTACCCTCACCAGGCATCCATAAATACATTTGCATTCTTCCACTGGCTCCATCAGGCGGTGTTGAAAAATTGGCATTATTAAATCCACTGGCATCCTGACCTTCTGCTTTCACAGCATCTCCTGCTTTTCCAGATTTTCCGTATAGATTTTGCTGAAAATTACCTGCCTCCTCATTAAAACCATACCTATATGTAAAATCATGCATAAAATTATTCATGTAAAATAGCTGAGTCACCGCTGCATCCTGATAGTTATCAGGTGTTTTTACGACATCAAAAGGAAAATCAAAAACAAGACTGGAGCCCCCTTCAATAGTTTTTTCGTCGGGACTATTGTCAGCGTCTCTATCTAAGTAAGCATGAACATTATTACCTCTGGTAATGGTATATTCTGCCCCATTTATTCCGTTGATATCATGCCATCCAAAAGGAGAAGCAATCATATCTGAGGGATCATTCAGCAATAATCGCTGCCCTTCTAAGGGGGAAGACAAATAATGCGGAAACACTCTGTAACTACCTTTATTTAACAAGCTAAAAGATTGATAATCAGTTGTAATTTTTTTATTATTTGAATTAGGCAACTTTTCAGTATGCTCCTCATGATTACAATAAAGAGTATAATTCTCTTTCAACAGTACCTTTCCAGTCTGAGCATCTATTTTATACACCCAGTAATCTGGCGAATCAGGATGGTCCAAAGGTACTTCCCATGCCAGTTTTAAGGAACCATTTAACAATTGAACAAAAACTAAAAAAACCGATATTTCAGATTTACTCAAACTTTTTTCAGAAAATAAAAATTTTCCATCCTGGCTTGTCTCCTTTGACTTTATAGTAACGCCGTCTAACGAAATTCCCGATGCAATGGCGGCAGATCGAACGGCTTCAGCGGCATTTATCCCAGGTTTATTGAATAAGGATCCCAAAACAATTCTATCTTTTAGTTGGGCTAAAAAACCATTTGTAGCATAGGCTAGAGTACCATCACTTTTAAAATGAAAGCCAGAAATAGCCTTATCAATGGGTATTCCATCCAGTTCCTGCTGCACATATATATGTTCCACTGCATTATGATCGCTTGAATATTTATCCCTGACGGATAATGAAACTAAATCATTTGCCGATAATGGCCATTTTGAAGCTATATTTCTCACCTTTACAAGGTCATCAACCACTTCAAATGGACGTTGAGCAAATAAAATACATCCCTGAATAAGAAGAAAAAATAAAGTGAATTGTCTTAAAAATTTCATTATGCTATATTTAAAAAAATATAAGTTTTGCCTTTTCGTAAAATTAACGTATAAAATAGAAAAAGGATTTTTTTTAATTGAATTATTATTTTTTTTATTAACTTGTTATCATCCAAAATTACATTACTATGAAAGCAACCCGCAGAAACTTTATCCAGACGCTTGGCATAGGCGCTATTGGATTGACTGTTCCTAAAACTTCCCTTGGAAACACCCAGGCGCATGATTTGAACATTGATGAAGACCAATTACTCCATATTGGAGATAACATTGCTATTGCTCAAACAGAATATGGGAAGGTACGCGGTTTTATTTTACGTGGCATACATCAATTTCTTGGTATTCCTTATGGAGCGGATACCAGTGGAAAAAACAGATTTATGCCGCCACAAAAACCGGTGCCGTGGAACGATATTAAGCCGACCATCTGGTGGGGTAATTCTGCCCCACAAATAATGGAAAAAAGATATGCCAATGTATATTCATCCTTTGTTGATCATTGGAATTACGACGATGTATCAGAGGATTGTCTAAAACTAAATATTTGGACACCTGCTTTAGATAAAGGAAATCGTCCTGTTATTGTTTGGTTACATGGAGGTGGATTTGTAAATGGAAATGGCATAGAACAAGACGGTTATCATGGGGAAAATCTGTCAAGGATGGGAAATATTGTTTTTTGCTCCGTTAATCATCGCCTGGGTGCTTTAGGTTATTGCTGTTTATCAAGTGTTGGAGGACCTTTAGCTTCTGGAAATGCAGGTAATTTAGACCTTGTTGCTTCCCTAGAATGGATAAAAAATAATATTGCTCAATTTGGGGGTGACCCGAATAATGTAACCATTATTGGACAATCAGGTGGGGGAGCAAAAGTAACCACATTAATGAATATGCCGGCGGCAAAGGGACTTTTCCATAAAGCCGTCGCTTTAAGTGGTAGTTCTTTGATAGGAGTAAATAAAGATTATGCGGAAAAATTAGGCGCTAAGGTATTGGAAGAAGCTGGCTTCAAAATAGGTGAATTTGAAAAATTACAACAAATGCCTTGGCTTGAATTTATTCAAATTGCCAATAGAACTGTTGCAAAATTTTCGGATGAAGCAAAAAAAATGGGTATTCAAAGAGAAGGTTTTTCACCTGTTTCTGATGGGATTCATCTTTCAAGTGAACCTTTTTTCACTGGTGGAATGTCTGAAAATATTCCTTTAATGATTAATACTACCTTTCATGAATGGACGCCTTCCCGTTCTGACGCTAGTTTGGAGAAGGTAACCTGGGAAGAAATAACCGAAAAAATATCGGCCAGATTTGGTGAAAAATCCAGCCTTATTGTATCCGCTTATAAAAAACAATTCCCAACAGCTTCTCCCGTAGAAATTTGGGCGCTCATTTTATCCAATAGAAAAAATGCAGTGGCCACGGCAGACGCAAAATCTAAAAATGGTAAGGCACCTGTTTATGTATCCTGGTTTGGTTGGCAACCACCTTTATTTGACGGTAGAATGAGAGCTTTCCATTGTATTGATATCTGCTTTTGGTTTTATAATACAGATCTTATGTTTACCCATACTGGAGGAGGAAAACGCCCGAGAGCACTATCTTCAAAAATGGCTAATTCATTCATTCAATTTGTTAAAACTGGAAATCCAAATGGAGGAGGTTTACCAGAATGGCTGCCTTACTCTGCTGAAAAAGGTGAAACTATGATATTAGATGACTTATGTCTTCTTCAAAATAATCCTGACGGTGAAGCAAGAAAATCACTGGATTAAAATATTAACAAATTAACATAAGATAACCGTTATGGGTAGCATACCTGATTAAAGGTTAGTATCTAAAAATATTTCAATTTTTAGATACCTTTGGGGAAATTGTAATTTATTACCGTCGGGAAAAAATTAAAAAAGTTTATGGAGGACAATGAGGTTTCCATTATTTATGGAAGACACCCCATCTTAGAGGCTGTTGAATCTGGAAAAACAATTGAAAAGATACTATTTCAACAAGGATTGCGGGGAGAGTTAGAAAAAGAAATCAGGCACTTGTGCCGGGACCATGAAATTCCGCTTCAAGTTGTACCAAAAGAGAGGATGAATAGGGTAGTTTCCGGAAATCATCAAGGGGTTATCGCCTACACTTCACCCATTTCATATCAGAATATAGATAGTTTACTTCCCGAAATTCTTGAGAAAAAGGAAAATCCAGTTTTTCTCATATTAGATAGTATTACCGATGTTAGAAATATTGGCGCTATAGCCAGATCAGCTGAAGTATTAGGAGCAGACGGCATCATACTTGGTATGCGTGGTACAGCTCCTATAAATGGAGACGCTATTAAAACGTCTGCTGGTGCTCTTACCAGAATCCCCATTTGCAGAGAAAATAGTCTTGCTAATACCATTACCTATTTACAGGAAATGGGAATAATCGTAAGTGTTAGCGATCTAAAGGGCGAAAAAACAGTAGCACAATGTAATTGGCATGAACCAACTGCCATTATCCTCGGAGCTGAAGGTAATGGCGTTCACCCAAGTTTAATCAAGGCAGCCGATCAGAAATTTATCATTCCACAACAAGGAGAAATAAATTCCCTGAATGTTTCTGTCGCCGCCGGTATCATTTTATACGAGGTAATGCGTCAAAGAAATCCAACGATTTAAAAAACTGGTCATGCAAAATAAATCCAAATACATTTTAATTCTTTATATCATTATTGGAGCATTACAGGTAACGGGTATTTTATTAAAAATTCCCTTATTACACCAAAGTTTAAAAGTGCTTCTCATGCCCGTTTTAACTTTTTATTTATGGAATGGCATAGGAGAAAAAACAAAAACTACTTTATTCAGACTAAGTATCCTGGCCTTAGCATTTTCATACTCGGGTGATATTATATTAATGATTCCGGGTAATCATCCTTTGTTTTTTATTGGCGGTTTAGTTAGTTTTTTAATAGCACATCTATTCTACACGAAATTATTTACCACATTATCCCCATTAAGTAAAAATATTATCAAAAAGAACCCAAAACAGATCATAGGTATAATCCTTTTTTTAACAGCATTCTTGTCTTACCTTGTTCCAAAGATTGATAGCGCTCTTAAAATCCCTGTCATTGCTTATGCATTGATTATCTGTACTATGTTATTAAGTACCCTTAATTTAAAGGAAAAGATTGAAAAAAAACCCCATAATATGATAGTGGCAGGAGCTGTTTTATTTGTTCTGTCTGAC
>JBMLQR010000222.1:0-10329 GCA_049241465.1 Saprospiraceae bacterium | reverse complement strand
GTTAAATACTCGAAACTTCCTCGCTCTCTCGATAAAAGGCCATTTTGTTTGGCTAACCCTATTTGATTTGCCCGTTCATTTGCTGAGGTCATTGAGGCATATCGCCCATCGGTGTAAGTGGCTCTTATCCGCAGATAACTGTCTAATATTTGTGCCTCTTCCTGTGTTCCCCAGTGATCAGGTGAGGCGTAGTTTGCGTTTTCTGCCAGTGCAAGACCTATACAAGGATTAACCCAACCTGGCCTGTTCACGTGCATATCCAAAAGGAGTGCAACACCATAAGAGGAAGTGATTATCTGATAGAGAGGGTAGGGCAGTCCTTTCGGTTCCGGTTTAAAATAAAAATTTTTAAACCGATCGTGTGCATGCTCTATTTGTATAGCTTGAAACTCAGGTTGCATCAGCACTTTCCAAAATTGAAAAGCCCAAAAGGGGCGCCGAAATGCCTCTTTTTGTTCTAAGGTAGCTATGCGCTCTCCCTGCAAGGTAATAAAGCCTGTGGTTTCATCTGTTTCCTCGGCAATATCTATGCCCAGAGGGGTAAACCAGGTAGCATATTTAACTGGATATTTGATCTTTACCTTTTTTAATAATGCAGGTAATTCTCCCGCATTGGTGGAGGTGCCAAGGGTCCATTGAAAAATACCCACACTGAGGAAGGCTTGATCGTAGGTATTTATGGCATCCAGCTTTCCTTCATTTCGGGCTACCTGATTGATAACCTGTAAGCAGATTTTAGATATTGATGGGTTCACCTCACCTGGATAGCGTTGTAAAAATATCCCTACTTCTTCATTACCTATCCAATACACACCTGGATCTTTTTTGGTCAATACCAATTGTATCTGTCCATCGTTTATACTTATTCTATTATCGGGCGTTTCTATAATCGATAATGTTGGGGCTATTTCATTACTCAAAGGCTTGTTTTCAGTGTATTCTCTATTTTCAGGGGCATAGAAATAATCACCCAGGTACATGGAAATGGCTTCAGTGAGGTGTTGCCTTATCGTATTACCCAGTGAATCTGTTGTATAGATAAGTCCGTGGTAAATGCAGAAACGCTCCATGCTCTGGCTCAGGGTATCTTCCTTATAATCTAAAAAAGATAAAACTTTCTGTAAAGGGTCATATAAAAAATGCGTTTCCTTTTGCCAGCCAGAGGTGTCGCCTGTAAAGGATGCAATAATTTTTACAAAGGGAATGATTTCCTGGCATTGTAGCATTCGCCACAAGCTGTAAGCTTTTAATCTGGCGCCGTCACCGGAAATTTTATTTTTTTGATTAAATTTTTTTATTGCTTTTAACAGCGTATGGTCAAAAATTTGATTTGTTTGTTCCAATACCTTTTGCTCAGGAAGGGTAAAAAAGCCTAAAGAGGCAAGGAGTTGTTGCAATGGACGGACATATTTATTTTCCGCATAGAGAAAGAGATTAATCTCTACGGAATTTGTCCTAAGTAAATCTTGTAATAAGGAGGTGTAGAACATAATTTAAAAAAGGGCATTTTCTGTTGAAAATGCCCTTTTGAACCTAATTTTATGTAATTAAGACAAAGATTTTACCACGGCGGCGAAAGTATCAGGATGGTTTAAGGCCAAATCGGCTAATACTTTTCTATTAAGTGAAATATCATTATTGCTAATTAAATGCATAAAACGGCTGTAAGACATTCCGAAAGTTCTTACTGCGGCGTTAATACGTGCAATCCAAAGGCGGCGATACGCTCTTTTCTTTGCACGACGGTCGCGATAAGCATATCCCATACCTTTTTCTAAGGTATTCTTAGCGGCTGTATATACATTTCTTCTGGCACCAAAGAATCCTTTGGCTGCGTCTAAAATTTTCTTGCGACGCCTTCTGGAGGCAACCGCGTTTACGGAACGAGGCATAATGTTTGTTTTAGTCCAATACAGAGCTCAAAAGAGACTTTTTTCTGTATTCTCGTTAAAAAATAGGTTTATCTGATGCAAAGCATGCGCATTACGCGTTTCTGTTCAGAACCGTCAACGGTAGTGGAATCACGTAAATTCAATTTGGCACGTTTGCTCTTGTTGCGCATTCTGTGCGAAGTGTTCGCTTGAAAACGCTTAATCTTTCCTGACCCTGTTACTGAGAATCTCTTCTTAGCACTAGAGTGGGTTTTCATTTTTGGCATGATTGTTTTTTTTTCAGTTGGCAAATATAGACAAATTCATTTAATTCGCGAAAAAACGATCATTTATTTTTTGCGCTTCGGAGATACCATGACAATCATTCTGCGTCCTTCCAGTTTTGGTAAAGCTTCCGGCGCACCGTATTCTTCCAGTTCTTTTAAGAAACGCAATAAAAGAAGCTCCCCACGGTCTTTAAATACAATGGTCCTTCCTCTGAAGTTTACGTAAGCTTTTACTTTTGCGTTCTCCTCTAAAAAGGTCTTTGCATGGCGTACTTTAAACTCAAAGTCATGGTCATCAGTATTAGGGCCGAAACGGATTTCTTTAATGACGGTTTTGGCAGCTTTTGACTTTATCTCCTTTTCCTTCCTCTTTTTTTCATAAAGGAATTTATTGAAGTCAACCACCCTGACAACGGGAGGTGCCGCATTAGGTGATATTTCCACCATGTCAAGTTGTAACTGGGTAGCCCATTCCCTGACTTGCCGGGTATTGTAAACTTCCCCTCCTTTTACCTCCATCCCCGCAACTTCGGAGAGGACTTCCAGATTTTCACCTACTAAGCGAACCTCTGGTACGCGTATTTGATCGTTTATTCTTAGCCCAGGTTTATCGTCTGTGCTTGAATTCGAAGGAACTATTCTCTTGGCCAAATGATTTTTTTTAGTTAAAAAAGTGATGGATTAAATTGATTATCTATTCTGAAACGTCAGACTTTATTTCGCTGGCGAAAGTTATAGCCGTTCCACTCAGGTCTTCATTCATTACGGCAATTAATTCACTGCCTTCTGATGGATTCTCATTTAAAATGAACTCCGCTAATGGATCTTCCAGATATTTCTGTATGGCACGATGCAATGGCCTGGCACCAAACTGTGGGTCAAATCCTTTCTCAGCTACAAACTTTTTTGCTTCCGCTGATAAACTCAAGGTGAAAGTCAAGTGAGTTAATCTCTTATACAGATCGGTCAATGCAATATCTATGATGCTGTAAATTTCCTCCATGCCTAAGGCGTTAAAGATAACAACATCGTCGATACGATTCAAAAATTCCGGAGAAAAAGTCTTTTTTAATGCATTTTGTATGACTGCTTTGGTATTTTCCTCCGTCGCCTCTTGCCTTGCTTTAGTGTTAAACCCTAATCCCTGACCAAAATCCTTTAATTGTCTTACACCTATATTAGAGGTCATGATAATTAAAGTGTTCTTGAAATCTACTTTTCTACCTAATCCATCTGTTAAAACGCCGTCATCAAGTACCTGAAGTAATATATTATATACATCGGGATGCGCTTTTTCTATCTCATCAAGCAATATAACGGAGTAGGGCTTTCTTCTGACCTTTTCTGTTAATTGGCCGCCTTCTTCGTAACCCACATAACCCGGAGGCGCTCCAATGAGTCGGCTGACAGAAAATTTCTCCATGTATTCCGTCATGTCAATGCGTATTAACGCATCGTCAGAGTCGAACATGTATTTTGCCAGCGCTTTCGCCAATTCCGTTTTTCCAACCCCCGTTGGGCCTAGGAAAATGAACGTACCAATAGGTTTTTTAGGATCTTTTAGGCCCACCCTGTTTCTTAGTATGGCTTTTGATACCTTTTTTATGGCATCTTCCTGACCTATGATGACCTTCTGCATGTCTTTTTCCATGCTTACCAGCCTCTTTCCTTCACTTTGAGCCACACGATTCACAGGAATACCTGTCATCATAGATACTACTTCAGCGATTTCTTCATCGGTCACAGGGTAACGACGGGTTTTTGACTCCTCGTCCCACTGCACTTTCGCGAACTCCAATTGACGTACCAATTTCGATTCTCTATCTCTCAAATCGGCCGCCCTTTCATATTGCTGATTCTTTACCGCCTGATTTTTAGACTCTTTCAATTCCTCAATCTGCGTTTCCAGTTCAACGATATGTTGCGGAACGTGAATATTTTTCAGGTGAACCCTTGCACCCACCTCATCCAGTACATCAATGGCTTTATCGGGAAGGAAGCGATCGGTAATATAACGGTCACTTAGACGTACACACGCAGTAATAGCTTCATCGCTATAGTTCACATTGTGGAAATCTTCGTATTTGTTCTTTATATTATGAAGAATGTGTATGGCCTCTTCCGCAGAAGGCGGTTCAACGAGTACCTTCTGGAAACGACGATCCAATGCACCATCTTTTTCTATGTGCTGGCGATATTCATCTAAGGTAGAAGCCCCAATGCACTGTAATTCTCCTCTGGCTAAAGCGGGTTTAAATATATTAGAGGCATCAAGAGAACCTGTGGCGCCACCGGCACCAACGATCGTATGAATTTCGTCGATAAATAGAATGACATCTCTTGTTTTTTCGAGCTCATTCATGATCGCTTTCATTCTCTCCTCAAACTGACCTCTGTATTTGGTACCAGCAACTAACGCGGCAAGATCAAGCATAACGATACGCTTGTTAAACAAGGTGCGTGATACCTTTCTTTGCATAATGCGCAGTGCGAGACCCTCGACGATGGCTGTTTTTCCCACCCCTGGTTCACCTATAAGGATAGGGTTATTCTTTTTCCTGCGGCTAAGGATTTGTGAAACACGTTCAATTTCACTTTCCCGACCGATAATCGGATCCAGTTTACCTTCTTCTGCCAGTTTAGTCACATCGCGACCAAAGTTGTCGAGCACAGGGGTTCTGGATTTAGAATTTGTTTTACGTTGCTGAAAGCCTTTACCTGGCTCGTCGTCATCATACGAATCTTCTGAGTCGGAAGACGAAGCCTGGGCGAAAGGTTCAATGGAAGTGAAGTCCTGATCTTGTTTCACGAATTCTAATTCTGCTTTAAACACCTCATAATCGATTTCAAAATCGCGCAAAATGCGGGAGGCGGGATTATCATTATGTTTCAAAATAGATAAAACCAGATGCTCCGGGCATATTTCCTCGTTCTTAAGCATTTTAGCTTCGAGGAAAGTAACTTTCAATACTTTCTCGGCTTGCTTGTTCAGAGGAAGCGTCCCAATATTCAAACTGGAATTTCCTACAGGTAAGCGTTCTACCGCTTCCTGCAATGCTTTACGCAAATCACCTGAATTAACTTCCAGCGATTCTAACACCTTCATGGCAATACTGTCTTTGTCAGCAACCACACCTAAAAGCAAGTGCTCGGTACCTATATAATCGTGTCCGAGCCTGATGGCTTCTTCGCGGCTGTTAGCTATGACTTGTTTAACCTTTGGTGAAAACTTTCTATTGTTCATAGTTTACCGTTTCTGAGCCTAATATTACTACAATAAAAAAATAATACAAAGTTTAGAGCGTATTTGTTGCGATAAATATAAGAATGTTTCGTGCATTTCCTTAATTTTGTGTCCCGGATTATTTTTTCCGGATAATCATCATTCATCAGAAACCAGTGTAAGAGTATGAAATACGCAGTAGATAATAAAGAGCAATACACCGTTTTTAGGATTGAAGAGGAGAACCTGAACTCGTCTAACGCGCCTACGCTAAAATCAGAATTAGTTCTGATCTTTCAAAAAGGGGTTAAAAATCTTATCCTCGATCTTTCTCCCGTTAAATTTGTCGATTCTTCCGGCCTTTCCGCTATTCTTACCGCCGACAGGTTATGGAAAGAACTTGGTTCTTTTATATTAACAGGTATTGACCAGCCGGCCGTAAAGAAGTTGATAGAAATATCAAGGCTCGATACCGTTTTAACCATCCTTCCTACCGTAGATGAATCTATAGAATATGCTATGATGGAGGAACTGGCCAGAGAATTAAATGCCGACCCCTCAGAAGACGAAGAATAATAAGTTGATTGTCAAAGTGTAAGGGAAAAACACACTTTTTTTTAAAAAAAATAATAACTATTTCTTTTTTTAATCAAATGTTCCCCTATCTTTGCGTCGCTTTAAGAAATTAGGGCAAAGATCCTGTAGCTCAGCCGGTAGAGCATATCACTTTTAATGATAGGGTCCTGGGTTCGAATCCCAGCGGGATCACAAATTTTTGAAATAAAATAGTTGAATATTATTTTTTTGATTAAATTTTTTTATTTTTGTGTAAAGTTTTCATTTTGTTCTGAAGACCCTCTAACTCTCGATTTTAAAAACCATTTGTTCTTTTTATTCCTTTCATGTCTTAGACAGATTGGTGATATTTAATATAAATGTTTTTATTAATTTTTTTTTGATTAAATCGAGGTTATAAATGTTTAGAATTGTCCCAGTTTCACCAAGATGGTTTGTTTTTTCCCTGGATTTGTTCTTTTGTCTGGGATCTTGGGTTTTTGTGCTTGTGAACTGGTTTTTCTTCCTTCACAAAGATGCTGGATTCGATTACGTAAGTCTATCTCTGTTACCCGTCGCCGTCGTATTTCCCATTCTTTTTTATTGGTTTAACTTATATAGTGGCATTATTAGATTCACTGGATTCTATGAAGTCAAAAGAATTTTCCTGATCAGCTCCATAGGTTCACTGGCAGTATATATACTAAACTTGAATTTCCTCTACACTGAGAGTACTTCTTCCTACCTTTTATATGTTATCTACGGTCTTACGCTATTTATTGGGTTAGTGTCCTATCGATTTACAGTAAAATATATTTACAGGTACATAAAAACGAAAGGGCTAAGCACTGAAAATATTGTTATTTATGGTGCTGAATTATCGAGCGTTAGCGTTAAAACAGCCATTGAAAACAGTACTGAAAAAAATTATAATATAAAGGCTTTCATAGATGATAAATTTCAATATTTGAATAAAGCCATCGATGGTATTCCCGTTATTTCAACGGAGGAGTTTAAAGGTTTGCATAAAAAAACTAAAATAAATAGGTTAATTGTTTCCTCTCTTTTTGAATTAGGCAATGACAAGGCCGATATTTTTGATTTTTGCGTAAATGAAAATATAGACATACAAAAGTTTCTAAACTTTTCATCAAATAAGGTTTCTACTTACCCAAAAATTAATATTGAGGAGTTATTGGACAGGTCTCCTATCAATGTGCATAATGATTATAAAAAGGAGGATTACCAAAACAGGAGGATACTGATTACCGGAGCCGCAGGATCCATAGGCAGCGAATTGGTTAGACAATTGTTTACGTTAAAACCAAGTCAATTAATTTTATGTGATCAGGCAGAAACGCCCTTAAATGATTTGATGCTCAGCCTGAACCTGTCAGAAGAGTTAAATCATGTGGTTGTTCCATTTCTGGCCTCTGTAACCGATGAGCTTCGCATGGATGGCTTATTTGAACAGTACCGACCAGAAATTATTTTCCATGCTGCTGCCTACAAACACGTACCTGTGATGGAATCTTTTCCTACAGAGGCAATAAAAACGAATGTATTGGGCACCAGTAAATTAGCTGACCTGGCAGTTAAATATAAGGTTGGAAAGTTTATAATGATTTCTACCGATAAAGCGGTTAATCCAACCAATGTAATGGGGGCATCCAAACGAATTGCGGAAATGTATATCCAAAGTTTATCACAGGAAAAGCATTGTCCAACTGCCTTTATTACTACGCGCTTTGGTAATGTGCTGGGCTCAAATGGTTCCGTTGTAGATCGCTTTAAAAAGCAAATTGAAGCTGGTGGACCTGTGACAGTTACGCATCCTGATATCAAACGGTTTTTTATGACCGTTTCAGAAGCCTGTCAATTGGTCCTTGAAGCGGGTAATATGGGTAATGGGGGTGAAATCTTTTCTTTCGATATGGGTAAACCGGTCAAAATTGTAGACCTCGCAAAGAAAATGATTCATTTGGCTGGAAAATTACCCGACAAAGAGGTTAAAATACATTTTTCAGGCCTTAGACCAGGTGAAAAGCTGTACGAGGAACTGAATTATACCTCAGAACAAAATATTAAGACTTATCACGAAAAAATATTCATTTCAAAGGTTTCTATTATTTCTTATAACCAGCTGTTTTCCAATATAGGTGATTTGGAAAACCTTTTGCTCATGAGTGAAAATGAAGATCTGTTGGTCAGATGGATGAAAACGCTGATCCCGGAATTCATAAGCAAAAATAGCAGGTTTGAATTGTTAGATATAAATGGAAAATCTTTTTGATGATTTTTTATTTGGCGGATAGTATTTTATTTTTGTAGCATTGTCTTTTTTAATTTTTTTTTACATATTTTATTTCTGTTCCAATAGGCTGCGACTTATCGGCGCGCAAGCATTTTTCAAGTTTTTATATTACTCTCACTTTTCTATTTTACTTTTTATATTACACTCAATGCCTTTTTTTTTAAACAGAAATAGTAAAATCGCTGATTTTAGCGTGCTTAAAACCGATATGCACAGCCATATTCTGCCTGGCATTGATGACGGTTCTCCCAACGTAGAAACCAGCATCCAAATCATTCAGGAGTTACAGGACATTGGGTATTCGTCGTTCATAGCGACTCCTCATATTTATAAGGAACTTTATCCTAATAATATAGATACCATAAACAATGCATTGCAACAATTGAAATCTGCCATCCAAAAAGCTGGCTTGAAGGTTCACATCGAGGCAGCAGCGGAATATATGGTAGATGAAAGTTTTGAAAAGGAACTGGATGGGGATGATTTATTGCTTTTTGCAGGTAATAAGATTTTAGTTGAAATGTCTGCGATGTCTCCTTCTTCCAATCTATATGAATGTTTCTTTAAACTTCAATTGAAAGGTATTACGCCGGTTATTGCACACCCTGAACGATATCTTTTCTTATCAGGCACCCGGCATGTTTTTCATGAATGGATGGATAGGGGGTATGACCTGCAAGTAAATATTCTCTCTTTAGCCGGTTTTTATGGGAACCAGGTAAAGGAACTGGCGAATTATCTGCTAAAGGAAAATTTAGTACATTATCTGGGAACCGATGCCCATAATATCCAACAGGTTCAAGCCTTGAAAAGCAGTTTGAAAACAAAGGAAATTCAAAAAATACTCTCCGATTATACTTTTTACAACGACGTTATCTGATATTATGAAACCTGCTTTACCTCTCGTTTTACTTCTATTGACTTTTCTTTCATTGAGCCGATGTGTCCGATATAAAGACCTGGTTAATTTCAGAGAATATCCTATTGATGTCAATCAGTTTGATTCCCTGAGTAATGGTGCAGTCCTGAAAATACAGCCTAACGATTTACTTCAGATTACCATCAGCGCTGGGGACAGTGAAGCGGCTAAACTGGCCGCCGCTCCTTTTAATCAGCCCACAACGGGCAATCAACAGGGAGGGATGATACAACAGCAAGGCCAGTTAGGGGGTGGATCGGCTAGTTTCCCTTTTGAATATTTTAATGGGTATTTTGTAGATGATAATGGTAATGTAAACCTGCCTACCCTGGGAACGCTGCGCATGGGGGGAATGACTTTAGTGGAAGCCCATCAGTATATTAAAAAATTATTGGAACCATATTTAGAACAACCCGGCGTCGATGTCCGGTTCCTCAACCTGAAAGTGACCTTGTTTGGTGAAATAGCCAGACCAGGTCTCCTTCGCCTTTCCAATCAGAGAACCACCCTATTAGAGGCCATCAGTGCCTCTGGTGACCTTACCCCTTTTGCAGACCGGCGGAAAGTGCTGGTAGTTCGGGAGGAGAACGGCCGGAGAAATTATTATTACATAGATTTAACTAAAAAGGACATTTTCACCTCACCCGCTTTTTATTTGCGTCAAAATGACCTTATTTACATAGAACCATTACCCATTAAAATTGCATCTGCACCCGACCTTATAAGCAGGATTATTTCTTATACTACTGCAGGTCTCTCCTTGGTTACCTTAATCATTGCATTGGGTCGATGAAGATTATTGACTTCAACGTATGAATGAACTAAACAGAAACCAGCAGGGTTTTGAAGCTGACATCCCTGAAGAGGAAGTAAATATTGGACAATATCTCTTTCTTTTCTTAAGAAAATGGTACTGGCTGGCATTGGGTCTTGGCATTGGCTACATCGTTGCCAATTTGATTCTTCGCTATTCTATTCCCATTTACCAGGTATCTGCTACTGCTTTATTAAAAGAAAAAGATCAGAGTGGTGCTACTTTGCCAATGTCTCTTTCCGGTGGATTATCGCCGTCCAATAATATAGAAAATGATTTATTAGTGCTTACTTCTGCCAATTTAATGCAACGGGTGGTCGATACGCTGGATATCGGTGTGAGTTAC
>JBMLQR010000221.1:0-2925 GCA_049241465.1 Saprospiraceae bacterium | reverse complement strand
GCATGGCAATTATTTTTGACGGATAATGATAATTTAACCAGACGAGATTCTAGTCCCAATGAGAATGGTTTCTCCATTCGTTGTATAAAAAATGACGATTCAGTTTATCCTAAAGATGGTTTACGCGGATATTGGCCATTTAATGGTAATGCAAATGATGAAAGTGGAAACAATAATCATGGGGTAGTTCAAGGGGCAACTTTAGCGAAAGACAGATGTGATCAACCAGCAAGTGCTTATTACTTTAGGGGCTTTGGAAATAATGATCATATTAAAGTGAAAAATGCTGAATCCTTGAAAATAGATTCAGCGGTTAGTATTCTTTTATGGTACCGTGCTATTCCAGGTAATGGTATGGACGGTAATGGTAATTTGAGTAAGGATGCTGGCAGATATACATTAGTCTCAAAAGAAGGGGACGGAATAGGTACACCTCCAGGCATTTTTTCAGACATTAAATTTAAAGGTTCAAATAATCATGTTGGTTTTTACAACACAAATGGATGTTGTGATGGTAGAAGTAGAGATGCATTAGATAACTCGCTGAATGCTGTTCCAACCAATAATGAATGGGTTTTTGTTTCTATTGTAAGCAGGAAAAGTGAGTATGATTTATACATCAATGGGGAAAAGAGACTGACTCAAAAGTTGGCTCAAGACAATCTTTTTTCAGCAGTTAATGATTTAAATTTATATTTTGGTATTTATGGTTTTGGTGGTGATAGATCTCCATTTTGGTATCCTTTTAACGGAGAGTTAGACGATATTGCTTATTATTCCAGGACTTTAAGCAGTCAGGAAATAAAAGGGGCTTACGAAAAATCAAAGTGTGCTAAAATCTCAGTCATAACCCAAAAAGTGGATAATATTACTTCGACGGGTGCAAAAAGTGGAGGTTCTGTTTCTTCTACCGATAATACTTCTGTGACGGCAAGAGGGGTATGTTGGAATACCACAGGAACACCTACCATTCAAGATTCAAAGACAATGGATGATTCAGGCTACGGTTCTTTTGAAAGTAATTTGACATACTTACAACCAAATACTTTATACTATCTAAGAGCTTATGCAAGCACGCCAAATGGTACTTTTTACGGTAATGAAATTACCTTCAATACTAAATCTTTAGATTCCAATGCTGTCGTGTTTTTTACACCTAACGTAAATATTTCTTGTGATTCCATCGTGGAAATTCCACTTTTAGCCTATAATTTTAAAGGTGTGCTGGGCGCACAGGGAAGTCTGGGTTGGGATGCTTCAAAATTAAAATTTGAAAGTATTGCCTCCTTTGGACCTACATCACTTGGCTTAACTACCAATGATTTTGGCTTGACAGATAGTCAAAAAGGAAAGATTAGCTTCATTTGGAATTCGATTAATGCCACGACCGTTACTTTGCCTGATTCAACCGCGCTTTTTGTATTGAAGTTTAAAGTAATTGACACCAAATTGACTACAGCAGTAGTTAAAATGAATAATGACCCTATAGAGATTGAAGTTGTCGATAGTAATTTTGATAAAATGAAGTTTGAATTGGGTACTTTTGTGATTAATCAAACTTGTGTTAAAGTAAGCGGTAATGTTCAAACATCTAAAAGTTTGAATGTTCCAGGTGTAATTTTAACTTTATCAAATAGTTTAGGCTCAAAATCAGCCATCACAGATGTGAACGGAAATTATAGTTTTTCTAATATTTCTTTGGCTAATTATACCCTGACACCTAGTAAATTAACTGAGGCAAAACCAAGGAATGGTGTTTCTACTTTAGATATCGGCTTAATTCAGGCTCATGTTCTTAATAAGAAACCTTTCCAAACCCCATATCAGGTTATTGCAGCTGACGTAAATGGAAGTGGCACAATAACTGCAGCCGATATAATCTTGATAAGAAGATTCATCTTAGGTTCGGAGACAAATTTTGGAGGAAAACTATATTCTTTTGTGGATAAAAAACATGTATTCACAAATCCTCTAAATCCGTTCCCTTTCCCTCAATCTATTAATATAAATAATACGCAAAACCAAGTCGTCGGAGATTTCATTGGGGTTAAACTAGGTGATGTGAATTTTGATAATACACCTCAAAATTTTGTTCCAAAAGCTAGTAGGGATAGAAAAATTGAGTTTGTTTATGAAATTATCACGCCTACGGTCTCTAAACGCTCAAATGAAGTTATTTATCGCATCAAGTCTGCTAAACAACAAGAATTGTTAGGTATGCAGTTTACGCTGAATTGGGACAGTAAACTGGCAGAATTAATGGCTATTGAGCATAATCCTTTGGGTATTTTTCTGGCTAATGAAACAGGAGATAATGGTTCCCTCGGCTTAAGCTGGAACGCTGGTTCAGGGACGCCTAAAATGTTACAGGAAAATGAAGTTGTTTTTGAAATAAGAGTTAAACTCAATGCAAGGTACATGAGCGTTCCTCTAAACATAAACGATGATTTGCTTGAACGTGAAGCTTTTGATGCCGATTTTAAATTAAAGGAGCTTTCGTTGAAGTTGGAAAATGTGTCAAATACCGTTATTTCAACGGAGGTTAAACTAAATGTATTTCCGAATCCTGCTCAAGGTAATTTTACTTTGAATTTTAATTCAAATATGGCTGAAAAGGGGTATATTCTGTTAACCGATATGTTAGGCAGAACCTTGGTGAATCAGGAAATTCAAATTAGTAAAGGGATGAATAATGTTATGATTGACCTACCTGCAAACATCGTTACAGGTACGCATAATCTGCAACTCCGAACGTCAAATACGTTTGAAACAGTTAAAATTTTAATTGATAACAATAAGTAATCTTTTAACCAATTAGAAAAAGTAAATATGGGCTTCTGAATTTCTTTTCGGGAGCCCATATTTTATTCAAGTGAAAATTCCAATATCTAATTAACAACCTTGTCAAAATCAATCCCATCAGTA
>JBMLQR010000220.1:0-1460 GCA_049241465.1 Saprospiraceae bacterium | reverse complement strand
ACTAGTGGTAGCGTTGAAACTGATCCAGTTTTTAATGTTAGTGTAGCCAAAGGGATAACTGGAATAGATACCGCCTATTGGAATAGGAAGTTAAATCCTTCAGATACGGCGAGAATGCTCTCCAATTATAGAAATGGACTAAATAATAAGGTTAACATTTCTGATACCTCCACTATGCTGAACCCGTATTTGAGAAAAACGGACGATGTAATAGTTGATTTACAAAACCAAAATAAAATTCTTCAAAACCTGGCAAAAGTTACTGATGCAGATGGTAACAGTTATAAAACGGTAAAAATTGGAAATCAGATTTGGATGGCTGAAAATTTGAGAACTTCAAAATATCAGAATGGTAACTCAATTAATACTAATCTTGATGACCAAAGCTGGTCAACTGCAACTTCTGGCGCCTTTGCCATCTATGAGAATAATCCCACTTTTGACACTAGTTATGGAAAATTATATAATTGGTATGCAGTTTCTGATAATAGGGGTATTTGCCCTACAGGTTGGCATGTCCCGTCACAAGCTGAATTTATAACATTAAGAGAAAATTTAGGAGGAGCAAGTGTGGCAGGGGGAAAACTTAAATTGACAGGCACCACTTTTTGGTTAAATCCTAATATAAACGCCACTAATGAAAGCGGATTTTCAGCTGTAGGAGGAGGTACAAGAAATTCAGGAGGTAGTTATACCGTTCTCAATCAAATTGGTTTTTTCTGGAGTTCAACGGAAAATTTGGAATTTGATGTGGTAAACAATGGTGGGGGAACAGGATTAAGTGTAGTTAGTTTTAAGACTATTGGTTATTCTGTTCGTTGTTTGAAAAATGCTGAAGGTGATTTTAATCAAAGTTTGAACCTAAAGTTAAATATTTCCGACACCTCCACTATGCTCAAACCATATTTAAGAAAATCGGATACCATAGTAAGTTTTGAAACAGATCCAGTATTTAATTCCAGCATTGCTAAAGGAATAAGTGGCATAGATACAGCCTATTGGAATAGGAAAACGGGAAATACCATAGGTAACATACAATACTGGAACGGAACAACATGGGTTAATCTTGCTCCGGGACTGCCAGGGCAATCTTTGATAATAACATCCACTGGCATACCTTCCTGGTCTGGTGCTGCTTTTCCAACGCTGACAACTTCTGCCATATCATCTATAACATCCACTTCCGCCAATGCTGGGGGTAATATTTCTTCCGATGGTGGCGCAGCAGTATCTGTTCGTGGATTGGTTTATGGTACAGCATCGAATCCCACTCTTTCAAATACAATATTGACCATTGGTTCTGGAGTAGGAGGTTATGCTGGAACTATTTCCGGTTTAACGCCAAACACCACCTATTATGTCCGGGCCTATGCAACAAATAGCGCTGGAACAGGTTATGGAAATGAAATTTCCTTTCAAACTTTACCTGTTGCCGTTCCTACCTTAGTTACCACCGATGC
>JBMLQR010000219.1:12282-24684 GCA_049241465.1 Saprospiraceae bacterium | reverse complement strand
AGTCTGATGCCTGTTGCGGCAAATATGGCATTGCCTAAGGCGGGAGCGACTGGCGGAAGGCCCGGTTCACCGACACCACCCGGTTCAGCACCACTTTGAATGATGTGAACTTCCATTTCAGGAATTTCATTCATCCGTAAAACCTGATATTCGTGGTAGTTCGTCTGATCACATTTTCCATTAGAAAAAGTAATGCCGTCTTTTATGGCAGCGGAAATACCCATCACAATATTTCCCTGTGTTTGGGCCACCACGTTGTCAGGATTAACATAATGTCCACAATCTATCACCGACACGGCTTTTTCAATAATAATGCCTTTGCCTGAGGTAGATACCGTAATACAACAGGCGCTTATGCTGCCAAAAGAAGCAAAAATAGCTAAACCTTTTCCTTTTCCTGCGGGGAGCTTTTCTTTCCAATTCGCTTTTTCTGCCAAAGTTTCCAACACTTTTCTGAATCGCTCATCTTTAAGTAAGGCAAGTCTGGCTTCCAGGGGATCTTTTCCTGCCAGATGCGCCAGTTCGTCAATAAAACACTCTTGCCCCCATCCAAAATTAGAGGCATAAACAGAACGCCACCAAACAATGGGGATGTCCGTTTTTACGTGTGTCCAACTTACTTTAGATACAGGAAATTGATATTGATTATTTTCAGTACTGAGTTCTCCAGACAACCAGGGATCTGCTTCGTCGGGTTTAAGGCCATTAAATACCTGACCAACAATAGATTCTCCGATGGCATGATGATGAAATCCTGTTAATTTACCATTGGAGACCATCCCTTGAACTCTGGAAAGCATACCTGGTCGATAAGGGCCTTGAGTGATATCATCTTCCCTGGTCCAAAGAACTTTTACTGGTTTTTTTAGTTCTTTCGCCAAGAAACAAGCTTCACTGAGATAGTCATGATAAGCTTTTCTTCCAAAAGAACCACCGAGGAGCGGCACATGAAATTTAATTTTATCTTGATCGATACCTAAGAATCGGGCAGCATCGGCCAATCCGCCATCCGGCCCTTGAACATGAGCCCAAATTTCAGCTGTACCGTCTTCCTTGTAGTGAACCACAGCACATTCAGGTTCAATGGGCGCGTGCGCTAAGAAAGGGGTTTCATAAACGGCTTCGAGTTTAGCACTGGCCGAATTAAATTTTGCTAAAAAATCTCCCTTTTCCTCATGTCTGACCCCTTCTTTTTTAGCCGCTTCATAAGCTTTTTGAAAATAGGCATCGGTGGTTTGGGTTAAAGCTAACTGGCCATCGTCCCATTTGACATTTAGCAGAGACCTACCTTTTTGGGCAGCCCACCATGTTGAGGCGACGACAGCTACAGCGTCAGATTGACGATGTGGCATGGTACGTTTGCATCGGATAACTTTTTCAACGCCTTTAACCAGTAAAGATTGAGTATCGTCAACAGATATAATGGAGGCATGAATGGTTGGAGAATGCTGAATACAAGCATAGACCATACCGGGCACTTCGATATCTATTCCAAAAACAGCTTTTCCGGTAACTTTTGAGGGTATGTCCAGTCGTTTATTATATTTCCCAAGAAGGGTAAAATCAGCGGGATTTTTAAGTTTAGGGTTTTTAGGAACGGGCAGTTTTGCCGCATCTTCGGCAAGTTCACCGTAAGAAAAAGATTTATCAGAATTTTTCAAATAAATGGTCGCGTCTTTGGCAAAGCAAAGATCAGTGGAGGTTGCCCAACGACTTGCAGCTACCTGAATCAGCATTTCTTTAGCTGCTGCCCCAGCTTTTCTAAGCGGATACCATAATCCCCTCACCGTGCTGCTACCACCCGATTGCTGGCTTCCGTATTTACTCTGCCCATCTGATTGGATAATAGTCACTTTTTCTAAAGACACCTCAAGTTCTTCTGCCAATAAAGATGGGGCTGCTTGCATTGAACCCTGGCCCATATCCGGACGCGGATTAATCAGCGTAATACTTCCATCCGTCCGGATAATTATAAAGGGATTAATCTCAAGATTTATAAATTCCGGAGGTAGGTTTTTAGTGATTGATTTTAATGCTTCACCTTGCAGTTTTGGTAGGCCTATGACCAGACCAACACCTGCTAAGGCACTTGTTTTTATAAAAAATCGGCGGGAATTTGCGGAATGTTTCATGTAAGTTTGCTTGCTATTGGATCCTTGATTATTTGTTATTGCTTGGAGAAGTTGTTCCTTCTTTTAAGGCTATCGCCGCCTTTTTAATCCCGTTATGAATTCGACTATAAGTGCCACAACGGCATAAATTACCGTTCATAGAGGCAACAATTTCTTCATCTGTTGGTTGGGGATTCTCTTTTAATAAAGCAACGGCAGACATAATTTGGCCAGACTGACAGTAGCCACATTGCGGAACCTGTTCCTCAATCCATGCTTCCTGAATGGCATGTAACTCAATCTCTCCAATGCCTTCAATAGTTGTTATTTTAGCTTTTTTAGAGAGGGTGGAAATAGGTATTTGACATGAACGAACAGGAGAACCATCTATGTGAATAGTACAAGCACCACATTGAGCAATGCCGCACCCATATTTCGTGCCTTTAAGTCCTACTATATCTCTGATGACCCATAATAAAGGCATATCTGCTGCTGCTTCAGCGTTTATCTTTTTGCCATTTACCTGTAGTTGATAAGCTGCCATTGTATTATTTTTTAATGAACAATATAATAATAAATTATCGTTAATTACCCATTAAATTAAGATTATTTTTTTCGTAATATTTATGTTATATTTGTGAGTGGAAGGTTTTTTTAGTCTTTCAAAACACAAATGAGCACAAAAACAATTGCGGGTCTTATAGATCACACTTTACTGAAACAAGATACAAAACAAGCTGAGATCATTCAGTTATGTGAAGAAGCGATGAAGTATAATTTCGCCTCCGTTTGTATTCCTCCTTATTATGTTAGGGAAGCAAGTAATGCTTTGGAATTTCAAAAGGGAAATGTTAAAGTTTCAACGGTAGTGGGCTTTCCTTTGGGTTACAGCTCTGTCCTTGCAAAAGTGGAGGAAATTAAAAAAGCAATCCATGAAGGTGCCGACGAAATTGACGCTGTACTGAATATTTGTGCCATAAAAAATGAAGACTGGAGCTTTGTTAGAAACGAAATTGATTCTCTGGTTTTAGGAACCCACATGAAGGGGAAGGTAATTAAGTTAATTCTTGAAACTTCGATGTTGACCCATTCGGAAATTGAAAAAGTTTGCCTCATTGCTCTTGATTTCAAACCCAATTTCTTAAAAACATCCTCCGGATTTAGTGGTGGAGCTACTCTCGATGCTGTTCAAACCATGCTCTCCGTCGTTGGAAAAAATATAAATATTAAGGCCTC
This sequence comes from Saprospiraceae bacterium, assembly GCA_049241465.1. GTDB lineage: Bacteria > Bacteroidota > Bacteroidia > Chitinophagales > Saprospiraceae > BJGN01. Next base: position 21,337 of record JBMLQR010000219.1, on the reverse strand, counting down.
AGGAGGTATAAGAGAATTATCAACGTTAATGCAGTTCAAAGAACTTGGCGTAAAAAGAATAGGTACTTCTGCTGGAGTATCTATTATGGAAGAACTTTCCCGGCTTTCTTAATCAGGAATCAGTTTCCCGCTTTCACCATTAACTTGGTTAAGGCCTGCCCCTTTTTTGGCTGAACTTTTATAAAATAAATATTCGGAGGAAGAAAGGAAACGTCATATTGGTTATCAGCTTTTGCTTCCATCTGTCCCATTCGCTGGCCTAATACATTGAAAATCTCAATATGTGACAGCTCCTCAAATGGATGGTTTATAGTAACATAATCGATCACCGGATTGGGGGATAAGCGGATGTCTTCTTTTTCATTCGCAATGCGTTGGCTCGACGTACTTAATCCATTGATGGTAAGGTCAAATTCCATGGTGGTAAGAAGTGAATCAGGTTTCTTCATGCTGAATAAATCGATATATATTTTGCCTTTCCCCGCCTTCGATACAGGAAAAACATGGAGAATAAATTCTCTTTCTTCACCAGCTTTTAAGGAAACAGGTATATTTATACGACTTACGCTATCTATATTGGTGCTTACAAAATCCTCGAAACAAGTGATTCCATCACAAACCTGAGATATCCATCCTTCAGGTAATCCCGGTTGTCTTCTCTTCCATTTTAACGAAATTGAGTCACTGGATATGTTCTTGACCTTCGTATGTACCTCCAAATCAAAAAATTTGTCCTTTAAATCGACAGAAATTACTTTTACTGTTTTTGCTGGATTCAATGAAATGATTCCAGCAGTTTGCGCCTGCAAATAATTTACTGAAAACAAAATCAGTAATAATTGTATTCTCGTTATCATTCTTTTATATTTTACACCTCAAAGATAAGTCCTCCTGAATGGAAAGACAATATTTTAAAGAATTTGAAGTGAATTTTTGAAAAAAAAGGAAGATGCATATCGTGATCATAGGTTTTGGAATAAGTGGTGTGTCGGTGGCAAAAACTTTAAGAGAACAGTCAAACGCAGATATTACTATCGTCACGTCTGAAAGCAGGTCTTTTTTTTCTCGACCTGCTTTGATGTATGTTTATCTCGGTAAAATGAGGTTCCAGGATATTTTACCCATGCCCTCAGATTATTGGGAGAAGAATAATATAAAGGTGGTTTTGGCAGCAGTTGAGGCTATTGATTCTGATAAACAACAGGTTGTGTTGGATGATGGAAGCATTCTATTTTATGATAAACTCGTTATTGCAACAGGTTCCGTTCCCCGTTCTCTTGGGCTAAATGAAGGTAATATAAGTGGCGTTCAATGTTTTTATAGTTTGCAGGATTTACTTTTACTCCAAAAATCAGCTAAAAATATTCGGCATGCCGCAATTATTGGTGGCGGTTTAATTGGTGTCGAATTGGCAGAAATGTTTTTGTCAACAGGTATTTCTTTTACCTTTTGGATCAGAGAAAAATGGTTTGGATCTAATTTTTTGCCGGAAGAAGAGGCTCAATTAGTAACCAATTATCTTAAAAGTAAAAAGATAGATATTAGATTCGAAAGGGAAATTACCCATTTTGATGTCAATGAATTGGGACAAGTTACTTCCTTGCATTCTCAGATTGGCGAAAGAGTGGACACCGACTATGTCTGCGTTTGTATAGGGGTTAAACCTAATATTGATTGCCTGGAAAATACAAATATTCATACCAATCATGGGGTTTTAGTGAACGCCTGTTTGCAAACAAATATTCCTTCTATTTATGCAGTGGGTGATTGTGTGGAATACGTCGAGCCTTCTTTTGGCAGGAAATCAGTGGAAACGCTTTGGTACACCGGAAAACGGATGGGCGAATATGTAGGAAGAAATATTCTACTCGATCATCCACAACGGTATGATCAAGGTATTTTCTTCAATTCTGCTAAATTTTTTGATCTGGAATATCAGATTTATGGGCATGTTCCATTGTCACCAGAGGAAATTTATGGGTCTGTTTTTTGGAAACATCCACAGAAGGATAAATCAATCCGTTTAGTTTATGACGCTGTTAGTGATGAATTTTTAGGATGCTGTGTGCTGGGTATTCGGTTTAGACAAGAAGTTTGTGAAAAATGGATAGCTGAAAAATGGAAAATTACCGAGGTACTACACGCTTTACCAACTGCTAATTTTGATTCGGAATTTTCAGCCAGATTTGAAATGGAATTACTAAACATATATAATAATAAAATAATATGATAAGTGTATTAAAATGGAGCCAATGGATACTTAGCCATGAGGTCAAGAATGAGAAAGGGGTATGGTTTAGTAGTTTATCAAACAGAGGTATCGTTGGTTGGTTACTCGCTTTGTTTCTTTCTTTTGGGTACATTACTTTATATTTTTTCCCTGAATGGTTGGGTCTTGGACAAAAAGGAATGCCAAATACTGGGTTTATCGCCTGGTTTGATCAGATAAGTATATTTTTTAACGGGTCTGCCGCTTCTCAATGGTTTGTTTATGGATTTTTATACACCTTGATTATTTTATTGATGGGAATAAAATTTATCATTAAGTATAAAAATAATAATTACCAAGTTATTAGAACCTTGTCCCTTCTGTTTTTCCAATTATGCTTTGCTTTTATTATTCCTGAAATAATGGCTTCTTTGAATCAGCCCGCTATGGATTTAAAGAATATGTGGCCTTTAAATTATTATTTCTTTTTTGATTGGAACATTAAGAAACTGCTAAGCTCTGGCTACTTCGGCTTGTTTTTAATGGTTTGGGGATTAGCTCTTACCTTTATTATTTCCCCAGTGTTGACCTATTTTTATGGAAAAAGGTGGTATTGCTCCTGGGTTTGTGGATGTGGCGGCTTAGCAGAAACAGCAGGAGATCCATTTCGACATTTATCCGATAATTCAGAGACTGCCTGGAAATGGGAGCGACGCATCATTTATCCCGTTTTATTTATTGTGTGTTTAATGACATTGGCCATTTTAGATAGCTTTTTTAGAAAAAATCCTGCAACCTATTGGATTACTTTCTCCCATTTTAAAATTATAATCCTTCTTCTTTTAGCTGGTATAATTGCCCTTGCCTTATGGAATAAGGGTTGGTTGAAAGGAATTTCAACATCCGGTAAATGGGCGATTATCTCTTTGGGCATCGTGCTGTTTATGGGCATCATTTTTTCATGGTCATATAATAAGCCTGTCCTTTGGATTAATGCTTTGAAATTGAGAGAATGGTATGGATTTTATGTCGGAGCTATTTTTTCAGGCATAATAGGCGTTGGTTTTTATCCTCTGATGGGAAGCAGGGTTTGGTGCAGGTTCGGTTGTCCAATGGCCGCTATACTGGGCATTCAACAGCGGTTTTTCAGTCGCTTCCGCATTACCGTAAATGGTGGTCAATGTATTTCCTGTGGTAATTGTTCAACCTATTGTGAAATGGGTATTGATGTCAGGTCTTATGCCCAAAAAGGCGAAAACATAGTGCGTTCATCCTGTGTAGGGTGTGGAATATGTGCGGAAGTTTGTCCAAGAGGGGTATTAAAGCTTGAAAATGGCCCTTTATTCGTTGAAGATGGAAAAATTAAATTTTAGTTCCAACTGATTTTTTTTGTACGTATCCATTGGAAACTTACGTACCAATAGTAAAGAAAAAATAGGAAATCCATAAGTATTACCTTATGGATTAAGTCTTTACATTCCATTTTTCTCATGAGAAGGATCAGGTTTGGCAAAAATATCGCCATGCGGAAAATGAATAGGTATATAGCCGCCTGGATGTCATAAACTATTAGGAAAAATAAAAAGGGGTAATAAATGGCCTGACTTATGGCCAATAGGCTCAATAGCCATTGATGATTCGTTTTATAATAAGCCGAGGAGGAGATATGTCTTGTTTTTTGCTTAATAAAATCGGGCAAAGTGGCTTTGGGCAGTGACATAACTATGGCTTTTTCTGTAAACTGAAGAGCAGTATTTTGGCTGTTGGCCATGGCATTGACAGCTATGTCATCATCACCAAAGGATATTTCTTCAAATTTTTCTTTCTTCACTTTTTCCAGAAACCTACTTTTTCGATAGGCCATATTTCTTCCCACACCCATGTAGGGCATGCCTAATTGGGTGAAAGTGCCATAAATAACAGCTGTCATAAAGGTTTCGTATCTTATAAAATCATTCAAATATCCTTTCCCCTTTTGATAAGGACTATAGCCGAGTATGATATCCGTATTTTCATTGCATTTGGCCGCTAATGAACGCAACCACTGATTACTTTTGGGATAACAATCGGCATCAGTAAAAACGAGCCATTCATATATTGCCTGATTTATGCCCTCCTGTAATGCCTGTTTTTTTCCTTCTCTATCTTTATTTTGCATGTGTATGACCCTAAGATTGGCGTATTGAGCCATAAAATGGTCTAAAACTTCAGAAGAATGGTCGGTTGAATCGTCATTTATTACTATTATCTCAAAATTAGGATAATCTTGACTTAAAATATGGGGTAAAAATGTCGATAAATTGTGCGCCTCATTTCGGGCAGAAATGATGACGGTCAATGGTTCAAGCGCGGTTGCCCCATAAGTTTCTGACTCTTTTATACCTTTTCTTAAAAAGTAGGTCGAAAGCCAAAACAAGAGTTGTACGGTGCCAATAAATAATGAAATAAGGTAAATGAGATTCAATCCAGGGAAGTTTTAATTTTTTCTGCTTCTTCATGCCAGATTTCAACCACTTCATTAAATCTGCTTTCAAGGTGCCTCTTTATTTTTTTGTTAAAGTTCCTTTTCCAACGGTAGTAATAAACAAGGTCATGAATATTTTTTTCATATTTAAATAAAAACCAGGCACTTGGAGGTAGTAATAATATATTGATGAAGGCAAGGCTGAGTGAAATATATTTTGATGTTAAAAAAAATTGAAAACTATAAGCAATAGGAGCAAGTACAATAGCGGCCAGTATCTTGACGGTCGAGTTATATCCTACATATAGATTTAATTTTTTCTTAATCCAGCGGGGAATCCAAATCGCTATAAAATGATTTAAGAGAGAATAGGCATAAAAAGGGAAACCAAGGAAAGCAAGTAATCTTTTTTCCTTCAATGGAAAGGTATTATTATATATCTGCGATTGTATTTTTAATGAAAGCTTGAATTCAGAAAGCAATTTGGTAAAACCTGTAAATGTTTTTTTCCATAATAGAAAGGAGATACCTCTGGAATCTTCCCATTTCCTGATATGCTCCAGCGTAGTTCGGTGTACATCAAAAACAGTGGTTTCCTGTTGATTTGTTTTTCCATAAAAAAGGGATTCAATATCCAGTAACAGCGCTTCTTCATCCAGGTCTGTTGTATGAATGACTAAAGATCCGAGGACAGATTGTAGTTCTGCCGTTAAATCTTTTATGGTTTTTTGATTATTATTTTCATAATCAATGAGATACTGGCTAAAGGGAATAGATTCGCCAACAATAACCTCCAAGTCAAAGCCATGCTTGTCATGTTTTTCATAATTTATGCCAATGGGCAAAATAAATACCTCTTTCCCCTTTGCATGTCCTGTTATAGCTTGAAATCCGATGCGGGCAAAACCAGTTTTCAATGGTCTGAGCACTCTTTCCATGTAACTTGTTCCTTCAACGGCAATATAAATATTTCCACCCGATGCAAGATGCTTACTACTTTGGTCAAAAGCAGCAGAATTATCCAGCGTTCGGACACCTGTATCTTCGAATCGTTTTATTTCAATACAATAGAGATATCTTAATATTTTGGCAATCAGTGGATTTTTAAAAAGACTGGCATTAGCAAGGAAAAAAATGGGTTTATTCAAATAAGCAGCAATAATTACCGGATCAATGAGTGTGTTAGGATGGTTGCTTACGACAATAGTAGGGCCTTTCAAATTAAAGTTTTCCTTGTTTTTGACATATACTTTCCTAAAATAAGTAAGTAGGACAAATTGGGCTAAAGAGCGAAGTATAAAATAAATGAAAGATTGTAGCCTGGACAAAATGATAATAGTTAGGGTTAAAAATTATTTATTCGAAAAATGAGAATCATTTTTTAAAAAGTTGGTAAAAAAGTAGTAATTTTTGAGATAACAAACGAATTAATCATGGTTTTTAATGCAAAAAGAGTGTTGGTATTACTTTTTCCCCTTTTTTCTACACTGATGATGGGGCAAAATGGTAAGGACGAATTACAACCAGCCCGGCATCAAAATTTATTATTTGAAGAGCTTGCAACTACCTGGGACGAAGCCATTCCGCTGGGAAACGGTATGTTGGGTGCACTTATTTGGGAAAAGGAAGGAAAGTTAAGGTTTTCATTGGATAGGGCCGATTTGTGGGATCTTCGACCTACAGCTAACCTCGATCATAAAAACTGGAATTTTAAGTGGGTTATAGATCGTTGGAAAAATAATAAATATGAAGAAGTTCAGCAAATGTTTGATCTTCCCTATGATAGAGATCCCGGACCTTCAAAGATTCCCGCGGGAGCTTTAGCCTTTGATATCCAATCAAAAGTGAAACGCGTTGAGCTGTTTCTCAAACATGGGCTTTGTGAAGTTGAATGGACAAATGGTATGACCATGGAGACTTTTGTTCATGCGTCTAAACAAGAGGGCTGGTTTAAATTTACTAAAATACAGGGAACTGTTTTACCTGAATTGATTCCACCTCCTTATAATGTAGCTTCAAAATCGGGGGAGGATAATCCGGTAACGGGACAAGATTTAAGACGATTGGGTTACCCGCAAGGGGTTCTCCACAAGGAAAAGGAATTTATTTCCTATACCCAGGAGGGTTGGAATGGGTTTACTTATCGTATCAATGTTCAATGGAAATCGGAAGGAGATGTTTTGACAGGGATTTGGAATATTCAGGTGATAAAGGAAAATAAAGCCGAGAATATACCTGTTACGCTGCCCTCAGAACAAATTTCAACTGATTCTTTTAATAAAGGATTAAATATTCATAAGAATTGGTGGTTAGACTATTGGAAACAATGTAGCATAGATATACCTGATAGTATTTTAATGAAACAGTGGTATCTGGAACAATATAAATTCGGTGCTGCGTCGGGTAATGGCGCTCCGCCTATTTCTTTACAAGCAGTATGGACGGCTGATAATGGTAAATTACCTCCCTGGAAAGGTGATTTTCATAACGATTTGAATACTCAACTAAGTTATTGGCCAGCGTATAGTGCCAATAAATTAGGCCAATCGATGGGATTTATAGATTGGCTGGAGAAAAATAAACCTGTTTTTGAATCCTATACCAAACAATATTTTCAAACAAATGGGGTCAATGTTCCCGGCGTCTCTACTTTTGCGGGTAGTCCTATGGGTGGTTGGATTCAATATTCTTTTGGGCCAACGGTTTCGGCCTGGATTGCCCATCATTACTATTTGCAATGGCGCTACTCGATGGATCGAACTTTTTTATCGGATAAAGCTTATCCTTGGCTGGAAAAAGTAGCTATATATTTAAAGGAAGTTTCCCTTTTAGACGAAAAAGGAATAAGAAAATTACCCCTTTCTTCAAGTCCTGAAATTTTTAATAATTCACCTAAGGCCTGGTTTTCTAACATGACCAATTTTGATTTAGGCTTGGTGAAATGGCTTTTTTCCAAAACAGCGGAATTGGCCACCGAGCTCGATAAGCCGGAAGAGGCTATAAAATGGCAAAAAATCGGAAGGGAATGGGGTGAATTAGATGTAGATGATTCATCGGGCCTCACCTTTGCCAAAGATTTTCCCTATGATGCCTCGCATAGACATTTTTCACATTTGTTAGCCTTCCATCCATTAGGACTGGTGGATGTTTCAAATGGGGAAAAAGATAAACAGATTATTCAAAACACTATTCATACCTTAGATAAATATGGTTCAAGTCAATATTGTGGCTATTCTTTTGCCTGGCTTGGCAATCTAAAAGCCAGAAATTTTGACGGGATGGGCGCTGCAAAAGCTTTGCGTATTTTTGCTGAGCATTTTTGTCTGAAAAATAGTTTTCATGCCAATGGCGATCAATCGAAACTTGGCTATTCCACTTATACTTACAGACCTTTTACGCTCGAGGGAAATTTTGCCTTTGCCGCAGGAGTACAAGAAATGCTCTTGCAGAGCCATGCAGGGTTTATTCATCTTTTTCCCGCCATTCCGTCAGATTGGAAACAGGTTTCTTTTCGACAAATGAGAACGGAGGGTGCTTTTTTGGTATCTGCAAATATCGTGAATGGGAAAGTTAATGAGGTAGAGTTGGAAGCAACGGTAGCTGGATTAGCTAAAATTAAAAATCCATTTGGTACTCAAATTATTCAAAGTTCACACCCTTATGAAAAGCAAAATGATTATTTGATTTTTAATTTACGTCAGGGAGAAATACTTAAATTATCTCTTTGATTAGCTCTGAAAATCCAGTAAGCATTGTTTGATCTGTTCGTTGAAAAGGTGGCCATCATTTCCATGAAAAACTACCGCTACCGGCAAAACGAAGATGGGAAGATTCTCTTTTTCTATAAAATCTTTGTGTAACCACATTCGGGTGGCATCTTTTTCTGTGGTGAGGATGATTTTTTGGGAACCTTCCATTTCATCCAGCTTTTTTCGAAGTTGTGCCATTTCGTAGTGGGTGAAATAGTGATGATCTTCATGTACCTGATGCACTAAAGAGGAGGTTCGCGGTTTTAAATAATCCTCTAAATATTGAACAGACGCGATAGCTGTTACTAATAAAACAGAGGGAAGCTGATAGGGAAACCATTTTATCTCCGGATTAAATAAGTGATAAGGATTTCCATATTTGAAGGAGGAAAAATATACTTTCTGATGGGGTAATGGATTTATTTTTTGCAAATAATCTTGCCTGGTTTCCTCTGTTAATCTTTCAGGACATTTACTGACAATCAACACATTAGCCCTTTTATAAGCATTTCTCCATTCTCTTAGTCTTCCAAAGGGTAATAGATAATCGGAAAAAAAGGGTTGCTGAAAGGTAGTCAGTATAATATCGAGTTCAGGCTTTATGGCTCTGTGTTGAAAAGCGTCATCAAGTAA
>JBMLQR010000219.1:4684-12182 GCA_049241465.1 Saprospiraceae bacterium | reverse complement strand
CCAAATCCATAAAGTAGAGATAATGGGAGTAAAAGAAATCGAACGAATAGATGTTGAAGCATTTTACTGTTATCTTTATTCCGAAATGCAATATATATGAAAGCCATGATTTTTGCCGCAGGACTGGGAACCAGGTTGCGACCTCTAACCAACAATATTCCTAAAGCTTTAGTTCCCTTGAATGGTATTCCCTTATTGGAATTGGCCATTAGAAGATTAAAATACTATGGGTTCAATGAAATAATTATTAATGTGCATCACTTTGCTGACAAAATAATGGCATTTCTTGAGGAAAAAAATAATTTTGACATTGAAATCCATATTTCTAACGAAGAAAAAATACTTCTTGACACAGGGGGAGGCTTAAAAAATGCTGCCTGGTTTCTGAAAGACGAACCGTTTTTAGTGGTTAATGCAGATATTGTTACTAGTCTAAATTTGGCTGAAATGGTTAAATTTCACCAGGAACACTCCTTTTTGGCTACACTGGCCGTTCAAACAAGAGAATCTTCCAGGCAAATGATGTTCAATGATCAAAATTTATTAAGTGGATGGAAAAATCATCAAACGGGCGAAGAAATTATTTCCCGGCAAATAGAAAGTCCTACTTTTTATTCTTTTAGTGGAATTCATGTCATTAATCCTGAAATTTTTGAATTAATGCCAGAGGAAGAGATATTCCCAATTATGCCTTTTTATTTATCTGTCGCATCAAACAAGCAAATAGGAGCATTTGATCATACCGGTGATATTTGGGAAGATGTAGGTAAGCTGAATGCCATTGAAAAAACGGAGGGATTATTAACTATGATTTCAGGTATTTCCACGTAGGATAGCATGGCCGATAGAACAAGAAAGGCAACGTCGTTTATCACAATACTCGTTTTTCAAGTGGATTAAACTTTGGCTTTCTGCGGCTGAAATAGGAATAATGCCCATTTTTTTCCAATCACGAATAAGGAGGTTATCTTCAGCTTCAAGATCATTTAACAGATCAATGGCGTGTTCTTTAACATTGGGAAGCTCGTAAATTTCTGAAAATAGAAATTGAAATGGAATAACAAAGTTTATGGCTATTCGCTGTATTAAATCGTGTCCTGCTGCAGCACTCGTTTGGGTTGATATTTTGCCAAATCTAAAATGATTTTTCCAATAAAGAGAGGTGCGAATTTCAAAAAAGGCATAGAGTTCTGCTTTGCTCCGCAACTGGATAATCTTACTTTTGATATGTTCTGTTTGAAAAATGAAACCCGCCAATGCAGCCATTCTTTTTTCGGGAAATCCGGAAGGTCTCATTCTCATATATCGCCATTGCCCTTTAGGAATAGGCGTTAAATCATATTTTTGTTTTTGAAAAAGGTACTCATCTTTTAATTTTATTTGATATTCGTCCGACAGTACTTCTTCCTCTTCACCCAAAAGATTGGCCTGACCAAATAAAATAGCCTCAATCTGGAAAAGATTTTGCAGTCGCTGTAGTTTTTTTATATCAATGCTTCTCGCTACCTGTATAAAGGGTTCGGTATTAACAATAAGCCCCATATTATAGGCAAGTCGTTGAAAAGCAAGCTGTTCCCAATCTCCGTTTAGTAGTGTGTAATGTTCTTTTAAGATAGCCGTTTTTGATTCTATCCGCTCTACAGAAAGGGTTTCCAGCCATTTTCTTTTTACAAGGGGTGAAACATGAGGCCAGTGAAAGGAACAGGGAAGCTTATCCTTATGGGTAATGAGTTGGTTGAATAGCAGGGATAAATTTGGGAAAATTCTGTCTTTTAAGACCAGGCAAGGTATTTCTGATCCATCAGTGCGATAAATTTTGATAGTTTCCTCATAAACAACATGTAGAATCACATTATTATAGTGCAAGTTACCAGCGTGACCATGTTTTAACCAATCTGAGGTGGTCAGATGTATTTCAACCTGCCCAATCCACCTGACATCATCTATAATGAGGTGAGCCTCATAAAAATCAGGTCCGGCATGGCTATTTAATTTCCCCACCCTTAAAATGGTCAGCGGATGTCCCTGAGTAGTTGTTAAGGAATGGGTGTTAAATTGTTGGTATTGCCAGACAAAATGGAGGAAATCTTCACGCATGATAATTTATTTTGCCTGTAATTTCCTCCTATTTTCGATGGCTTCAAAGGACAGATATCGTAAAATCCAACGGGTCAGGAAGCTGTATTCATTTCAGCAAAATGGTAAACATGAACACCTGGTCTATTTGATATTGCCGCCTGATACATAGATTTTGCCACTTGGGCCGCCTCGATAGGCTTGTATATAGAGGGAACCAAAAAGGCGAGTGGTTTCATGAAAAGGGTAGAAATGATTTCGCCAATCCTGAATTCTTTTCTATTGCCTAATAAAAGAGATGGGCGAAAAATGGTTATGGAAGGTATATTTCTCTTGACCACATAATCTTCGACTTCACCTTTTAAAGCCAGGTAAAAATTTCCGCTTTTACTGTCCGCACCCACGGAAGAAACCAATAAAAAGGTCGTTCCCCCGTTTTCCTCACAATATTGAGCGGCCTTTTCAGGTATATCAACATCAATTTTTCGATACGCTACTTTATCCCCTTTTACTTGTTTTTGGGTGGTGCCGACGGAGCAAAATACAACGTCGCAAGCACTCAGCGCATTTTTAAAAGACAAATCGTCAGAAAAATCAATCACTATATTTTTGATTCTTTCATCATCAACCTTCAGAGAACGTCTGGTAACCACATAGATGTCAGCAAAATGCGTATCTTTTAAAAGAAGGCTTAATAGCTGATTACCAATCAAACCTGTTGCACCTATAATAGCCACATTTTTCTTTTTCATTCACTTCTTTTTTAATATTAAACATTACATTACAATGTAGTTGATTATTGGGTTAAACATGTTTATTTTTGCGACAAATTAAACTAAATTTTTAAAAATATGAGGGGTCAACTAGGAAATTATGGAATGATTTTAATGTATATTATTCCGATTTTTTTATTTTTCGTTTTCCTGGAAAAAACGTACGCCTGGTATTTTAAGAAAGTGCCATTCAAGCAAATGGATCTAATTTCGAGTCTCAGTGCTGGTTTTTCAAATTCAATAAAGGATTCATTAGGTATCGTATTTGTTATTGTGTCTTATGGTTTTATGGTATCAAAACTAGCTATTTTTGAGATAAAATCGACCCCGCTGCTTTATATTGCCGCCTTTGTTATCCTTGATTTTTATGGTTATTGCATACATCGGTTGGCACATTCCATCAATTTCTTCTGGAATAAACATGCTATTCATCATAGTAGCGAAGAATTTAATCTGGCTTGTGCATTAAGACAACCAGTAGCACAATTTGTAAATTTATTCACTTTCATTTTGTTGCCGGCAGCTATTCTGGGTATTCCCGGACAAGTTATCGCTATGGTAACTCCCGTTCATTTTTTCTTACAGTTTTGGTACCACACCGTTTACATAGGAAAATTGGGCTTTCTTGAAAAAATTATTGTCACTCCTTCTCATCATAGAGTCCATCATGCCATAAACCCTATTTATATTGATAAGAATCATGGTCAGATATTCATTATCTGGGATAAGTTATTTGGTACTTTTCAAGAAGAGTTAGACGAAGTACCGCCAGTGTATGGTATCACAAGACCTATGAAAACCTGGAATCCGATAAGGATTAACTTCAAACATCTTACCCTATTGATTCAGGATGCCATTCACACCAAAAGTTGGAAAAATAAGTTGCTCATTTGGTTTAAACCTACAGGTTGGCGTCCAGAGGATGTAGTAGAAAAATATCCTGTTGAAAAAATAAAAGATCCTTATCAATTCGATAAATATGAAACAAGTTCCTCGCCTCTTTTAATGGTTTGGTTATGGTTCCAGGTTATTATAACTTTAATATTTATGTATCATCTATTTGCAAATCTGGCGGACATTGGTAAACCTCATATATTTATTTATGGTGGTTTTCTGATTCTTCAAATATTCGCGTATTCGGAACTGATGGATGGTAGTAAACAAGCTTTTGGATGGGATGTATTAAAATTAATGGCTGGGATACTTATCTTGTTTTATTTCTCAGGTTGGTTTGGTGCTTCCGGTATTTATGCTTCCCTCGTATTAGGTTATTTATTGCTATCTGCAGGGGTCACTTATTATTTTAACTTTTTAGATAAGAACAGGCAGCTTGTAAAGGTTTCCGAGGCTTAAGCTATTCGGTCATAAATGAGGAATTGACTTTGGAATTTATTTTTTTCATCAGGAAGATTGACCTTTTCTGAAATACATTCCCATTCTTTTTCATCCCAAATGGGAAAAAAGGTATCGGCCTCAGGAATATTGGTATTTACTTTAGTGATATACATTCGGTCCCAAAGAGAAGATGACTGTTTATATATCTGACCCCCGCCGATGATAAACGCCTCCGTTTCACCCTGGCTTAGCGCCAGATCCAACGCTTCATTTATAGAATGGACGGTATGGAAGTCGGAAGAAATCAAAAATGGATCAGAGGTAATTACAATATTCCTCCTTTTTGGAAGGGCTTTCCCAATGGAATCAAATGTTTTTCGTCCCATAATCACGGTATGCCCGATGGTTATATCTCTAAAATATTTCAAATCAATAGGAAGATACCAGGGAATCATATCTTTTTCACCTATGGCGAGATTATCGGAAATGGCGACAATAGCTGAAATGCGCATCGTTTAATTTATTTTTTGAGTTTCCATTTTCATTATCGGCGGAAGAATCAAATTGGGAAAAACAGGTTTTTCGGGAATCCCATGTTTAGAAAGAATGGGTCTTATTATTTTTAAGTCCTGTTTTAATTTTTCCTTAATATAAGCGGGGATAGGAAAAGGATCTCTTTGATTTAATTCACTGAATAACGTTGCGGGCAGCGTATAATATTTAACCGAGGTAGGCGCTCTGTGAACATACCTGAAAACGGGAATATATTGGGTTCGTGTTATGCAAGTGGATCCGAAAGGCAATTCTTTTTCAAGCTCTACTTCTACCATTGCGCCAATATCTGTATATGTTTTTATCTGACCGGAAATAAAATTCCCCAACGAATAGGCAACAACCGTTAGTTCTCCTTTTCTAATGGAATCTGTTTGGGACTTTTGCTCAATAGATTGAACCACATGTGGATGTGAGCCAATGACTACTTTAGCTCCCCAAAGGAATAATTTTTGTGCCAATTGGCGTTGATAAGAGTTTTCAACCAGTTGGTATTCATTTCCCCAATGCACCATAACAATAATAGCATCAGGATTAGCGGCTCTTGCCTTTTCCATATCTGCTGCCATTTGTTTTTCATCTAATTCATTGACAATGACAGGTGGTTTAGTGGGAATGCCATTTGTCCCATAAGTATAGTTCAAAAAGGCCAGTTTAAAATTTCCATGCTGAATAAGCAGGGGATAATTCAGAGATCGGTCCATGCTGTCCAGAAAAGTACCAGTTTGGTGAAAACCCAGGTTTCGAACGGTACGAATAGTATTTTCAACCCCTGTTCTACCAGCATCATTAGAGTGATTATTGGCGGTTACGAGCATATCGAACCCTGCTTCTTTTAGGGCAACAGCGACGGCGTCAGGGCTGCGGAATTGTGGATAACCTGAATAGGGAGGTTTACCTGGAAGGGTGAATTCTAAATTTCCAATGGCCAGGTCTGCTTGTTTTAAAATTGGAGCAACGTATTTGAAGCAATGATGGTAGTCATAAGTACCATCAGGTAGTAAGGCAGCTTTAATCTGGGTACTGTGCCCCATAATATCACCAGCGAAAACAAGTTTTAGTTTTTCTGTAAATATTTGACAATGAACCTGTAAGCTTAAGGAGATGCCCAATAAAAGAAGGAAGGATTGTTTCATTATGGCTTTACATTTAATAAATTAGCTTCCAACATTCTTTTCTCTAAATTTTTTCTATCGTCACCTCTAATTTCCCCTTTTAAGTATTTTTCAATGATTAAACTGGCAATGGGGGTGGCATAAGTTCCACCAAAACCAGCATTTTCAATGTAAACGGAAAGGGAAATTTTAGGAGCTACTTTAGGGGCAAAGCAAAAGAAAATAGAGTGATCCTTTCCTGAAGGATTTTCTGCGGTTCCCGTTTTTCCGCAGATAGGAATATCGGCAATAAAACCACTTTTTGCTGTACCGGCCAAGAGTGCTTTTTCCATGCCATCAATCACAGGTTCAAAATGCTGTGTTTTAATCCCAACATTTATCTTCGTTCTATATTTTAAGGGAATTTGTTTGTTTTCGTCATTAAATCCCTTGACGATGTGGGGCGTGTAATACCATCCACGATTTGCTATCATAGCGGCAGCATTGGCCAGCTGGATATTTGTTGTCAATAATTCACCCTGTCCGATACCGACAGAACGTATCCACACGGAGTTCCATCGGGGATTCTTAAACCAATCGGTATAAAAGGTAGAACTTGGATAGTTACCTGCTTTCTCACCCGGGAAATCGATATCCAGTTTTTTTCCAAAACCAAACCGATCTAAATAGGTATTTAAGGTATCCAGGCCTCTTGAAGGATTATAAAAACCGTATTTATCTACTAATTCACGAAAAACGGTAACAAAATAAGCATTACATGAATTTTGAATGCCTGCTGCCACTGTACGGCAGGTAGCATGATTGTGGCATCCTGTTAATCGCATACTCCCGAAATAGTAAGCACCATTGCATGATATGGTTCTATTAGGTTGTAAAGTTTCTTTTTCCAAGGCCACTAAAGCGAGTAAAGGTTTGAAAAGAGACCCTGGAGGGTATTGTGCACTGGTGGAACGGTCAAATAGGGGTAAATCTTTATTTAATTGGAGCGACTGAAAAAATTTCCCTCTATTAGGATTCGTAATAGCCATGAGAGATGGGTCATAGCCGGGAGAGGTGACCAAGGCTAAAATTTCGCCAGTTTCGGGTTCAATAGCTACAATAGCGCCTCTTTTATTTACCATTAATGATTCAGCATATTCTTGAAGATCAATATCTATGGAGGAAATTAAATCTTTACCGGAAACAGCTCTGGTATCCAATAATCCATCCTTAAAAACACCTTCTTCACGTCCTAAATTATCTTTTAGTACGTATCGATAACCTTTTGATCCCCGCAATTCATCTTCATATACTTTTTCTAAACCCGATGCACCAACATAATCTCCAGCTACGTAAATACTTTCAGGATTTTTAACTTCATTTTCATTAACCTCTCTGATATAGCCAAGAAAATGTCCCGCAGAATGCGACGAATATTCCCTCACGTTTCTTATAGTGATATCAAACCCCGGGAAAAGATGTAAATTTTCCTGAAAGACAGCATATATATTTGCGGGTATTTTACTGAGGAATAAAAAAGGTACATTCTTGGAAAATTGCCCGCTCTTCCAGTCTTTATCTAAATTTTTTATGAATGTTTCTTTAGATATATTTAAAAGAGAACAAAATCTATTGGTATCCATTGCCGGATTAATTCTTTTTACCGTA
>JBMLQR010000219.1:0-4584 GCA_049241465.1 Saprospiraceae bacterium | reverse complement strand
ATTAATCTAGGGGGTTTAAAATAATCACGATTAAGAAAATGAAAAGGGTAGAAACGATCCAGCTGAGAAAGGTTTTTATCAAAATTGCTCCTAAAAATAATGGAGTAAAGACTTCCATGGAAAAGTAAAAAAGAATATGTATGAAAGAAAGGATACTTATAAAAGAGGCAAACCAAGGCCATTTAAATCGTTGTAATGTAGGACTATGTAATTTATCGTAACCGCCACGTGGTTCAAGTATCCTTAATATAATGGGTCTTAGAGCCATGGTGAAAACCGATGCGCCGGCATGAAGCCCTGGAGATTGTAAGCCCAGATCAACGAGCAATCCAATAGCAAAAGCAAGCAGGAATTGTAATTCTCTGGGCGTACGAAAAGGAAGTAACAAATAAGCTAATGGGAATACTATTATATCGATATAATAGGGACCTAAAGGGCCAATCCTTGCTTGACTGAATACTACGACCTGCAATAACAATAGTATTACAAAACGAGTTCCATTATTTAGCAGCGCAAGATTCATAGCGATTTTGTCTGAAGGTAGAGAGAGTCTAATGCTGGTGTTTCATAATTAATAACGACATAAGCAAATTTAATTTTTGTCATGTCCTGGTAGAGTTTCACTTTTAATTCATAAGTGCTGGAACCGGGAGGAATTCTTTTACCCACAATTTTTCCTAACATGATTCCGCTGGGAAATAGGTTGGAATAACCGCTGGTTTCAACTTTATCACCTAGCTTGATGGGTACGTGTTTTGGAATATCATTAAGCGACATAAATCGAACATCTCCGTTATTATTCCAAACCAAAGACCCAAAATAGCCTTTATCTTTTATGCGTGCACTAATTTTGGTTTGACTATTGAAAATAGACATAACCGTAGTATAGTTGTCATTGACAGCTTTTGTGATGCCAATAACACCATTTTCACCAATAACCCCTTGATTTTCGGTAATTCCTGCTTTTCTGCCTTTGTTTAGAGAAAGAAAATTATTTCGAAGAGAAATGGAATTATTGACAACCCTGGCGGAGACAAGGTTGAATATCTGGTTTTCTGTAATATTAAGATTTAAGTCTTCTGGTTTTGCCCCTTGTTTTTCGACAAGGTTAAATAACTTAGCTTTTAGTTTAGCATTTTCTTTAAGCAGAATACTATTTTGTTCTTTTAAAGAAAAATAACCACGAATATTACTGGCTTGATTAGCTATACTCCCAGAAATCACATTGACTGAATTATGGTAAATCTTTGCCTGAGTATCATTGTAAGTAATGATAAGATAGAAGCTAATCCCTTCTAAAATTAGGAAAAGGATAAGATTTCCTAGTTCGGAAAAAACCTTTGACCTTGGAAACATAAGCAATAATGAATACTAACCGTATTCCGGTTTATTTAAATACTTTTCCGATCAATTAAAAAAGTATATCGATCTGTTTCTCTTAAAGCAATACCAGTACCACGAACCACGGCACGTAAAGGATCATCGGCAACCTGCACATTAAGTTTGGTTTTCATCTCCAATCTTTTATCCAAACCGCGAAGGAGTGCTCCGCCTCCGGTTAGATACAGACCCTTCTTATAAATATCAGAAGCTAGTTCTGGGGGAGTTACCTCCAGTGCTTTAAGGACAGCATCTTCAATCTTTGAAATAGATTTATCTAAAGCAGAGGCTATCTCGCGATAGGAAACTTTTATTTGGCGGGGAATTCCGGTCATTAAATCTCTACCATTTACGGCATAATCCTCCGGTGGATTTTCAAGTTCGTGAAGGGCAGAACCAACATGAATTTTAACTTGTTCGGCCGTGCGTTCACCAATAAGAATATTATGCTGCCTTTTCATGTACTGAATAATATCGCCGGTCAGCTCGTCTCCTGCAATACGAATAGATTGGTCACAAACGATGCCTGACAAAGCAATAACAGCGATCTCAGTGGTACCACCACCTATGTCAATAATCATGTTACCTGTGGGTTCTTCCACATCGAGGCCTATTCCCAAAGCGGCAGCCATGGGTTCGTGAATAAGATAGGTTTCTTTAGAATCAACGTGATCTGCAGAATCAAACACAGCCCTTTTTTCAACTTCCGTAATTCCCGAAGGGATACAAATAACCATTTTCAAATGGGAAAAAAAGCGTTTTCTTTGGCCAATCATATTGATCATACCCTCAATCATGCTTTCAGCAGCTTGAAAATCAGCGATTACACCATCCTTCAAGGGACGAATGGTTTTTATGTCGTCATGCGTCTTTTCATGCATGTTCATTGCCTTGGTGCCAACCGCAATAGTTAATCCAGTTTTTCGGTTAATGGCAACAATAGAAGGTTGATCAACAACGACTTCGCCGTTTTGAATAATTAACGTGTTGGCAGTTCCTAAATCTATGGCCAACTCTTGACGAAAAAAACTGAAGAAGTTCATCTGGTAAATTTATAGCAATAACCCTTTTTCTAAGAAAAAAGTACAATCATTTGCAAAATTAATAATAATTCCATCAAATTAAGATAATTTAAGGTGTAACACGTACTTCCGTGAAATTATCTTGAGAAAAATATTTATTTGCCATTTCCTGTAGTTGAAAAGGGGAAACGGAATTTATTTTTTCTATCTCACTGGCGTAATCTATTTTTTCTAAACCCTCCATCGCTCTTTCCCTTATAACCTCCATTGCTTGCAGTGTTCCATCCAGTGCATTTAACTCAGAACCAATTAAATAGCTCTTAACCATTTTTAAAAACGAGTGTGATACTGGTTTGTTTTTGAGAAGATTGATTTCTTTAAATATTTCTTTTCTCGTAGGATTTAAGTAGTCGGGAGATAATTCTGCATTAATCCAGAGGGATCCCACATCGGGATAAGTATCGAGGTTAGATTGAATATGATAAGTATAGCCAAGTTTTTCCCGAATATTTGTCATCAGGCGAGAACCGAAAAATCCGCCGAGAATGGTATTCAAAACGAGTAGGGTTGGATAATCATCATGTTGCCTGACTCCTGTCAGGTATCCGATATGAAGGGACGACTGCAATGTACCTGGTAACTTTACCTCAGTTGTACCAAAGGTAGGATTTACTTTGGGTATGACCGAAGAAGGAGGGCTTTTTTTGCCTATAAAGAGCTGACCCACTGTTTTGTTTAACCTATCTAAAAACGGTAGAGGTACATTGCCAGAAAGAAAACACTGACTTGTTTCTGTGTTATACCAGTCAGAATGATGTTTTTGAAGATCTTCCTTAGTAAGATCTTCAAAAATCTCCTGACTGGAATTCCAGCCAAAGGGATGATTTTCACCTAATAAAATAGCGGTAAAGGTTCTGTAGCCAACTACGTCAGGTTTCGTTAATTCAACTTTTAGCCGGGCGACATTTCTTTGGACAAATGCGTGAATTTCCGATGTGGGGAACGTCGGATTTTCAAGAATATCAGCTATCACAGGAAGGGCTTCCATACCAAACCGGCTTAAGCCCAGCCAGGAAAAATGGGAGTAATCCAATTGCACGGGGGACTCCCAGGAACTTCCCAATGTGTCCATTTTTTCAGCAAAGGCTTTTCCGGAATATTGGGAGCTACCCTCTTTTAACATCGAGGCAGTAGCTCTGGCTGCCATTCGTTTATGCTCGTGTTGCCTACCTACCTTAAAGCAAATATCTAACCGCAATGCCTCTGTTTCTGAGCCATGAAGAAGGGTAACGGGGAGGCCATTATCCAGAAATATATTTTCACTATCGGGAAGTTTTACTCCTGAAATGGTACTTACACGAGGTGATCTCCTTCTATTTAAACTCATTCCCTAATTTTTATGGTGTCAAAGTTAACAGGGTTTAGATAGATTATTACAGGACGCATAAAAAAGTTACAATTACCATAAAATTTGGCTATTTTTACACCAAAGAAAATAAAATGAAATTTAGCATATCTTCCTCCGAGTTGCTTAAGCAGTTACAAATTGCTGTTGGCACCATTTCCTCGAATCCTTCCTCCGCTATCATGGAAGGTTTTTTATTTTCCATCCAGGATAGTGTCCTGACAATATCAGCTACAGATAATGAAACAGCTATTTCTACGGAAATGGATGTTATGGCTGATTTTAATGGGAAAGTGGCCATTCCTGGGAAAATTTTGATGGATACGCTCAAGGCATTGCCCGCTCAGCCTATTACCTTTCAAATCGATGATAAAAATTTCGGTATTGAAATAACTTCAGCTTACGGGAAATATAAACTTGCAGGTGAAAATGGAGCTGATTTTCCTGCCATTCCAACGCCTGATGAAGTAGAAGCGGTGAGCCTTTCTGGTCTGGCTCTGCTTCAGGGTATTTCTAAAACTATTTTTGCAACAAGCACTGATGATTTACGACCAGCAATGATGGGCGTATATTTTCAAATTGATACCAACAAAATTTCTATGGTGGCTACAGATGCCCATAAATTGGTTCGTTATGTGTGCACCGATATTACAAGTTCTGTAACTTCTTCTTTTATTATGCCTAAAAAGGCGCTAAATCTTTTAAAGACGGTGGTTCCTTCTGATGCGGAAATTACCCTTTCGTTTAATAAAAGCTACGCATTTTTTACCTTCAATA
>JBMLQR010000218.1:0-8456 GCA_049241465.1 Saprospiraceae bacterium | reverse complement strand
CCCTAAATCGGGATGATGTCCACCTTGAAGTAATAATTGTTCTCCGCCCAACCTAAAAGTTTCCTCAATTTTAACTGCATACTCCTCGAGTGAAGTAATGTAGGATTCTTCGTGACCCGGTCGTCGGTAGAAATTACAAAATTTACAGTTAGCCACACACACATTCGTTGTGTTTGAATTTCTATCTATAATCCAGGTTACTTTTTTTTCAGGATTGAGTTTAAAACGAATCATATTCCCCACCTCCATCAATTCTGCGGTAGGAACATTCTCAAATAGAAAAACACCTTCTTCAGGGGATAAAAATTCACCTTTTAAGGCCTTATGTAAAAGTGTGTCTTTGTTCATTTCCAATTTCCGTTTTAATCATATCATTTTAGAAAACAAAGATAGTTATATGTAAGTTCAAAAAAAGAAAATGATGTGGGGCTAATAATAAACAATATGAGCCTTATCATTTCAAAAAATAAGATTTTTATTAAAAAAACAAAATAATTCATTATCTTTGCCGAGTAAAAAATGGGAGAAAGTAAGTGAGAGGGAAATAACCCTCTTTTTTATTTTAATCCAATTTAATGTTTATGGACGAAATCAAGGAAAAACTAAGCTATTTATTGGCAGAAAAATTTCAGGAACCTGAAATAAGTCATTGCTTTTTATTGGATATCAGTATTTCTGTCAGACAAAAAGTCGAAGTATTTATAGATAGTGATACAGGCGTTGACTTTGATATATGTCGGACGGTCAGCCGGTTTCTGGAAGGCATTTTAGACGAAAATAAATGGTTAGGCGAAACCTACACCCTGGAAGTTTCATCACCTGGTGTTAGTCGTCCCCTAAGTCTGCCCAGACAATATAAAAAACATTTGGGCAGAAAATTAGTTATAACCCTTGATGATGACAGTCAGGTTACTGGTATTATGAAAGAAGCTGATGATGAAGGTGTTTTAATTGTTTGGGAAGAAAAAATTTTAGAGGGGAAGAAAAAAGTAAATACCCCATTTGAGAAAAGGTGTTCTTTTAGCACTATCAAAAACGCACTCGTTAAGGTTTCATTTTAAAAGGATAAAATTATGCTGAACCTTGTAGAAACATTTTCAGAATTTAAGGATGGAAAAAATATTGACCGTCCTACTATGGTAAGGGTTTTGGAGGATGTATTCCGTACCCTAATCAAAAAGAAGTTTGGCTCTGACGAAAATTTCGATGTCATTGTTAATACACAAAAAGGCGATTTAGAATTATGGCGGGTTAGAGAAATAGTCCCCGACGGAGAAGTGGCTGATGAAAAAAGCCAAATTTCTATATCTGAGGCTATATCTATCGATGCTGATTACGAGGTGGGGGAAGAATGCTACGAGCAGTTGCAACTTGAGGATTTCGGTAGAAGGTCTATTATGGCTGCCCGTCAAACCCTCATTTCAAGAATTATGGATCTTGAGAAAGAAGAAGTATTCAAAAAATACAATGATAGATTAGGTGAAATAGTTACCGCTGAAGTGCATCAAATACTAAAGAAAGAAATTTTAATTGTTGATGATGCTACAGGAAACGAACTTATTTTACCAAAAACTGAGATGATAAAAGGTGACTACTATCGCAAAGGAGATTTAGTGAAGGCCGTTATAAAATCGGTAGAAATGAGGAACAATAACCCAACGGTTATTGCTTCAAGAACAGATTCTTTATTTTTAGAGAAACTATTGGAACAGGAAGTACCAGAAATAGAAGATGGTCTTATTTCTATTCGTAAAATCGTCAGGATGCCAGGCGAGCGTGCGAAAGTGGCTGTGGAATCTTTTGATGATAGAATTGATCCTGTTGGTGCTTGCGTCGGAATGAAGGGATCAAGAATACATGGTATTGTTAGAGAATTAAATAACGAGAATATTGATATTGTAAATTATACAAACAATTTACAATTGTATATCCAGCGTGCTCTCACACCAGCTAAGGTAACCTCCATCACTGTAAATCAAGAGAAAAAGCGCGTAAAAGTGTTTTTAGAACCGGAGCAGGTTTCATTGGCTATTGGAAAAGGGGGAACAAATATTAAATTAGCGGGTTTACTTACTGGATTTGAGATTGATGTATTTAGAAATAATGAGGAATTTGAAATCGACGATGTTGATTTAGAAGAATTCTCAGACGAAATAGAAGGATGGGTTATTGATGCCCTTAAAGGCATTGGCTGTGACACAGCAAGAAGCGTGTTAACCCTAAGCAAAGAAGAACTAATTCGCCGCACAGACCTGGAAACTGAAACAATTGAAGAAGTTTTATCTGTTCTTGCGGCGGAATTTGAGGAATGATGAAATTCCTATTATAATTTAACGAAACTCTTTTGTAGTTTTGCACTGCAAATTAGTATTAAATCGAATGCCGTTGAAACTTATTCAGATAGTAAAGGAACTAAACGTGGGCTTGTCCACACTCGTTGAGCATCTTGCCAAAAAAGGATACGAGGTGGAAAATAAACCCACCGCTAAAATAACAGACCAGATGTATTCTGAGCTGTTAAAAGAGTTCCAGAAATCAGGAGATATTAAACAACAGGCAAAATCAGTCAGTTTTGGTGCGGGGAAAACCGGAAAAGAAGAGATTGACCTTGCTGCAACAGAAACTCCGAAAGTGATTGTAGGTCCTGTTGTGGAGGAAAAGTCAGGGAGACCGGAAGGGGCTATTCAATTGCAACGCCCTACCGTTATAGGTAAAATAGATCTTTCCAGCCGTTTACAACAAAGGACTAAAGAGAAAGAAAAATCTGAATTGGTTGTACCAGCGACGGTAAAAACGCCTGCAAAACCTAGTGAACCTCCTGTTAATCCACCAGCTTCTACCATACCTGAAGCAAAAATTCAAGCTGAAGCACCTAAAGTGGTACAAAAGCCTTCTATTGAGAAAGAAAAAAAATCAACGCCAGCATCAAACACCGTAGTTAGTTCCTTACTAAATACGCCAGTTAAACCTGAAGTGCAAGCTATCAAAGTTACCCCTCCAGTTGTCACTGAGGATGGAAATATGATGAGAGCGGAAACTCCTGAATTAAGAGGTTTAAAGATTTTGGGTAAAATTGATACCAATTCCTTCGATAGAAACAGAGGAAGAAGTAAGCCAGTAACGCCTCCACCCGCGGCAGCTAAACCAGCCGTTCCAGGTGGCAATACTCCCGCTGCTGGTGCTAAACCACTAACGCCGGGTAGCTCAGAGTCAGAAGAAGCAAGAAGAAAACGTAAACGCAAACGTAAGAAAGTAGCTGGAGAAGGCACTCCTAATACCCAAAACACAGGACAAAGTCAAGGTAATAACCAGGGCTCAACCGCTAATCAGGGTCAGGGACAAGGGCAAAGTACCAATAACAATCAACAAAACAACAGTACTAACAATAATCCGCAAAACAGACCTAACACAGGTGGACAAGGCGGACAGAATTATCAAGGCCAGGGAGGTGCTCAACAAAGACGTCCCTCACCTGGTAACAATAGCGCTGGGCCTAATAATAACAGGCCACCGGTAAACAGACCAGCAACGGGAAGAGAAGAACCTAAAGAGGTATCTAAGAAAGAAATTGAGGATAAGATCAAAGCCACAATGGCTCGCCTTTCAGGGGGTGGAAAGAATAAACGCCAAAAGTTTCAGCGAGATAAGCGGGATCGTTTCAGAGAGAAACAAGAACAACTTGATCAAGACGAACTATCAGGAAAATTAGAGTTAACTGAATTCATTTCCGCTCAGGAATTGTCTAATCTTCTCGATGTTCCCATCTCCGAAGTCATCACCGTTTGTATGAATCTGGGCGTTATCGTCTCGATTAACCAGCGTTTGGACGCTGAAATAATTGAACTCGTTGCTGGTGAATTTGGCAGAGAAGTTGAGTTTATTTCCGTAGAAGAACAAGCCGATGAGGAAGTAGTTGTTGTCGAAGATGATCCGGCCCTATTAATTCATCGCGCGCCTATCGTTACCGTCATGGGTCACGTGGATCATGGTAAAACATCTCTATTAGATTATATTAGAAGTGCTAACGTAGTATCTGGAGAAGCAGGTGGTATCACCCAGCATATTGGTGCTTACGAAATGATTATAGGTGATAATAAAAAAATAACCTTCCTGGACACTCCAGGTCACGAGGCTTTCACAGCGATGCGTGCCCGTGGTGCTAAAGTAACGGATATTGCCATTATTATTATTGCCGCAGACGATAGCATAATGCCTCAAACAAAGGAAGCTATTTCTCATGCCCAGGCTGCCAACGTACCTATCATTTTCGCTATCAATAAGGTAGATAAAGTAGGTGCTCAACCTGAAAAAATTAAACAAGAACTCGCTTCCATGAATCTTTTGGTAGAGGAATGGGGTGGAAAATACCAATCTCAGGATATTTCAGCCAAAACAGGCCTCGGTATCCCTGAAATATTGGAGAAAATATTGTTGGAAGCGGAGATGCTTGAACTTAAAGCTAATCCTAACAGGTCTGCCGTTGGTACAGTTATCGAAGCTTCTCTCGACAAAGGTAGAGGTTATGTAACCAAGCTTTTGGTTCAATATGGTACATTAAGAGATAAAGACTCACTCGTAGCTGGTGAATTTGCTGGAAAAGTTAAAGCGCTGTTGAACGAGCGGGGACAAAGAATTAAATCTGCAGGACCGTCAACCCCAGTATTAGTATTGGGATTAACTGGTGCGCCTCAGGCAGGTGACAGATTCAAAGTAGTAGATTCCGACCAGGAAGCTAGACAAATAGCGTCGAAAAGAGCGCAGATTACCAGAGAACAAACTACCCGGGCAACAAAACGTATTTCTCTTGATGAAATAGGTCGTCGTTTAGCCCTGGGTAACTTCAAAGAACTTAAACTTATCGTTAAAGGTGACGTGGATGGTTCTATCGAAGCATTAGCCGATTCTCTTATCAAGTTGTCTATTGAAAAGGTTCAGGTAAATGTAATACATAAAGCAGTGGGTGGTATCATCGAGTCTGATGTCCTTCTGGCTTCCGCCTCTGATGCGATTATTATTGGTTTCCAGGTTCGACCTTCCTCCGGTGCAAGAAAACTAGCCGAAAAAGAGGGCGTTGAAATTAAAACTTACTCTATTATTTATGAAGCTATTGAAGAAGTTAAAGCGGCCATTGAAGGCATGCTTGAACCTACCAAAGTGGAAACGGTCATAGGTATGGTGGAAATCAGAGAAATTTACAAGATTAGTAAAATCGGAACTATCGCTGGTTGCTACGTTCAAGAAGGTAAAATCAGTAGAAATAGTCATATCAGATTGGTAAGGGATGGCATTATTGTGTTCCCTACCAGAGAAAATACGCACGGTGAAGTTTCCTCTCTAAAACGCTTCAAAGATGACGTTAAAGAGGTCAGAAATGGCATGGAATGTGGTCTATCCATAAAGAATTTCAATGAAATGAGAGTGGGTGACATTATTGAGGTGTACGAAATTACCGAGGTTAAACAACGATTGGATTAATAAATAATCCTTTATATATGCTTTCGCGAATCAAGAAATATGCCGTGTTCTTCTCAGAATCCAGATTCTGGAACACGGTACAATCTTATGCTAAGAAAATAGGCGTGCAATCCCTTTATTCTTCTTTGCTCCTTTTTTATGCTTTTAAACGAAAAGAAACCCCAACATGGGCCAAGAATATTATCATTGGCGTGTTGGGGTATCTTATTGCTCCCATAGATTTAATCCCCGACCTAACTCCTTTCATTGGATATACAGACGATCTGGGCGTTTTAGGCATAGGTCTCGTAGCCATTGCTTCTTATATCAATGATGCGGTGAAACTTCAAGCCAAATCTACATTGAAAGTATGGTTTAGTAATTATGATCCAGCTGAGATCGAAAATATAGATTCAAAACTATAAAATAGATATTCTATGGGTGTAAACCCCCTTTGGTCCCTGAAAAACTAAGGTATATTGACCCGCGTGTGTCTTTTTTCCCTCCCAACGGTACTCTTTTACTCCCTTCTCTAAGTTCACTTTAGAAATAGTTTGCCCCATCATATTTATCATGGTTATAGATTCCCATAGATGATCTTCCTGGAAGTTTATTGAAAATATACCTTCACTGGGATTAGGAAATACCATAATATTAGCTGCCGGTAGGATAGATACAGTATTCACAGTATGGCTCAAATTCACACAAAAATCTTCAACCTCTCCAAAAAATTCCACAGGAAAAACACAGGCTCCCGGTTCTTGCCGGTACTGCATAACTACACGCATGCGTGTGGAACCCAATGTAGCTGAAGCTGGAATACTCAAAATAGAGGTAACTAATCCTTTTTTTGGTGAGCCTGAATTAAATAATTCCTCCTCATTTGTAAAAGAACCGTCTTGATTAAGATCGATCCAAACGATAAAGAATTCGTCGTAAGCGGTACTCAAATAGCCTGGCTCTAAAGTTAAGGGATAGGAAGTACCTGGTTTTAAAGTGGGACCATTTTTTCTCGTAAAATCACCATACCCGTCTTTACCTGATAAATGGACAAAATCGCCTATTTTTACTTGTGCAATCCATTCATTTTCTGCACTTACGATGGTTATTCCCTTAGGAATACAATAATTTTTCTCCAGACAATTTCCACAACCCGTGGTTTTAAACTTAAATGAGTTACTAAAGGGTAATTGATTTGATGCACACAAACTTCTAATCTGAACATCATATTCCGAGCATGAGGACAATCCACGAATTGACGCACCATTTTGGAACACTTGCAAGGATTGCCAGGCAGATGAAAGAGAATCTTTTGATAATTTCCAGCGAACAAGGTAGGCAGTTGCCGCGGTCACCTTTTCCCATCTTAATACAAATTCTGTATTTCCAATACTTACAGATTCCATTTTGGCTGGATTTTTACAACAACCATCTGTTTTAAAAACTATCGACTGACCGGCAGGATTCTCCCCATTGAGACAAGTCCTGTTCAATGATATTTCATAATCATTACATGGTAATAATCCAGGAATAGATAAAGGATTCTTAGTATTTGGCAGAGACATCCAGGATGTATCTCCCATTTTTCTAAAAAATAAATTTATATTTTTGATACTATCATTTGATACCCATGACAATTGAACTTCGGTAGTAGATACATTAGTCACCTCAATTTTAGCAATAGGAGGACATTTACCACAACTATCTATAAGAAACCGAATACTTTTCTCCATATTCAGCACGCCGCCTGAATTCACTTTATTCACCAAACTATCCAAAACAGTTACACCGCCCAGCAGAGCTCTTCTGACCAACCTTGCAGCGGCAGCAGGATCATTTCGAGATAATACCGCTAAAGTTGGGCAGGGAGAGGCGTAAAGAAGCCCAATGGCTCCGGCAATTTGAGGGGAGACAAACGAATTTCCACTTTGTCTGGCATAACCACCTTTATCGGCTGTGGTTAATAAATTAAAACCCAAAGAGGTAATATCTATAGAAGTTTTACCGTAACCGTACCTCAATTCACCTTTATCGGAAATAGCCGTTGCCGAGATTATAAAATCACTTGGGCAGGTGGTAGGAATATCGCCGGAAACATCTACGTCGATGCTTTGATTAATGGTTGCTGCGACGTTTAAAATACCTGCCTCACCGAGGGCATTATAAAAATTGCACCATATAGGAAAATCCTCTGATTTTCTTTTATCTATGCCCCATGAAGTATTGGTTGCTACAACAAAAGCCCCCTTTTTACCTTTTGATTCATTATACAATTTCCTCATAACCAGAGGATAAGAATAAGCTTCTATGGCTCTGCTTTCCGACAGGACATTAGCAATCTGGGAAGTTACTACCATTAGTTTAACCTTCCAGTTAATACCTGTAATACCCGTTTTATTATTACCTGTTGCACCAATTAATCCGGCTACAGGCGTGCCATGAAAATTAATATAACTGACTTCATCAGATTTAAAGTCAACATTCCAACCCAGAAAATCATCTATGTAACCGTTTCCGTCGTCATCTCTTTTATTATTGGGAACTTCCGCCTGATTTACCCAGAGATTATCTTTCAGATCGGGATGATTTATATCCACTCCATTATCAATAACGCAAATAACAATGGAATCACCACTTGGGGTAATGCCGCCCTGCGTTACATTCCAAGCTTCAACTGCTTTGATGTCTAAACCGACCAGACCGCCGTTTTGTCCTTTATTTTGCAAATAATACTGCTGAGAAAACAAAGAGTCGTTAGGAATAACACTCCGTAATTTTATGTAATGATTTCTCTGTACAAATCTAATATTAGGCTGCTGTTTTAAAAAACGAAAAGCTTCATTTTCAGATACTAAAGAAGGATTAATATTTAACTGATAAATATTAAGGGGTTCGGAAAGCATTTTAACAGCAGAAATACCCGTTGCTTTTTTTTCTATAGCAAGCGAGTTAAACCATTGCAATGCGGATACCTCAGGATTGAACTGTACTAAAAACTCATT
>JBMLQR010000217.1:0-2045 GCA_049241465.1 Saprospiraceae bacterium | reverse complement strand
GTGGAGTTTATCGCTCCTGTAAAAAACCGTTTGGATCATCCTGATTCTTTCCCTTCTCCAATGAGAAATGCTCCTCTCAGAGGTGGAAAATGGACCTTGTTCGAAGGGGGCATCAGGGTTCCCTTTTTTGTGTCCGGCCCCGATATTCCCGCAAATACCAGCAGTAACCGATACGTTACAGGATATGATTTGCTCGCTACATTCGCCGACATTGCCGGTTCAAAACAACCCAATTCCTTTTCTTTAGATGGAAATAGTTTTAAAGCTTCTCTATCAAATCCAAAGACCACATCCGATAGCCGAAATCTTTATTTCCATCGGTTTAATAATGGGTACCCGCATTCGGCTGTCCGTTCCGGCGATTATAAACTGTTGAAATTCTGGAAGACAGGGGAAATTCTTCTTTTTAATTTAAATGAAGATCCTGGTGAAAAAAAGAATCTTGCCGCTGTTAATCCTGAAAAGGTGAAAAGTTTGAATAATGCCTTAGACAGCTATTTCAAAGAAGTAAATCCCGCTCTTTTTAATCAATTATCCACCTTAACCTCTAAATAAATGAAGCCATTTTTGAAATACTTAATGATTGCTTTCAGCCTTTCTGCACTTGCCTTTGTCTTTTTCAGTTTCAATACAGAAAAAGCAGCCGCTAAGCGTCCAAATATCATTTATATTTTGGCTGACGATCTTGGATACGGAGATGTATCTTGTTATCAGGCATCAGGAAAAATCCATACGCCAAATATCGATTTGTTAGCAGCTGAAGGCATGCGATTTACTGATATGCACAGCCCCTCCGGCGTATGTACGCCTACCCGATATGGCATCATTACTGGAGAATATCCCTGGCGCTCAAAATTACCTGTGGGTGTTTTACGTGGATATAGCCGAAATCTTATAGATCCGGAAAAGGGAACCGTTGCAGAATTACTTAAAAAGTACGATTATGAAACGGCGGTGGTAGGAAAATGGCACCTTGGCATAGATTGGATTCTGTCCGAAAAGGCCATTGAAAAAGGTCTTGGAAAAGTGCCGGGTTATGGTATTCAGTCTGAAATGGACACCTCTGACATTAATTTTGACAAAAAACCTACTTTTGGACCCAATAATCTGGGCTTCAATTATTCTTATATTCTTCCCGCTTCCTTAGATATGCCCCCCTATTGTTATCTGGAAAACCATCAGTTAACCTCACTTCCTACCTCGTTTACCTCCGGAAATAAGTTGGAAAGTGGCTATACCGGTCCTTTTTGGCGCGCCGGAAAAATGTCACCCGATTTTGATTTTTACGAAGTGTTACCAACGTTCATTAATAAAGCCAAGGCTTTTATCCTGAATCAAAAAAAGGAAAAACCCTTTTTCCTTTATCTTCCTCTTGCTGCACCACATACTCCCTGGGTACCCAAAAAGGAATACGTCGGCTCATCTAAAGCAGGTGAATACGGTGATTTTACCCGACAGGTAGATGCCGCAGTGGGTGAATTACTGAAAGTGCTTAAAGAAAAGGGGATTGAAAAAAATACCATGGTCATTTTCACCAGCGATAATGGTCCTTACTGGAGAGAAAATTTTACTGAACAATTTCAACATCGGGCAGCTGGTCCTTTCAGAGGTATGAAGGGCGATGCTTATGAAGGTGGTCACCGGATTCCCTTTATTGTCCGCTGGCCGGAAAAAATAAAAAAGGGATCCGTCTCCGATGCTATCGCTTGCCAGACCAGTCTCCTAGGTACCCTACGTGAATTGCTATCCGATAAAGACCCAAAATTTGACAGAAAAGATAGCTACAGCATTTTACCCGATTTGTTGGGCAAAACCAATCCTTCTAACACCGAAAAACCAATTATTCACAGTTCTTCAAAAGGATATTTTGGTATCCGTATGGGCGATTGGAAGTTGATTGACCAACTCGGCTCTGGTGGATTTACTGCACCTGATAAGGAAAATCCAAAACCTGGCGGACCAAAGGTGCAATTGTATAATCTGAAATCAGACCCTTCGGAAAAGGAAAATGTAGCGTTAAAATATCCAGAAAAAACAGCTGAACT
>JBMLQR010000216.1:0-1583 GCA_049241465.1 Saprospiraceae bacterium | reverse complement strand
GGTGCTGTACCTCTCCGCTAATCGATTTTATATTTACGCCTAATCTCTTTTTGCAGGTCCGTACAAAGGCTCATTACTTTCTTGGATAGGGTGAGATTCCGTAGTGAACCTCCCTTGAGAAATTGCAATTGAATAATCAAGCCGTTAATCGTATTTTCATTTGCCGTTATTAAGGAAGGATTGTCTGTTGGTTTGTTAATATTGTTTTTCGCATCCAGCATCCGGTAAAACACTTTTCCATCAAAAATCTTTTCCAGCGTTTCTCTGTACTTGGTATTTTGTTCATCCCAAAGAGAAAGCGTGGCTGTAAATTCTCTCATTTGATTTTCAAATGAACCAATTTGATTTACCAGGCTTGTATGCTCTATTAACCTGTAATTTCCTGAATATTTTAACTGTAAAATTGACGCATCTGAAGGAAAAAAATTGGGAGCTCTTACCAGTATTCTGGCAAAGTAATACAAATCATTCCCTTTTGATGAAAGTTCGTTACTTACCAATAGCTGAAGCAGTGTATCTATTCTTTCTATCCGCCGCTGCACATCAATACTGTATTTATGCAGATTTGCAGAGTCTTTAGATAAGTCTTGCATTAAATGGGTTATATATTTCTTTTCCCGTTGGCTTTCAATGTAGTGCTCTAGTTGAAGCTCTGCTAGAAACCCGCAAAAAACCGCCAGGAACAACATAAAAAACTCCCAGAAATATTCTCTCCATTTCTTCGGGTGGTGCGTGTGGTGATGGACTTCCATATACTTATTTAATGGTTGTTTGGTTAGCCTGTTTAAGTTTATACTCATCCTCAATCATTCGAATGAGTTTAAGTCCGTCTTTCTCCAGTTCCATTAAAGCCCACCGATATAGCCGTGCAGACAAAGAAACATTTATTCGCATATTGGAATATTTTTTAAAAACCAGCGGATCCTTGGAGAGAAAGGAGGTATTAGCTGAAAAAAACTTACTCGGTTGACGTTTAAAGGCTGATAATGTTAAATCGGTCGAATTCGTAATAGTGGCAGAATCAATTTGCCACTCATCAAAGATCTGAACACCCAATTCACGCATCATATCCACCCGCTGTTCAACCCGGTTCGAAATGGTTTTAATGGCCTGCTGCCATGTCCAATATTGATCGATTTGCTTAGCAATATCGACAGATTTAATGAGTCGAAGATTTCCGGAGTTTCTCAATTGTGTTATGGTCTGATCTGTCAATAACGGGGTCAATAATGGACTATAATCGTCGTATAATCGATAAGCTATAGGCGCTTTTTCCTGGTAATCCGGCTGATTCAGCAAGGTAGTCAACGAATCATATCCCCGCAACTGACGTTCTGTTCTTAAGAGCTCACCGTGAATCCATGCGGTGTCTTGATGTATATCAGACACCAGGTCTGCCATATATTTTCTCTCCCGCTGGTGTTCCACATAATGCTCTACCTGTATCTCTGCTAAAAAGCCACAAAATACAGCCATGAACAACATAAAAAACTCCCAGAAATACTCTTTCCATTTCTTGGGGTGGTGGGTGTGGTGGTGGACTTCCATAAATTATTAATGTGTCTATTAGTAAGGTAGAAATC
>JBMLQR010000215.1:0-6403 GCA_049241465.1 Saprospiraceae bacterium | reverse complement strand
GCCGGTGAAATTTTATATCATGACGGTCAGTTTTACAGAGAAACGGTTAGGGCAAATGTCTTTTTTGTAGTTAATGATGAAATCTTCACCCCCGCTCAAAAGATACTCAAAGGAATAACCAGAAAACATATTCTTACCATAGCTTCTAAGCATTTTAAGGTCAACGAAATAGAAGTGCCATTGAACTATCTCGATAAAGCATCCGAGATATTCATAACTTCATCGACTAAAGGAGTCCTTCCTGTGGTTAATGTGGACGGTATGATGGTGGGTCAGGGAAAACCAGGACCCAAGGCATCTCTTTTATTGACCGAATGGGAAAAACACTGTGATGCTTATATTAAAAACCACTCAAATTAGCTCATCTACTGATTTATATTTAAAAATATGAACCAACCACATCTAATTACGCCGGAACAACTAGCTGGCATGGACAGATTTTACAGAATGAACCTGATAAATTCATTATCTGGATATAAACAACCTTTCTTAGTAGGGACGATTGATGGGAGAAACAGAACTAATCTGGGATTATTTAACTCTTTAGTGCATATTGGAGCACAACCGGCAAGATTAGGATTTTTTATAAGACCACTCACTGTACCCAGGCACACCTATCATAATATCATTGAACGCAAAAGATTTACCATAAATTTGGTTCCAGAAGCTTTTATCGACCCTAGCCATCAAGCCTCTGCCGATTACCCCTGGGGGGTATCAGAATTTGAAAAAACAGGATTAACACCCTATTTTTCAGCATCGCACATTGCCCCTTACGTGGGGGAAGCAACTATTCGGATTGGACTGGAACTGGAGGAGGAACAAAAGTTAGCTTGTAATGGCAATATATTGATTGTCGGGAAAGTAGTGGAGATTTATGTTCCTGAAAATGGCATCTTCCCCAATGGGAGTATCGACATTATTGGTCAAAAAACGGCGGGCGTAATAGGTTTAGATACCTATTTTACCACAGAGATAAAGAAGGTTTTACCTTACGCGAGGCCCAACTAAAAAAAAGAGATTGTCAAAGGTTAGAAAAGTATTTATTTGTAGTTCCTGTGGAGCACAATCGCCTAAGTGGACTGGAAAATGTCCTTCTTGTGGAGAGTGGAATACCTATCAGGAGGAAGTGCTCCAACGAGATACTTCGGCAGAACCAGGCAGGAATGCCTGGAAAAGTGGCACCCCACATGAGGTACTTCCCCAGCCTATTGCCCTTCCGGACATTCAATCAAATGATACCCCCCGATTAGTAACGAGCGACGATGAACTAAACAGGGTCCTTGGAGGAGGCATTGTCAGAGGCTCCCTTGTTCTTATTGGTGGACAACCAGGCATTGGAAAATCTACTCTTCTTCTTCAACTCGCGCTACAAATAAACGCTAAAGTAATCTATGTTTCAGGGGAAGAAAGCGAGGAACAAATAAAAATGCGTGCCGACCGATTAGGAGGAAACCCTTCTCAATGTTATATACTAACAGAGACCAACGCCACTCGAATTTGTACCATCGCCTTAGATTTTCAACCTGACCTTATTATAGCCGATTCCATACAAACCCTTTCTGTACCCTATTTAGATGCCATGCCGGGAAGTATCTCTCAAATCAGAGAGTGTGCAGGGGAGTTCCAGCGATTTGCGAAAAGTACCCATATTCCCGTTTTCCTTATAGGCCATATAACGAAAGATGGCACTTTAGCCGGACCAAAATTACTGGAACATATCGTAGATACTGTCCTTCAATTTGAGGGAGAACAACAATATACCTATCGGATACTCAGAACCTTAAAGAACCGATTTGGCTCAACCGACGAAATGGGTATTTATGAAATGCAGGCAGGTGGGTTACGTCAGGTTTCCAATCCTTCTGAACTTTTACTTTCTCAGCACGAAGAAACGCTTAGTGGCAGTGCTGTCGCTGCAACCCAAGAAGGTATGCGCCCAATGCTTATTGAAACACAGGCTTTAGTTTCAAAAGCCGTTTACGGAACCCCTCAAAGATCCGCTACTGGCTTTGATCTGAGGCGGTTAAGTATGCTTTTGGCAGTTTTGGAAAAAAGAGGGGGATTACCTTTTGGGCAGCGGGATGTTTTTCTAAATATTGCAGGTGGAATCAGAGTGGACGACCCAGGTATTGATCTCGCCATTGTTGCCGCCCTTATCTCCTCACTGGAAGATGTTCCCATTCCACAAAAAAGCTGTTTTGTAGGAGAAGTAGGATTATCAGGAGAAATAAGAGCCGTCAATCGGATTGAGCAAAGAATACAGGAAGCTGACCGCCTTGGATTTGAAACGATTTATCTATCAAAATACAATTTGAAAGGTCTGGACACCCAAAGATTCGGTATAAAGATTCATTCTTTTGGAAGATTAGAAGAATTATACACCGTCCTTTTTACCTAATCAAAATTCATGAAAAAGATTAACATCTCGACTGAAATACATCCACAACCCACACTTTATTATGATGGGGTGTGCAATCTTTGTCACTTTTCTGTACAATGGATTATTAAAAGAGATCAAAAGAAGATTTTCAAGTATGAAAATTTGCAATCTGAAGCAGGGCAAAATATTGTTAAGCAAATATCTCCCTCATTACTTTCTTCAGACAGTGTAATATTGGTAATGGATGGGCGAGTTTTCTTGTATTCTGATGCTTCTTTAGCCGTTCTAAAGAAATTAGGAGGTATTTATACCCTTCTTGGCAACATAGGGTTTTTATTCCCTCTTTCTTTTAGAAATACCATCTATCGCTTTATTGCAAGGAACAGATATAAATGGTTTGGGAAAAAGACGGACTGCCTTTTACCTCAAAATGAATATTAGGGTAGCAGCCCAAGAAAAAATGGCAAATACTAAAGTCAGAGATAAGGATTGGGCATAGAAAAGGCTGTCCAAGAGAATGGACAGCCTCCTTTATCTAAATAATATTTAATACAAAAATGGTTTTCCGTTCGCAAGAACTTCCTGCGTTTTCTCATCAAAAGTCACACGAGCTCCAGTTCTATAGGCAGCAGTTGACATGATGGTTGCAATAGAATGCTGATAACCTGCTTCAATAGGTGCATTAGGTTGTTTTCTTGAACGAACACATTCCATCCAGTTTTTGATGTGATTGAAGGTAAGCGGATCACCCCCTGTATTGGCTCCAGTTTCAACTTTATCGCCATCGAGTTTAAAGCTTTGGAGCAGATTAGCTTGCATACCCATTGCCTTAGCCTCTCTTTCACCTAATCCACCTTCGGAAGAAATCTCATTGGTATCGAGATTAATCATACCACCGTTAGAATAATATA
This sequence comes from Saprospiraceae bacterium, assembly GCA_049241465.1. Classification (GTDB taxonomy): domain Bacteria; phylum Bacteroidota; class Bacteroidia; order Chitinophagales; family Saprospiraceae; genus BJGN01. The sequence goes on along the minus strand of JBMLQR010000215.1, from coordinate 3,109 downwards.
ATTCCTTTGTACCCCCTGCACCGTTTGAGAAACGGCTGGTGAATTGAACCTGGAACCCAGATTTCGGATCATCGGCAGGACCATAATCGAAGACAACGGTTAAGGTATCGGCATTCGTTCTGCCGTCTTTCCACTGATAAATACCACCATTGGCGACTGCACTTCTCGGGTGAGCTAATCCACTGAACCAGTGAACAGTATCGATTTGGTGACTCATCCATTGACCGGGAATACCTGAGGAGTATGGCCAGAATAAGCGATATTCCAAATATTTTCTTGGATCAAACTTTTCAAATGGCCTATTTAATAAATAACGTTTCCAATCGATATCTTCCTCTTTCAGTTGCGAGACTAGCTCAGGTCTTCTCCAACGTCCTGGCTGATTAACGTTCCACATTAATTCAACCATAACGATTGGGCCGAATTTACCACTCTTGATAAAATCAGCGGCAGCATGATAATTCTGTCCACTTCTTCGTTGAGAACCAATCTGTACAATTTTCCCTGATTCTTTCACTGCTTTCAATACGGCACGGTTATCGGCCATGGTTTCAGCCAAGGGTTTTTCTGCATAAATATCACAACCAGCTTTCACTGCTTCGATGGTATGGAGAGCATGTTGAAAATCGGCGGTACTCATAAACACAGCATCCACATTTTTAGATGCATAGAGTTCATCATTATTGCGATACATCGTAATATTTGACCCCAGCGCTTTATCAATGAATGCTTTTCCCTCTTCTCTTCTTTTTTTCCAGATATCAGAAACACCCACCATTTCAAAATTCATAGGTCCCATCAATGCTTTAAATGGAGGAACATGAGAACTTTTAAATCGATCGGAAAATCCAACACAAGCCACTCTTACCCTGTCGTTAGCACCGAGAATCCTGGCATAACTAGAAGCAGAGAAGCCGATGGCAGCACCAGCTAAGACTGATTTTTTAATAAAATCTCTTCTGTTTGTTTTCATTGCTATTGATTTAAACTTAATTAGTTTATTTTTCTGATCTTAATGTTCTTGAAGGATACATTATCTCCATGATCCTGAATAAGAATATGACCTGCATCGGCAGCACCAAAGCCAGGATATTTAACATATTTGCTACGGGCAACCAACGCTTTATAAATAGGTGATTTTCTTTCATATTCCACTACCTTATAGCCGTTTAGCCAATGTTGCACTTTATTATCCGGATAAACTATCACTCTACCTGTATTCCAATCCCCAATTTTCTTTTGGAATCTTGGCTCCACCTTAATAGAAGGAATCAAATCGTATAGACTTCCAAGCGTTCTGTTTCCAACCACACCTTCTTTAGCATCCGGATGTTTTGCATCATCCAGAATTTGAAATTCCAGACCTACGCCAGATTTTCCATTAGAATCATAAGATTCATCCACAAAATATTTGATACCTGAATTAGCTCCTTCTGTCAACTTAAAATCGAAGACCAATTCAAAAGCACTGTATTTATCTTTTGTAACGATATCATTTCCCGTTTCTGACCCGTCAGAACCACCCACCATTAGGATTCCGTCCTGCGTTTTCCATCTTACAGAAGGCATTTTATCTGAATGCACATTTCTCCATCCAGTCATATCAGAGCCATTAAAGAGAGAGACAAAGCCCTGAAATTTCTCTTGTTCAGACAACTTATTAGTTAACAAATTGACCACAGGCGTTTGGTCAAGAGGCATAGCCTTCAGATTTTTGGTATTAATTTTGATATTTCTCCAACGTATTTCCTTACCTGGGACAGCATCTTTGCCAATAGCGTGCACTTGAAAAGCTATCAAACCAGAAAGGGTTAGATCATCTATTAACACAGAAACAGGAACGCCATTTACCCAGGTACGAATTACCGGACCGATAGCTTCGATACGATATTTATTCCATGCTTCCTTTTTAAAAGCTGTTTTAGCCAGAGGATTAATGTTTGGAATATATAGCCAATCACGTCTTGCCTCATCATAAATACCTCCAGACCAAGCTCTATCTGACGGATCAATTTCCATTTGATACCCATGAACTCTGCCATTTTTAACTTCGGGCAAAGAGAGGCTTCTGAATTGAATCCCTGAATTCATGGAATTATCCACTTTCAGTTCCACTTCGAGGATAAAATCGCCATAATCTTTCACAGTAGCCAGAAATGAATTAGGGGTATTTGGCACGGTAGTCCCTACGATGGCACCGTCTTCCACCCGGTATTTGGCTTCGCCATTCAGCTGTTTAAATCCGGTAAGATCTTTACCATTAAACAATAGTTCCCAACCATCTTTTTTTTCCTGACTTGTCAGTACATTAAGCTGTGCCTGTAAGTTATTAATCTGTGAAACAGAAACAAGGAGCAGACAAAGGAATTTTCCAAAATGTAAGTTCATTTGATATTTATGTTAAAATGTTAAAAAGGGTTAAATATCTTGAATCAGGATATTCCTGAATTGAATTGCCATTTCATTTTTTGGATGCAATTGAAGGCCTATTTGACCTTCATTAGGAATGGTATCGGAAAGATACTGAAGCACTTCGATGCCATTGAGCCAAACGGTAAAATTTTTCCCTTCGCATTTAATCCTCATGGTATTCCAACCATTGGGTTTAAGTATTTCAGGAATATTAGCAGCGGTCACAGGGTACCCCTTCCCGGGCATATAAGGAGAGCCGGTTTTATCCATTTTCAGGGAACCCGAAATACCTATTTGAATTTGATTAGCTTCAGATTTTAAAAATACGCCAGAATCCACTACGCCATCGCCCATTTTAAAATCTGTTTGGAAAATAAAATCTGTAAAAATTCTTTCAGTCCAAAGAATACTACCCTTTCTTTCAGGGCTACTTTTAACGTCTAAAACACCGTCCACCACTTGCCAGCTATCTTTTTCAGCGGAAGCAATCCAGCCCTTTAAATTTTTACCATTAAATAGTTTTTTAAAAGACGGTTCTTTAGTTTGCGCTAAGGCTTCCAAAGAAAAGAGGGTTAAAAAAGACAAGAAGAGGAAAGGTGAAAATCTCATGTTATTCAGCATTTTAGTAAAAAACAATAGGGGTGACTTATAAAGCCACCCCTAATATAAGAAAAAAATCAATAACCAGGATTCTGAG
>JBMLQR010000214.1:0-1199 GCA_049241465.1 Saprospiraceae bacterium | reverse complement strand
CTCAATTTTTAGGTATTCCCGCCTATATCGTTATGCCCAATAATGCTCCTAAAATTAAAGTGGAGGGAACGCGGGCTTATGGAGCAGAAATCATTTTCTGCGAACCAAATCAAATGGCGAGAGAAAGTACCTTGGCAGAAGTAGTAAGAAGGACAGGGGCTCATTTTATTCACCCTTATGATAATTATGATGTGATTGCCGGTCAGGCAACCGCTACCTTAGAGTTATTGGAGGATTTTCCACAGTTAGATATTGTAGTAGCTCCAGTTGGCGGAGGTGGATTGTTAAGTGGAACCTCACTAGCCGCACATTATGTTAATCCTGATATTATGGTATTAGGGGCTGAACCCAAAAGGGTGGATGATGCCCTTAGGTCTCTCAGAAGTGGGCATATTGAGCAAAATGAAAGGACTGATACCATTGCAGATGGATTGCGAACAACCCTGGGACCTTTAACGCTCGACATTATAAAAAAGCATGTTACCGATATTTTTACCGCGGAAGAGGAGGAAATTATTCAGGCCATGAGATTAATATGGGAGAGAATGAAAATTATCATTGAACCTTCCTGCGCTGTACCTTTAGCCGCTATACTTGCCAATAAAAAAACCTTTAAAGAAAAACAGGTAGGGGTAATACTTACAGGAGGGAATGTCGATTTAGGGAAACTTCCTTTTTGAATTGGCGCGTAGCGTAGGTCTGATGATCATACGGTCAGCGTTATTCTGGCTTTTTTGAATGTTATTGGAATTACCCATGGCATTTCCAACCGTTTCTTTGTTCTCGAAAAAGCTACAATCTATAAAGAACGGACTTTCGGTTACTTCATCGTCTAATTGATTATAAATGCAAGAACCTCTTACGTAGGCAATATTGGCAGCAAAATCTGAAAAACTTACCCGTGGCGAGGAGATTGAACCTTTATCTGCTTTGTGGTAAATAGCTCCACCAAAGGTGGCGATATTTTGAGTAAAGGTAGTGTGTTGAATTTCCAACAGATCCTTGCTACCTTTTGATGCAAGATGGTAAATAGCCCCACCTTCAATTTCGGCTGTATTATTTTGAAAAACACAATTTTCTATGTGAATAGTCCCATCGCCTCCCTCTAGAGTGAAGGCAGAAATGGCACCTCCGTAAAGAGCTTGATTATCGATAAACAAACAATTAGATACCCAGAGACTACTATTCTTGCCACTGCT
>JBMLQR010000213.1:8682-9816 GCA_049241465.1 Saprospiraceae bacterium | reverse complement strand
TAGGTTATCGTGAATTTTCAACTGTGGCAAAACAAAGGCAATCATCTCCAGGCATTCCTTCATGTTATGAATAGCTGGAAAAATAACCTCCTTTAATAACTGAAAATCTCTGTGATAGCCAGCGGGAAGATTATTAATTAACATGCTAACTTGACCAGGTAGCGCCTGTAAAAGATTACATTTACCTCTTAACAATTCAAATACGTCCGGATTTTTTTTGTGCGGCATGATACTTGAGCCTGTGGTATATTCTTTTGGAAGGGTAAGAAAATGGTAATTTTGGCTGGAATAAAGGACTACATCCATTGAAAATTTACCTAAGGTAGTAGCGAGAGACGCCAAAGCAAAGGCGATAAATAATTCCGATTTTCCTCTACCCATCTGGGCATGAATCACATTATAGCTGAGGTCTTCAAAACCCAGCAATTCCGTTGTCATTTTTCTATTCAAGGGAAAAGAAGAACCATATCCTGCGGCAGAACCTAATGGATTATGGTTTACGATATTAAAAACACTTTCCAGCAACGACAAATCTTCAGTTAACGATTCAGCATAAGCTCCAAACCAAAGACCAAAAGAAGATACCATAGCTACCTGAAAATGGGTATAACCAGGCATCAGAACATCCTTATGCTTTTCGCTTTGCTCTTGAAATCCATGAAAAACGAGTTCCATAAGACGCACTAGTTCTTGTAATTCAGCACGAAAGAAAAGTCTTAAATCCACCAGTACCTGATCGTTCCTTGATCTGCCACTGTGTATTTTTTTTCCAATATCGCCCAAAGATTTAGTGAGCAACAGCTCAATTTGAGAATGGACATCCTCTACGTCGTCATCCATTTTGAAGAGACCCTTCTCAATGTCCTGATAAATATTTTTCAAGGACGCGGAGAGTACCTCCAATTCATTTTTTGAAATCAACTGAATTGATTCCAGCATCTGGATATGAGCTAAAGAGCCAAGAACGTCATATTTTGCCAAAAGAAGATCCATTTCTCTATCCTTTCCTACGGTAAAGGCATCAATTTGCGGTTGAACCAAGAAGTCTTTTTCCCAAAGTTTCATCCTTCAGTTTTTAGGTATATGAATGCCGGTAATGATGGCATGATAAAGAGAGAGGCCATTCTCTATTTC
>JBMLQR010000213.1:0-8582 GCA_049241465.1 Saprospiraceae bacterium | reverse complement strand
TCAGGCACCACATTATGTTGCGTACCTGCATTTATCTGGGTAACGGACATTTTAACTGGCCCCAAAAAGTCAGAAATTTTAGGGAAAGCGAAAGAATGAATACCTTCAATATCCTTCATCGCTTCATAGATGGCATTGACCCCTTCATTTCTTGCTGCATGTCCGGAGATTCCTTTTGACACTGCATCGACCACCATGAGGCCTTTTTCCGCCACGGCCAGCTGCATGGTAGTGGGTTCCCCTACAATGGCCATGTCTATGAGAGGTAAAAGAGGTAAAATAGAGGCAATGCCCCCACTTCCTGAAATTTCTTCCTCCGCCGTGGCAGCAAAAACGAGATTAACCGCTAAATGCTCTGAAGTCTTCAATTGAAGGAAAGTGCAAAGCAGACAAATGAGTGAGGCGCCTGCATCATTACTACCCAATCCAAAAATAGTATCATCTACCCTCGTTGCTTCAAAGGGAGAAAAAGTCCAGCCGGAAACTGGTTTAACGGTATCATGATGAGAATTGAGTAAGAGCGTTGGTTTATTTGGGTCCCAAACCGATGAAAGAGCCCAAACATTATTACCGGAACGCAATGGCTTTGCCCCCTGATTTTCAAGGCAATCAAAAAACCATTGTGCGGTTTGATTTTCCTCTTTTGAAAAGGAAGGAATTTGGATGATTTCAGACAACCATTTTACGGCATTTTCAAGCAATTCAGCATTGGAGCTATTCATTATTAACAAATATGAGTACCGCCGTTGGTAAGAAAAGAATCAGGACCACAAATAACGACTTTTGTCACACCATTTTCAATGGCATTAAAGGCATTTTCCAATTTTGGAATCATTCCAGCATGAAAAACACCCTTTTCCCGTCCCTCGATGAAAGCGGAACGATTAAGAGAGGAGATGACGGTATTAGGGTCAGAAACATCTTCAAGGACGCCAGGTAATTCCAGGCAATAGGTGAGGTTTACCGAATAGATAGTGGAAAGAGCGGTAGCCAGGGTAGAAGCAATGGTATCGGCGTTAGTATTTAGCAATTGCCCCTGCCCATCGTGGGTAACGGCGCAGAAGACCAGGGTCAAATCAATATTCATGAAATGGGATAAGGTTTGAATATTTACCATTACCGGATCCCCTACCCAACCAAAATCTACCTCTTTTACGGGTCGCTTTACCGAAAGAATGGCATTGGCATCTGCCCCGGATAATCCGAGCGCAGATAAACCTATAGAATGACAATGTGCCACTATTTTTTTATTATACCAGCCAGCATACGTCATTACGGCAATTTCCAGAGAATCGGAATCAGTAATTCGTCTTCCTTCAACAAAAACGGAGGGAATCCCCAATTTTTCAGCAAGAACGGTTGCTTTTTTGCCTCCTCCATGAACGATTATTTTTCTTCCCTCTTTTTTTGAAAATGCGCTTAAAACCGACGCCAGGACAAGGTCATTGCTTAATACATTACCACCTATTTTAAGAATATGGAGCATTTCCTTCATTCGGCAAGAGGTTTAACCTTTTAATAAATCGTATAAGACGGCTTGTGCAGCCCAGGTTCTATTATTTGCCTGAGCGATAACGATGGAATCGGGACTATCGATTACTTCATCGGCGACGATAACATTTCTTCTAACGGGAAGGCAGTGCATAAATTTTGCCTTAGAAGTGAGCGCCATTTTTTCAGCAGTGATGGTCCAGGAAGGATCTTTTGAAAGAATAGCTCCATAGTTTTCAAAGGAGGACCAGTTTTTTGCATAAATAAAATGGGCACCATCGAAAGCCTCATTTTGATTGGTCGTCACATAGGTATCGCCTATAAAATCGGGTGAAAGATGATACCCTTCAGGATGAGTGACGACTAAATCGACGTTTGCGCGTCTCATCCATTCCACAAAAGAATTAGGAACAGCCTGCGGCAAAGCGCGGGGATGAGGAGCCCAGGAAAGGACTACCTTAGGCCTTTCCTTTTGTTTAAATTCCTCAATCGTTAGCAAATCAGCGAACGATTGAAGAGGATGACGGGTAGCTGATTCCAAACTAACTACGGGAACCGATGCATATTTTACGAAGGCAGAAATCACTTCCTCCTGATAATCTTTATCGCGTTGAACTAAGGAAGGAAAACTGCGAATACCAATAATAGATGCGTACTGACTAACGACAGCAGCGGCCTCTTTTACATGTTCTGCACTATTTCCGTCCATAATAGCACCTTCCTCGAACTCAATTTTCCATCCATTATCGGCATTCATGCTAATCACCTGCATGCCAAGATTCAGACCCGCTTTTTCTGTACTAAGGCGGGTTCTCAAACTGGGATTAAAAAAAAGGAGGACCAATGTTTTATTGACTCCGAACTGTCTATAATTTTCAGGTGATCCCTTGATATCTTTTGCCAAAGCCAATAATCGAATAATTTCGTTTACCTCTGGTGCGGCTATAAATGACTTCATACGGGAACAGATTGAGGGGCAGAATACAGAACAGATTTAAATCCGTCTAATAATTGATCTATTTCATTCTCGCCAACAGATAAAGAAGGAAGCAGTCGTATGGTATTCGGATCAGAGGAGGAACCTGTAAAAATATGATTTTCCATCAGTAATTTCTTTCTAAGCGCGGCGGTATTATAATCGAATTCGATACCGACCATGAGACCCTCACCACGCACCTCAATAACACCCGGCAGGGCACTATTTTTCAATTCGTTTATCAATAACTGGCCGGAAACGGCGGCATTTTCCATCAATTGTTCATCGCGAATAACTTCCAGAACGGCAATCCCAGCAGCGCAAGCCAAGTGGCTTCCGCCAAAGGTAGTGCCTAAAAGGCCATGTTTTGCTTTAAAACGGGGGTGTAACAATATACCTCCGATAGGAAAGCCATTTCCCATCCCTTTTGCCATACTAATTATATCGGGATGAATACCTGATTTTTGGAAAGCGAAGAAAGAACCACTTCTACCATAACCCGATTGTATTTCATCGAGGATCAGTATAGTATTTGAAGCTTGACAAAGCGATGATATTTTTTGTAAGAAAGCTACCTCAGGAATATGTATACCGCCAATTCCTTGAATACCCTCGACAATAACGGCGGCGATATCATCATCTAAAAAGGCATTATCGAGCGCATCAAAATCATTTAACGGCAGATAAACCACCTCAAAGGTACTATTTATAGGTGCCTGGATACCTTTACTGTCAGTTACATTAACGGCAGCCGACGTTCTGCCATGGAAAGCCTTTTTAAAAGCGATGATTTTTTTCCTTCCATTTTCGAAAGAGGCCATTTTCAGGGCATTCTCATTCGCCTCGGCGCCAGAATTACAAAGAAACAACTGATAATCGTTACATCCACTTATTTCTCCTAATAAATTAGCCAATTCATTTTGTAAAGGATTGAGGATAGAATTAGAATAAAAGGCTATGGCATTGAGCTGTTCTGTAATTTTTGAGATATAATGTGGATGTGAATGGCCGATAGAAATGACGGCATGACCGCCATAAAAATCGAGATATTTAGTTCCTTTTTCATCCCAAACATAAGATCCAAGACCTTTTACTGGGTAAATATCATAGAGAGGATAAACATCGAATAATTTCATATCAAAAAATTAAAAGATTTAAAAGGCGGTAGATTTAAGATTCAGGCCTTCATATTCAGGGTAACCAAACATAAGATTCATATTTTGCACTGCCTGACCTGAGGCACCTTTGAGTAAATTATCAAGAACGGAGATAATATGAACACATTTACCTTGTTTTTTTACCTGTACCACACAATTATTGGTGTTAACGACCATTTTCAGGTGAGGATTAAGATCTGTAACCTTTGTAAAAAGATGGTTTTTATAATAGGTGCGAAATAAATCATCCAAATCTGCCTGTGATACATCTGATTCAAAATAAATCGAGGCGAGTATACCTCTGGTAAAATCACCTCTCATTGGAATAAAATGAAGATCCTGATTAAAATCGGGTTGTAATTGCTTGAGGCTTCTTACTATTTCTGGAATATGTTGATGATCGAAGGCCTTATAAACCGAAATATTTGAAGAACGCCAACTAAAATGGGTGGTATCACTTAGCGCCTGACCGGCACCAGTGGAGCCTGTAATGGCATGAATATGTATGGAACTATTCAGCAGATGCTTTTCAGCAAAAGGCAGTAAAGCGAGTTGAATAGCCGAGGCAAAGCAACCGGGATTAGCGATAAGTTCTGCCTTTTTGATAGGTTCATGATTCAGCTCTGGCAAACCGTAAATAAAAGAGGAATCCAATCTGAAATCATTTCCCAGATCAATACATTTTACGCCACTGGGGATCACATTTTCCTGCATAAATATGGACGATTTTCCATGCCCCATACATAAGAAAATGACATCAGCCAATAAAGGGGGATTGGCCAAAAAGTATAGATCTTTCAGTTGAAAGATATCATCATGGACTGCGGCGACCGATTTACCCACCTGGGAATTACTTTGAACGAACGCAATATTTACTTTTGGGTGAAAGGAAAGCAATCGCAAAAGTTCACCACCGGTATATCCTCCCCCACCTATAATTCCAACGTTAATCATGGTTTAAGAAGGCTTTTGTTGTTTTGAGAGCACCTCGAAAAAAATTCTTGATTGATTACCTGCAATTTTGGTAAAGCCCTTTACATCTTCGCCGGACCAACCTTTATTCATTTCTCCATAGTGTCCAAACTCAGGGTTCATCAGATCAAAATCGGAATGAATGCCTTCGAGAACGAAGCGATAAGGGTAAAGAGTAAGGGTTACGGTACCGGAAACATGCGACTGCGTATCTTCGAGGAAGTTTTCAATATTTCTCATAACGGGATCTAAGAACTGGCCTTCATGTAGGAGCATACCGTACCAATTTGCCAATTGTTCCTTCCAATATTGCTGCCATTTGGTGAGGGTATGTTTTTCCAATAGATGATGACTTTTCAAAATGATAAGCGGAGCGGCGGCTTCAAAGCCAACACGACCTTTTATACCAATGATGGTATCACCGACGTGAATATCCCTTCCGATAGCAAAAGGTTCTGCGATGGTTTGCAGGGCATGGATAGCTTCGAGAGAAGTGTCAAAAACTTTTCCATCAACGCCAACCAATTCACCTTTAATAAATTGCAAGGATACAGAAACAGGATTGGAAGCGGTTAGCGGCGAAGGATAAGCCTCCTCTGGTAATCCTTTATGGGAGGTAAGGGTTTCCACTCCACCGACACTGGTACCCCAGAGACCTTTATTAACGGAATATTTGGCTTTTTCCCAATTCCAATTAAAACCCCAGGCTATTAATTTATCTATTTCGGTTTGCCTTGCCAATTTCATATCTCTAATAGGAGTAATGATTTCAAGATCATGACCCAGAATTTGAAAAGCAATATCAAAGCGCACCTGATCATTTCCTGCTCCTGTTGAACCATGAGCGACCGCCTGAGCGTTTATTTCAGTAGCATATTTAGCTGTTTCGATGGCTTGAAACATTCTTTCAGCACTTACTGACAGCGGATAAGTATTATTTCTCAATACATTTCCATAAATGAGATATCGAATACATTGAGTATAAAAATCCTGCTGAGCATCAACTATTTTAAACGAAGCTGCCCCCAACTGAAAAGCTCTTTCTTCTAAGCGAGATACATCTTCTGGCGTAAATCCGCCGGTGTTAACTGTAATGGCATGCACCTCACAATTATTTTCTCTTGTTAGCCATGGAATACAAAAAGAAGTATCCAAACCACCACTGTAGGCTAAAACGACCTTTTTTTTACTCATTTATTTTCGACGATTAGATGTGTTAAATTGAGCGTCATTTGCTCTTCCTCCACCTTTGAGGGCGCTAACATAGCGGTACACAAGCACATTCTCCTCTCATTTCTTTCCAGAATATCATAATTTGGACAACTTTTACAACCAGCCCAAAACGCATCATCCTGAGTAAGTTCAGAAAAAGTAACGGGTTTGTAGCCCAATTCCGTATTAATTTTCATTACAGCCAGGCTCGTTGTGATACCAAAGACTTTAGCTTCAGGATATTTATCTCTGGCAAGATTGAAAACTTTACGTTTGATTTCTCTGGCAAGTCCCGATTTACGATAATCCGGATGGACTACAAGACCTGAATTAACGACATACCTATTATGACTCCAAACCTCCACATAACAAAAACCTACCAGCACATCGCCATCAAAAGCAACCACTGCATTTCCCGCTTCCATTTTGGCGCGAATATACTCTGGTTTACGAGCTGCGATACCTGTTCCTCTTGCTTTTGCTGATTCCGCTATTAGGAGGCAAACATTTTCAGCATATTGCACATGTTCTGCCGACGACACTAAAACCTTTAAATCCATGTCAGGAGATTAAGTTTTAAAAAAAATAGTATTAATACCTTGGTTAGGGAATGGGCAGAAATAGACTGCCTGGGGTGGAAGTTAATATAATACGCCCTTAGGGGCGCGGCAATCTGCGGACGCGACATGTAAAAACAACCTGAACTTCCTTTATCTTTTTCATAATGGCTGCAAATATAATAAAGGCAAACGAAAAATTCAAGTATTAAGTTTCCATTAACAGAAATAAAACTACCCTTCTGCGGAAATAGCTTAATTCTCTCCCAACTTCTTCATTCTAATTCCATAAAAAACAAGGTATGCGTAAGCGATGGCCGGAATAAGGAAAGAATACTTTACTCCAACACTGGGAATATCAGCAAATAAGCCTTGTAATGGTGGAATAATGGCTCCTCCTGCAATCATCATTATCAAAACAGATGAACCGACACTGGTATAAGCGCCTAATTTTTCAATAGCCAGAGTGAAAATATTTGACCACATGATGGAATTAAAGAGACCAATGCCTAAAATAGACCAAAGAGCTATTTGACCTTGTGTGTTCATGGTCACGACCAATAGAATGATATTCATGAGAGCAAAGACAGAGAGTAACCGGGATGGAATGCCCTTTCCAAATTGAAAAGCAACAAAATTAAGAACCATTACGGCTAAAAATCCAAAAGAAAGCATTGGGTCAGCCCCGTAAGAAGTGGAGGCAATCCAGGAGACACCGAAGGCAATCAGTGGAAAAAGGATCATGAGGCCCAATTTATTTTTATCCCCTTGTTTAGACAAAGAAACAGCCCCCATAAATCGACCCACCATGGCACCGCCCCAATAAAATGCGACATAGGAACCAGCGGTTTTCATTTCTAAATTGAGTAAACTATCTTGCTTAAGGTATTCAACCATAAAACTTCCCACCGCTATTTCTGAACCAACATAGCAGAAAATAGCTATAGCACCCAGATAAAGCTGAGGATATTGCCATAAACTAAAGCCATGGCTATGATTGGATTCCTCTGTCTGAATAGCAGGTAAGGAAAGCCTGCTAAAAATAAAGGCGATAATAAATAGGATAATTGACATAACAACGTAAGGTAAACGTACGGTGGACACATCTACTTTATCGGTATTTTGCAAAATAAGTAATGCACCTAATAAAGGCGCTATAGTGTGTCCAAGGGAATTAAAACCCTGTGCTAAATTTAGACGGCTAGCTGCCGTATTTTCAGGTCCGAGTACGGCAACATAAGGATTAGCAGCCACTTGCAAAATAGTTATGCCACTTGCTAAGATGAATAATCCAAGTAAAAATACGCTATATTCCTGAACGATTGAAGCAGGGTAAAAGGTAAGACAACCAAAGCCCATTAAAGTTAATCCTAATACAATACCTCCCTTGTACCCCATTTTTTTAATCAGATAACCCGCGGGAATACTCATTAAAAAATAGGCGCCAAAAAAGAAAAACTGAATAAGCTGAGCCTGCCAATGCTTTAAATCAAATACGGCTTTTAAATGCGGCACTAAAATATCATTTAAGGAAGTTAACAATCCCCAAAGAAAAAATAAAACAGTGAGTATGATAAATGAGAATTTGGCAGAAGAAGGCGTTGTTTGCATAGTAAAGTTGTTGAAAACTAAAAATGGTTTATTGAATGGGAAAGTAAGACATTTTTTTGAAAAATAAATTAGATTTTAGAACAAAAATATTATTCTCTTGGAACATGGCATAAATCTACCTACTTTTCGCCTATCAAATTTTTATCCAAAACAAATACTACCATGTATTTTCTCTTCAAATCATTACATATTGTCGGATTCGTTTCATGGTTTGCCGGTCTGTTTTATTTAGTTAGAATTTTTGTCTATCAGGTTGAATCCTGGGAAAAAAGCGAACCCGACAGAAGCATATTAAGTCATCAATTTGATCTGATGGCTTACAGGGTATATACTATTATTTGTAAGCCAGCTATGTATATCACCTGGACTTTTGGTTTAGGAATGCTTTGGCTAAATGGTTTAGAATGGTTATCCGCCAACAGCTGGATGTTTATCAAGTTAATTTTTCTGGCAGGTCTTACGCTTTACCATTTTTGGTGTGGAGCCTTAATCCCAAAACTGGAGAAACGCACCTTGGGTATCAGCTCCTTTCAATTTAGAATGTTGAACGAGGTTCCAACTGTATTTTTAGTAGCTATTTCATTATTAGCCGTTTATAAAAACAGT
>JBMLQR010000212.1:0-17898 GCA_049241465.1 Saprospiraceae bacterium | reverse complement strand
ATTATGACTTAAAATACTTAAATTTGCCGCGCTCAAAAACCAACTAAAATACACAAAATGAAAATTGGCGTACCAAAAGAAATCAAGGCTCAAGAAGCCAGAGTAGCATTAACTCCAGGCGGCGTGTTAGATTTTACAAAAAAAGGTCACACTGTTTATGTTCAAACCAACGCTGGTTTAGGCAGCGGTTTTAGCGATAGTGCCTATAAAGATGCCGGTGCTGAAATATTACCAGATATTGCCTCTGTTTATCAGCAAGCAGAGATGATTATTAAAGTAAAGGAACCTATTCAGGAGGAATATACTCTGATAAGAGAAAATCAACTCCTTTTCACTTATTTTCATTTTGCATCCAATGAGACCTTAACAAAGGCAATGATTGAAAAAAAGGCCATTTGCCTTGCTTATGAAACAGTAGAACAAACTGACGGATCACTTCCTTTGTTAATACCTATGTCAGAAGTGGCAGGCAGAATGTCCATTCAGGAAGGAGCAAAATTTTTGGAGAAACCTTCAAAAGGTAAAGGTATTTTATTAGGAGGTGTTCCAGGGGTAGAACCTGCCAAAGTGATGGTGTTAGGTGGTGGTATTGTTGGTATGCAAGCTGCCAGGATGGCCGCTGGCTTTGGGGCTAAAGTTACTATTTTAGATCTCAACCTGAATAGATTAAGATATCTTTCAGAAACCATGCCTTCTAATGTAACCACTCTATATTCAAGTGAATATAATATCAGAAGGTTAATTAAAGACCATGATTTAATTATTGGCGCTGTACTTATTCCAGGGGCAAAAGCACCCAAATTAATTACCAGAGATATGCTAAAGGACATGCAACCGGGAAGTGTTCTCGTAGATGTTGCTGTCGATCAGGGAGGTTGTTTTGAAACGACAAGACCCACCACCCACGAAGATCCTATTTTTATCATTGACGATATAGTACATTATTGCGTTGCCAATATGCCTGGCGCCGTACCTATGACATCAACGATTGCATTAACAAATGCCACATTACCTTTTGCCCTTCAACTCGCCTCAAAAGGATGGCAAAAAGCGTGTAAAGAGAATCCTTCCCTTCAACTTGGCCTCAATATTGTTCAAGGTAAAGTGGTTTATAAAGGAGTAGCTGATGCATTTGACTTGCCATTAACCCCTATTGAATCTATTTATAACTAATCAAAGTATAATAGCCTTTTATTTTACTTATTAGCATAAGATTCAGCTAATTAATGACTTTTTAAGGTTATTATTTAGCTGAATTTTAAATTAAGGTGATTATTTACTTAGAAGTTTAGTACTCAAATCATTTCAAAACAGGGACTGGAATTAAAACACCATTTACTTCTTTGACAATGTAAGCATCCTTAAATCCTGCTAATCTAATCTCGCTCAACATTTGTTTAACGTTATCCTCTGAAAAATCACCGATAACTTTAGCTGTGATATTATTTGGCTTTTGATAATCCTTTATAGTTCCAAGATGAGCTACCCTTTTTGCATCAAAAAACCTGGTATCTCTTAAAGCAGCGAGTTGAATTTTATATCTTACCGTAGTACTGGATGTTGGTGTTTCAACCGTACTAGGTTTCTGAACTTCTGGAGGAGTGCTCGGCTTAGTTATTTCAATGGGTTTGTCTATCTCTACGATTTCAACTGGAACCAAATTGGTAAATCCGGGTCCATTCGTCTCTTCCACAATAAATGCCTGGGGATAACCATTCTGCCTAACTCTTTCTAAAGCTATTAAAACTTCGTTTTGGGTTTTAAAAACACCCATTCTTATTTTCACTTGATTGTCTTCCCTTTTGACATAAATGTCAGCAATACGCCAAAGATCACTAAACTGATTAGCCGGAGGAGTAGATGTAAGGGCTGAAATTTGAATAGATAAACCTTTATTCAGGCCCTCTTTAATGTCAGGAGAAGTAGTATTGCTTCCCTTTGTTAAAAAACTTTCCCCCAAAATAGTCCTGTCTCGGCCGTCAACCGTTGTCTTTATGGTTTTGGTGTAGTTCTTATAACCCTCCTTTTTAAGCGTAAGATTATAGGAAGTATTGGGTTTCAACGCAAATTCATAAACTCCGTTTGAGCTACTTTGTGCATTCATTTTAGATGCATTAAATAAATTTTCTATGGAAACCTCCACCTCGCCTAAAGGGAGTTTAGTTTGATTATCAAATATCTGACCCAGATAAATTTCGCCTAATTTAATTAAAGGAATGGTTATTTCCTCAGCATCAATATTGGCTTGCGTTAATGTTATCTTTTTAGAGGAAAAGCCTTCTTTTAAAAAAGTTAGCGTGCAAGGAATATTGATATTTTCATTCAAGTTGTAAAAACCGATAATATTTGTAAGCATAGGTGGCTTATCAGAAGACAAACAATTCCCCCACTCTATTCTAACCTCCGAAACAGGGGCACCGTCCAACGCATTGACCACCTTCAATACAATACCTGCGGAAGACTTTTTAAATGAATAAATATCCTCAGCCCCTAAACCACCCGTCCTATTACTGGTAAAAAAGCCACTATTTCCTAAGGTCATATAATCAAAATCGTCAAATGGAGAATTGATAGGAAGTCCCAAATTATTTACGACAGACCACTCATTATTATCATTAAGATTAACATTAAAAATATCATAACCTCCAAAGCCAGCATGCCAATTAGAGGAAAAAAATAAGGATTTACCCTTTAAAAAGGGACTTATTTCATCCCCCTGTGAATTAATTTTGGGTCCTAAATTTATGGGTGTCGTCCAGTTCGAACCTTCTCTATAAATAACATATAAATCCATCCCACCATAACCACCTTCCATATCACTGGAAAAATACAACGCATTTCCATCATTTGATAAATAAGGATATCCGAAATTAGCTAAACCTTGATTAATGGAGAAGGGTAATTCATTTACATTATAGCTATTATTTTCCAATTGATAATTTCCCCATTTAATTTTACTTTTTAGACCTGATTCTGGTATTAATCTGATGTTTTTCTTCATTGCCCATTGAGAATAAGCGATGAACAATTGGTTTGAAGAAAATGATATTTGAGCTAACGAACTATTTACTCCCTGGAAACTGACAGGTTGAGGTAAAGTTACCTTTTGAGCGGAATAATTTTCAGCTTTGTAATTTTGAATCCTAGCATTTCTTAAGGACGAAAAAATTATTGCACCTTGAACTGAAATAGGCGAAAAATCAGCTTCTTTTGAATTAAACCCAGCATTGATAACTACATAATTATCTGATTTACTGCCATTTTTCATTGCCCAATCACAAGCCTCAACAAAATTATCACCGATACTCTGATTAATTTGGCTGTATTTCAAAAACATATTTTTTGCTTCCCTGTATTTACCTGAGGCTCTTAACGATTGTCCATAGTATAAATAAAAGGAGGACGGCAAATTACGAGCAGTGGCCACCGAGGCAAAAATACCATTGGCTTCATACATTTTATTGCAGCGCCATAAACATTCTCCTAATTTTACAACTACTTCAAGATCATTGTCCTTTTTCTTTAACGCTTCAGCATAATACGTCTGAGCTTCAGCATAAGACTTATTATCATAAAATTCATTTCCTTTCTGAACCAAACTTTTATAACTTTGAGCTAATCCAATCGTCGGAATAGCCAGGAAAATAATAATGCAGAATATGTTTGAAACAAATATTGACGCATTTATTATTTTAAATTTATCCTTCATTGTATTATTTTTTTATAAAATTAGTCATTGATTATGAAAACTGTCTCAAAAATAATCATTTATCCGATAAAATCACTTAGTGGGGTTTCCCTTCCGTTCGCTAAAGTAACATCTACTGGATTTAAAAATGATAGAAAGTTTATGTTAATGAGCTGTGTTGAAAAAAAAATGATTACTCTTAGAGAGTTTCCATCATTGTATAGCATAAAAGTCAGCCTGATAAATGAAGATCTTTTACAATTAGAAAATGAGAAAAATAATCAAACACCAATTTTAATTCATTTAAATCCTCCATATCAAAAAAGTCATATTTATAAGGTTAACGTTTGGGACGACATTATTGATGTACAATCAGTAGATAAAGTGATAGACGACTGGTTCTCTGAGGCGTTAGGCATACGATGCATGTTGGTAAGAATGGTACCCGATTTTTTTAGACAAGTTGATTTAAAATACGCAAATGAAGGACAGGGCGTTTTGTTTGCTGATGGTTTTCCATATTTAATTTGTACTGAATCAAATTTAGCTTTCTTGAATAGACATTTAGACAAAAAGGTATCAATCTTACATTTCAGACCTAATATAGTCATAAATAATAGTGAACTTAATGAAGAAAAAAATTGGAAGTCTATTGAAATAAACAATCATATTTTTGATTCATTTAAACCCTGTGCAAGATGTCAAGTTATAAGTATTGAACCTGAAACTATGACTGTAAATGAGCAAATTCTACCCTTTATGTCAAAGAATTATCTTGAAAATAAAAAAATTATTTTCGGCCTGAACGCTTGCTTAAAAACCGGAACAGATAATGATATTATACACGTAGGTGACGAGATAAAAAATATCAAACAAACAAATCCAATATAATAAATGTCCCTAAAATTACACTGGCCATCCCATTGGTAGTAAAGAAGGCTTGATTTATTTTGGATAAATCTTTATCGTTTACTAATAGGTGCTGTCTTATTAGTAATAAAATAAAGAGCATAAAAGCGACCCAGGATAACCATCCAATGCTGGTGTATTGTTCATTCATTAGAAGAAAGCCAAAAAACAGACATATTGAAGATAAAAGATGAGATACCCTTGAAATCTTTATCGCTTTGCTTGTGCCAAATTGTGCGGGAATCGATTTTAATTGAAAGGAAGCGTCAAAGGAAGCATCCTGCAAAGCATAAATTATGTCAAATCCTCCTACCCAGAAGAAAACACAACACCCAAATATTATAGTTAAACTATCAAATTCGCCACTAATGGTGAGATATGCGCCGATAGGTGCAAGGGCTAAACCTAGACCTAAAACATAATGACAAAGCCAGGTGAAACGCTTCGTGAAACTGTACCCCAATATCACTAATAATGCAATAGGAGAAAGGTAAAAACATAATTTATTTATAAAAAAAGTAGTAGTTATGAAGCCCAACATACTTAGTAAAATAAACCAAATAGCCGCTTGTTTTGAGATTTTACCTGAGGGAATTTCCCGATCTTTTGTCCGTGGATTTTTGGCATCTATTTCCCTGTCAACATACCTATTAAAGGCCATAGCAGAGCTTCTGGCAAAAACCATAGCCAGAATTACTAAAATAAATTTAGTAATAAAATCTGTTGGTTGATATTTAAAATAAGCCAGGTAAAAACCAATGAGAGCAAAGGGTAAAGCAAAGACAGTATGACTAAACTTTATAAGTGATAAGTATAGATTCAGCATAATATAAAAAAAGGGAACCCCCTGTAAGAAGTTCCCTTTGTTAGGTTAGGTTTTTTTAATTTCCTTGAGGAGCAGCGCCTGAAACGTCTCCTTCCAGGTAAAGAAAAGATTCTGGTGGATTGGTATTAGAAACAATAGTAACTCTTTTACTTTGAGCACCACTTTTACCATTGCTATCAAAAACAACTTTTATTTCACCTGATTTACCCGGAGCGATAGGTTCTTTTGGCCATTCCGGTACAGTACAACCACAACTACTGCTTGCGTTGGTAATAATTAATGGTTCTTTACCCGTATTTTTAATTTTGAAATTATGCTGAACCTTTTCACCCGCAGCTACTGTTCCAAAATTGAATCTTTCTTCTGAAAAACTTACCGTTGTTGTAGGCCCAGTTGGTGCCTCTGAAGGCATCGCGGTTGGGTCTGTAGCAGTAGCTGTCATAGCATTAGCTTCAGGATTTAGGCTATCCTTAGCAGCATCTCTAACATCACTTTTTGAATCACAGCTTACTAAAATACTTGATGAAACAAATAACATCAGGAAAAAACTATTTCTGTTCATATTCATTTTTTTTTAAAATTTAATAAAACTAAAATCAGCCGCAAAAATAGGTACAATTATCCAATTCTTAGTATGGCAAGCTATTTATTTTGTTAATAGACGGTTAATTTTACTTTTTAATTCTTTCTAAAAAAGTAGATACATCACATGCATTTAAACAAAGTTCCTTCTGCAATTTTCCTTTCCTGGCCATATCCACTCCATACTTAATATCGTGAATTCCTTTTATAGAGTGAGCATCAGGATTAATAGAAATAAATACATTTTTATCCATTGCATAAGGAATCCATTGCCAGTCAAGATCTAATCTTCGTGGATTTGCATTAAGTTCTATAGCTACTTTGTTGGCACTACAAGCATCTATCACTTTTTTCATATCTAAGGGGTAACCCGGCCTTGAGAGTAATAATCTTCCGGTTGGATGTCCCAGTATATGGGTAAAAGGATTTTCAATAGCTTTAATTATTCTGGCCATTGCCCTCTCTTCATCCATTTTTAAAATACTGTGGATAGAAGCGATAATTACGTCAAAAGTTGAGAGAATTTCATGGTTATAATCTAAATCACCATTGGATAAGATGTCACATTCAATGCCTTTTAGAATAGTGAAACCCGCATTTTCCTTATTTAGCTTATCAATTTCTTGATGCTGTTGAATAATTCTATCCCATTTCAATCCATTGGCATAAAATGCTGCCTGTGAATGGTCTGTCATTACTAAATAGGAGTATCCACTTTGTTGAGATACAGACGCCATTTGAGCTATAGTATTAGAGCCATCACTATATAAAGAATGAGAATGAACAACTCCCTTTATATCATCTATGGTTATCAAATTATCTAATATATTATAGTCCAAAATATCATGTATTGGATATTCTCTTATTTCCGGAGGAAAAACCTGCAATTTTAAAAATGAAAACACCTCCTCCTCTGTTTTAAAATCAGGTGTATCCGGAGCTAATAAATCGACAGATAAACTATTAATAAAAGTATTACTACCTGTATGAACCATCCATTTATTTCCGAATTTATCACCGTTTGAAAAATAAAAAAATACTTTGTAAAATCCTTTCCAGGTTGCGGCGATACTATCCTCATTTAATTCCACCTCACTCACATCGGCTAACTCGTCAAAGAGATGCTTATCTGGTGCCCCGTCTATAAGAAATTCAATAGAATTTGAGTAGGGTAACTTTCTTTTCAAATCGCCCGTTAATTCTATAATTATTTTGGAATGAATTGTTTGAATAGCGCTTAATAATTCGTTGGCCTCTTGTAATAGTTCCGGGTACAAAAATTGATTTTCATGATGAAGCAAAAACAGAATCTGCTTTTGTAATTCATCCTGAGATTTTTGACCGAATCCTTTTAAGGCAAGTAATCTATTTTCCTGAATAGCATAAAGAAGTTCTCCAGGCGTTTCAGTGCCAAGTTCAGACCAAAGTTGTTTGATCTTTTTAGGTCCGAAACCTTTTATTTTCAATAATTTCAGAATGCCAGGAGGTGTTATTTCCAAAAGATTATTAAGCGAGGTTAAACTTCCAGTGCTTAACAGCTCGATCAATTGTAAGGCAATAGATTTACCTATGCCCTTTATTTTAGCTAATTCAGATTGGGGTAAATCGACGAGAGAGACGTCTAAATTTCTTATCGTTTGATAAACAAATTGATACGATTTGATGCGAAATGGATCTCCATCGTGTAATTCCATAAGATTTGACAAAAGCTGGAATGTCTGGGCAATTTCTTTGTTAGTCATGGAAATTATTTACTTTTGTAAAAAAATATATATGAAACAAGCAGGATTTTTATTTATGTTGGCCTTCCTTTTTTCCTCATGTAGTAAAGAAGTGGTTGACCAGGATATGGTAGATCAGGAAGTAATTGTAAACTACCTGACCACTAATAAATTAACCATGACCAAAGATCCAAGTGGCATTCACTACAACATTATCAACCCTGGCGTAGGAAATAACCCTTCACCAACGGCAACAGTGGAGGTAAGGTATAAAGGAACGCTTTTGGACGGCACTGTATTTGATCAAACAGGGACAGGTAAATCTGCTACATTTCAACTCACAAGTCTCATTCCCGGATGGAGAATAGCTATTCCATTGCTTAAAAAAGGTGGAAAAGGAACTTTTATTATACCATCTAATCTTGGATACGGACAGTTTGGATCAGGTGGTATTCCAGGTAAAAGCGTTTTAATATTTGAAATAGAATTATTAGCCTTTTCTAATTAAGCTTCCCCTCTTGTTGTAAAGTGCATTGGCGGGATATAATTATTGGCGTTTGGATCTACAATCTCACCAAATTGTTGCTCATATCTCTTAATGTTATCCGCCATTGCGCCTAACAATCTTTTAGCATGTTGAGGTGTCAAAATAATTCTTGATTTTACCTTAGCCTTTGGTACATTAGGAACAAGTAGAATGAAATCTACCACAAATTCGGCATTACTGTGAGAAATAACAGCGAGATTCGAATAAATACCCTCTGCTATGTCTTCTGACAACTCAATATTCATTGAGTTTTCCATTATCTCTTGATTATCCAGATTTTCGTTTAATTTTGACATAGTTATATTTTTTTAGCTTTTGTTTTTTTTGCGGCAATTTTAGTTTTGAAAGCGTCAGGAATTTGTTTTTCAATGATTTTCTTTATTGAATCTAAGTCAAATAGAGCGGCTTGTTCATCGTCTATTTTAATGCCATCCGTCTTTGGAAAAGAAATCATTTCTTTTTTAAATCGAATAAATGGCCCCCAACGACCTCTTTCCACGCTAATATGCTCAGATTCCCATTGTAATATAAATCTACTATTTTCCTTATTAATTTTAGCAGAAATAAGTTCGTCCATATCCTTTACTGAAATAGTATCCGGATTATATTTTTTAGGAATATTTATAAAATATTCTTTCCACTTTAAAAACGGACCGAAACGACCTTTCCCTTTAGTTACTGGTTCATTTTGATAATGATGGACGGGAGCATCTTCTTTTTCTTTTTGGTTAATGAGATTTTGAGCCTCCTCTATAGTAATGGTAAAAGGATCTGCTGTTCTCGGGATGGAGATAAATTTCTCTCCAAATTTTACATAAGGACCAAACTTACCTTTACCGATGGACACTTTTTCATTCAAATAAGTTCCCAAGTCACGGGGAAGAGAGAAAAGTAATAATGCCTCCTCAAAGGTAAGGGTTTCAATAGATTGGCCTGCCACTAAATTTCCATATTTTGGCTTGCCTTCTGGACCTAATTCATCGGGAGTCCCCATTTGAACCACTGGACCTACCCTGGTCATCCTCGTAAGAATGGTTAAGCCAGATACGGGGTCTTTACCAAGTATTCTCTCACGGGTTGGTCTGGTAGCACTTTCCATCGTTTGAACGACAAGCTCATGAAAAGGGAAATAAAAATCTTTCAACATTTTGGTCCATGCAATTTTACCCAAAGCGACGGCATCGAACCTTTCTTCTATTTCAGCGGTGAATGAATAATTCATGATTTCCACAAAATTCTCATCGAGAAAATCTGCCACCGTGATACCCATATCGGTTGGTACCAATCTGTTTTTAAAAGAACCAGTATTTTCTTTTAAAGAATGTTGCGATATCTTATCATTTTCAAGTTTTAGGACTTGAAAAATCTGTTCTACTCCATCTTTTGATTCTTTAACAACGTATCCCCTACCTTCTTCCATGATTTTACTTATGGTTGGAGCATACGTAGAAGGTCTTCCGATGCCAAGTTCCTCTAATTTTTTAACTAAACCAGCCTCAGAATATCTGGAAGGACCTCTCGTTTGCCTTTCTGTTGCTTTCATTTCACTCAGAGGCAATACCTGCTTAACTTTAAGGGGAGGAAGCATTCCTTTTACTTCATCTTCTTCATCGTCGTCATTAGATTCGAGATAAAGTTTTAGAAATCCATCAAACTTAAGTACTTCCCCTTCAGCTAAGAGCACAGCTTTTGGTACCGTTGATATACCTATTTTAACTTGGGTTTTTTCTAATAACGCCTCAGCCATTTGGGACGCCATAGCCCTCTTCCAAATCAACTCATATAATCTTGCTTCATCTCTATCTCCAGTGATTTGAGATTTTTCAAAATAGGTAGGTCTGATAGCTTCATGCGCTTCCTGAGCATTCGCTGATTTACTTTTATATCTCCTTGGCGTTGAATACTTCGCACCAAATGATTGTACTATTTCATTTTCTATTGCCAGGATAGCTTGTTCGCTTAAACTCGTTGAATCGGTTCTCATGTAAGATATATGTCCTGCCTCATATAGTTTTTGAGCTATGATCATAGTACGCGTTACCGAAAAACCTAATTTTCTACTCGCCTCTTGTTGAAGGGTTGATGTAGTAAATGGAGCTGCAGGTTTTCTTGACAATGGTTTAACTTCAATAGATTGAATGGTATATTCAGCACCGATACAAGACTTTAAAAAATCATTTGCTTGTGAAATGCCTTGTAACTTATTTGTGAGTTCTGATTTTAATAAGATTGATTTCCCTTGTTCATTATAAACAGAAAAAAAAGCCTCCACTTTAAAAAATAGTTCGGTGTTGAATTGATTGATTTCTCTTTCTTTCTCAACAATTAACTTTACCGCAACCGATTGAACTCTTCCGGCAGATAATTTACCCTTTACTTTTCGCCATAAAATTTCTGAAAGTTCAAATCCAACTAACCTGTCAAGAATTCTTCTGGCTTGTTGAGCATTTACAAGATTTAAATCTAAATTTCTCGGAGATTGAATAGCTTTAGTAATCGCTTGTTTTGTTATTTCTCTAAAAACTATTCTCTTGGTTTTATGCACATCTAAATTCAAGACCTCACATAAATGCCAGGAAATGGCCTCCCCTTCTCGGTCTTCGTCCGTGGCCAACCAAACCTCATCTACTTTTTTAACCGCATCTTTTAAATCTTTTACTAATTTAAGTTTTTCAGGTGAAATTATGTAGTGCGGTTTAAAGTCCAACGAAACGTCCACTGCGCTATTTCCTTTTTCTAAATCTCTGATATGTCCATAACTTGATTTAACAGTAAAATCGCCACCCAGAAATTTTTCAATGGTTTTAGCTTTTGCTGGTGACTCGACAATAAGAAGGTGTTTGGGCATAATAAAATTTTATCTTCAGGAATTGATTTTTTCAAATAAACCCCAAAAGTATCGTAAAAAAAATAATAATGTCAAATTAATCAATGAAATTTAGCCTTAAATTTAATGAGAATCAATTTTAACCTTTTCAAATCTTATGAAAAATGATACAGTTAGACGGAATTTCTTGTAAGTACATCTATGTTGCGGCATCGAGTCAGCACGTTGGTAAAACAACCTGCACTTTAGGTATTGTAGCAAATTTATTGGCTAAAGGCTACAATACAGGCTATTGCAAACCTGTTGGACAAAAATTTATTTCGTTGAATGGCACCATTGCGGATAAGGATGCTGTATTATTTTCTGAAGTAATAGGATTTAGAATGAAACCTGAAATTCATAGTCCTGTTATTTTAGGGAAAGGCGTTACCAAAGAATTTCTAGATAATCCTGAAAAATTTAATTTTGAAGAAAAATTGATGAAGGCTCACAATGAATTGAGCGAACAATATGATATCGTAGTCTATGAAGGTACTGGACATCCAGGCGTCGGAAGTATTGTAGATTTATCGAATGCCCGGGTAGCAAAATTATTAAACGCTGGGGTAATTATGGTGGTTGAGGGAGGTATTGGCAGCACAATTGACATGCTAAACATGAATTTATCTCTATTTAGAGAAGAAAATGTACCCATTCTTGGGGTCATTGTAAACAAGGTAAAGCCAGAAAAAAAGGAAGAAATTGAACACTACCTTAATATAAAACTTAAACAATTAAATTTAAAATTATTGGGTGTATTACCCTACGAACAATCTCTTTCTTTACCCATAATGGAGGCTATCAGACAAGCCGTAGAGGGAAGAGTTGTTTTAAATGAGGAATACATGAATAACCGAATTGAAGATTTTATAGCGGGTTCATTGATTGACGCGGAGGAATTTGCCGCTACTGAAAATCTACTTTTAGTAACCAGTATTAAAAGAATTGGCGAGGCTCTCAAAAAAATTAAAACAATTACCGCCGCAAAAGGATTGAAGAAATCTCCCTTATCCGGGGTAATAATAACCAGCGATGGTAGGCAACATAAGTGGATTGACCCTGAGGAGCTAAATCTACCCTATCTTAAAACGCATAAAATACCTGTTATAACCACGTTATTAGATACTTACGGATCCGTTGTTAAAGTGAGCAGAATTGAAGTAAAAATAAACAACCGTACCCCCTGGAAATCTAAACGAGCCATCGAATTAATTTCCGAACATGTTGATTTCGATACGCTATTAAAAAGTATTTGAACCTATAAAAAAACTTATGATTACTGCAATTTCACCTATTGATGGTCGTTATGCCGACAAAACAAAAGAAATTTCATCTTATTTTAGTGAATTCGCACTCATTAAATATAGAATTTTTGTTGAAATCCAATATTTAATGAAACTTTCTGAACAGATTTCATTCAAGGGATCACAAAAACTAGAGGAAAATAAAGAGGTTATATTGGATCTTTTTACTGCATTTGATGTCAAAGAAGCCTTAAAAATTAAAGAAATCGAGTCTATTACAAATCATGATATTAAAGCAGTTGAATATTATCTAAAGGAAAAATTTGATGCCATGGATTTATCAGATATTTCCGAATGGATACATTTTGGCTTAACCTCTCAGGATATCAACAATACTGCCATTCCATTATCCATAAAAGATTTTTTAACTGATGTTTTTTACCCACAAATTTATTCTTTAGTCAACGAATTAAAATCTATGGAAGAAGCATGGGGCAACATACCATTACTGGCAAGAACCCATGGACAACCCGCTTCACCAACAACTTTGGGTAAAGAAATAGGTGTTTTTGTGTCCAGATTAAACGTACAAATAGCGCATTTATCCACTGTGCCGATAAACGGTAAATTTGGTGGTGCAACAGGAAATTTTAATGCCCATTATGTGGCTTTTCCATCCACAGACTGGCATCATTTTGCTAATGAGTTTTTAGCTTCGCTGGGACTAGAAAGGTCAAAACCAACGACTCAGATTGAACATTATGATAATTTAGCTGCTCTCTTTCACAATTTACAACGTATAAATACAATACTCATCGATTTTTCAAGAGATATATGGACTTATATCTCCATGGATTATTTTAAACAAGCTACTATTCAAGGCGAAATTGGATCCTCAGCTATGCCACATAAAGTTAATCCAATTGATTTTGAAAATGCAGAAGGAAACTTAGGTATTGCCAATGCTTTATTTCACCATCTAGCTGAAAAATTACCTATTTCCAGGTTACAAAGAGATTTAACAGACAGTACAGTGCTTAGAAATACAGGTGTCCCTTTTGCTCATACCTTAATTGCGATAAAATCATTAAAAAAAGGTTTATCAAAATTACGTGTTCAAGAAGATAAAATTTCATCAGATTTGAGTAAAAACTGGATGGTTGTAGCAGAAGCTATTCAAACTATATTGAGAAGGGAGGGTTTCCCAAAACCTTATGAAGCGTTAAAAGATCTGACGAGAGGGGTCAGTAACGTTAACGAAAGCGAAATTCATCAGTTTATCCATAACCTTAAAGTGGATGAAGAGGTGAAAATGGAGTTACTAAAAATTACTCCTTTTAATTATACGGGTAAAGCTGAAAAATCATTTTAAATCTACTTACATGAAAAAACAATGCTTATTTCTATTTTTATTCCCACTCATTTTATTTGGGCAAAATGAGGCAGTTACTCTTGAGAAATTAAAAGAAATTGCCGTAGTTGACCAAAAAGTGATGATGCCTATGCGTGATGGTATAAGGCTTGCAACAGATATTTACAGACCTAAAGGCCCGGGAAAATATCCTGTAATTTTATCTAAAACACCTTACAATTTCAATCAATGGATTGATGGCAAGGAGGCTATTAGACAGTACGAGACCGCTTATGATGCTGTAAAAAGAGGTTATGTCTATATTGTTCAAAATGAAAGAGGTCGTTTTTTTTCCGAGGGCGTTTGGGACATTCTTGGCACGCCCACAACTGATGGTTATGATGCATTTTCCTGGATTTCCTCACAGGAATGGTCCAATCAGAAAATTGGAACCATTGGTTGTTCCTCAACGGCAGAATGGCAAATGGCTGTAGCATCCCTCGATCATCCGGCGCATACTGCCCTTGTTCCACAAGGATTTGGCGCTGGCGTTGGAAAAATTGGAAATTTATATGAGCAGGGTAATTGGTTTAGAGGCGGGGCACAGCAGATGTTATTCACTTCCTGGCTATATAGTGTTCAAAATGACAGAGTAAGACCTACTTTTCCGGTTGACATTACCCAAGAGGAGTTAATAAGAGTATCCCGGAACTTTGACCTTGCGCCTGAAAACCCTAAAGTTGACTGGGTTACCGCTTTAAAGCATTTACCCGTTCAGGATATTATTAAAAATGTAAATGGTCCGATAGGCGTTTATGAAGACATGATTAGAAGAAAACCTAATGACCAAAAATGGTTTCAAGGTGGTTTGTTTCATGACAATATGGCATTTAAAAAACCCTCATATTGGTTCGTTTCATGGTATGATGTCGCTACAACACCTAATATTTCCCTTTTTAACCTATTAAGAGACAAATCTAAATTTCCTGAAGCTGCTGATAATCAATACCTAGTTATTGCACCTACGTTACACTGCTCCTTTAAAAGGGCAACCGAAAATACCATTGTGGGTGAAAGAAGTGTAGGAGATGCCCGATTAGATTATGACGCACTAACTTACAGCTGGTTCGATTACTGGTTAAAAGGTCAGGAAAATGGAGTCAAAAGTAAACTACCAAGAGTTCAATATTTCACTATGGGTTCTAATAAATGGCAACAAAGTGAAACCTGGCCTCCAAAAGAAGCCGTGGCTACTCCATTTTATTTGAATAGTAACGGTAAAGCAAATTCCAGAAATGGAGATGGTGTTTTGACCCTGTCAGCACCTAAAACGGATATGCCAGACCAATTTTCTTATGATCCGGCAAATCCTGTAAATTCTTTTGGTGGGAATGTTTGTTGTATTGGTAATGCTATCCAAGGGGGATCATTAGATCAACAAACCATGGAATTAAGAGAAGATATTTTGGTTTATTCTACACCGCCTTTAACCGAAGACGTTGAAATTACCGGCTTTATAGAGTCCGTTCTTTTTGTGTCTTCTGATGCTAAGGACACTGATTTTACCCTTAAATTGATAGATGTTTATCCCGACGGAAAGGCCTATAATCTCGATGAAACAATACAGAGGGTTAGATACAGAGAAGGTTATGACAAAGAAGTATTTATGGAAAAAGATAAGGTGTATGAAGTGAAGCTATCTGCTTTATCAACCAGTAATTTTTTTCCAAAAGGACATCAAATCAGAATTGAAATTTCAAGTAGTAATTTTCCAAGATTTGACAGAAATCTAAATACAGGAGGAAATAACTATGACGAAAAAGTTGGCGTAGTAGCAAAAAATAAAGTACATCATAGCACAAAATATCCATCAAGGATTATTTTACCAATGATTAAAAAATAAGGTATTACAAGAATTCTTGTCCCGAACTTACTGGTTCGGGATAAGAAATTCTTTGGTGGTAAAAAGTTTTAATGTAATCTTTAAATACCTCCTTACATAGGTCAAGTTCCTTAGCAGATAATTGTGATTCATCGAATTGCCCCATCTCTATCTTACGCTCAATTAACCTATCAATCAAATCAAAAAGATCTCCCTCAGTTGGGTTTTTTAAACTTCTACAAGCAGCCTCCACCGTATCAGCAAGCATTACAATAGATTGTTCCCGGGTAGATGGCTTGGGACCTGGATAAGTAAAATCTGCCTCATTGACATCAAAACAATTGTCCGTAGCTTTAAATTTTCTATAAAAATATTCTACTTTGGTGGTTCCATGATGTGTTCTAATAAAGTCTATGATTATTTCGGGTAATCTATACTTTTTTCCTAAGTCTATACCATCCTTCACATGTTTAATAATCATAGCAGCACTTCTATGAAAAGATTGATTTTCAAAAGGATTAAGATTTTGAATGTTTTCATTAAAATAACCAGGATTAACTATTTTACCAATATCATGGTATAACCCTCCTACCCTGCATAATAAGCTATTTACATGAATTTTTTGTGCAGCAGCTTCCGCCAGATAACTTACTTGTATAGAATGTTGATAAGTTCCCGGTGCTTTTAGAGCTAACTCCTTTAATAAAAAATTATCCAAATTTCCCAATTCATTTAATGAAAATGCCGAGGTAAAAGAAAAAATTTTCTCTAGAAAAGGTATTATTAAATAAGCGAATAGTAATGAAAAAGACTGAATAAATAAGAAGGTGATGAGTTCCTCAAAAGAAGGTTGAAAGGTAGAGTAAGTTAGTTTTAAACTGACCGAAATTAATATGGAGGTTATACATAAAATAAGAATACTTCCAATAATATAGGATATCTTCTTACTTTCAAATGGTAAAAAAAGAATAAGTAATCCAGTGAAAATTTGCAAAAACATCCACTGTACAGAGGGTTGTAGCGAAAGGAAAATACATGAAAGGGTAGAAAAATATACACCAAAAGAGAGACTCTCGTTAAAAAAATATTTAATAACTATGAGAATTATCCCTAATGGTAATATGAATAAAAAATTTGGGTTGAATTGATTAAGAAAATGCGCGAAAAAAGTAAAAAATGGGATTAATCCCAATAAAAAGAAAATCGAACGAGAAAGTGTTTCATCGATGTTAACAGTCCGGTATATAATAAATGAAAGCAGTGAAAAAACACCTACAAGTAAAGCTGAAATACCAATATTAGGAAGAAAGTCTTCTGTAAATACATTAAAAAAGACAAATAATGAAAAAACAATTAACCCTGTAAAGATTATGATGAAGATAAACCGTAGCGAATTTGCTGAAAACACGTTGTTACTAGGCATAAACCGAATTGCCCTGCAAATTTATACGAAAATTCAAGAATTCAAAATAAATTTTAAGGTGCTTTCCAAACGATTTCCTCCACCTTTAATTTTTTAGCATTATACCTGGCCAAAATAAAGAGGTAATCGGAAAATCTATTTATGATAGCCAAAATCTGATTTTCTACCGCTTCTACTTCAGTAAGAGAGACTATATTTCGTTCAACTCTTCTACATACAACCCTGGCTAAATGACAGTATGAAATTAAAGTGTGGCCACCGGGTAATATAAAATTGGTTAATGCTGGTAAATCAGCGTCCATAAAATCAATCTCAGCCTCCAGCTTTTCAATTAAATCCGCGGGCAGTTCAGGTGCTAAGTAAGTACTATTTATTGGTGTAGCCAATTTGGAACCAATGACAAACAACTGATTTTGAATATACCTTAGAAATATTACCTGGCGGTCATCTTCAAGCAAATCAGCTAATAAACCAATCCATGCGTTTAACTCATCAACACCTCCATAAGCCTCAATCCTGATATTATTCTTTGATAGAGATTTGCCGCCTATCAGTGAGGTCTTTCCCAAATCTCCGTTTTTTGTATATATTTTCATTTCAAGCAACAAATTTACACAGGCATCGTAAAACTTTGAATAGACTGATTTAGTTCATCACTTTCTATGTAGCCATCTTTAAGCTTCACAATTCTATGAGCATGCGCAGCAATGTCAGGTTCGTGGGTAACAAGAATGATAGTATTTCCAAGTTTATGAATTTCTTCAAATAATTGCATAATCTCGTAAGATGTTTTTGAGTCGAGATTTCCCGTCGGTTCATCTGCAAGAATAATAGACGGATTATTAACTAAAGCCCTTGC
>JBMLQR010000211.1:5140-9559 GCA_049241465.1 Saprospiraceae bacterium | reverse complement strand
TATGGAAACAGAGCCAATTGGAAGGAAATCAAAGCTGCTTCGGGATCTTTGTTTTACAGAGATAAAGCACAACAATATATTTCTAGTATATTAGGAAAAGCCCTAAAAGATAGTATTTCTTTAGGACTGATGGATGCCTTGTTACTTGGAAATAAATCGGGTCTTACTTCTGAAATTATGACCGATTTTAAGCGAACGGGTGCGATGCATATACTTGCCGTAAGTGGGCTCCATGTTGGAATATTGGCGGGTATCATTCAATTTATTCTTGGCTTACTTCCTGTTTATAGTAAAAGAGGAAGAATTTTCAGTGCTGGCTTATTTATTCTTTTCCTTGTTCTTTTCGCCTGGTTAACTCATTTTGAGCCGGCAATACTCAGGGCAGTAGGTGGTTCCATTCTAATGATATTGGCCAGAATATTCCAGAAAACAGCCAATGCCTGGAATAATTTGTTTGCTATGGCTTGTTTTTTACTCTTGCTGGATCCAAACTTCTTTTTTCATATTGGGTTCCAATTATCTTTTCTGGCTGTGGCAGGGATCATAGGATTCTATAAGTCGTGGGTAGGAAGGTACACGTTTTCCAATAAACTAATTCAGTATTTTTGGGAAATGACCGTCATGGGTTTTGCCGCTCAATGGGTCACTTTACCCCTTTTATTATATCATTTTCAACAGTTTTCATGGCTTTTTCTTATTACAGGCTGGGTAGCTATTCCTTTATCTACCTTCATTCTTGCGGTAGCCTTACTTTATATCACAGTATCTGGCATTCCTTTGTTAAATGCTTTTATTGGTTGGTTACTCGAGTTTTCTGTTTTTTTATTTCGTTGGATCATGTCCTTTTTAAGCGATGTTACCTGGGCGGTTTCAGAAGGCATTTATCTGCCAGATGCTGCTATTATCTGCCTTGTTATCATTGTTTTTCTTATAGCATTATCTATTGAATACCAAAAACGAAATGTATTTATTATTTCCACCTGTTTATTATTTACCCTATTTCAAGTTTCATTTTTATACTACAATAAAGAAGAACAAACCTATATTTTATCTGAAAGGGGAAATGCCGTTTTAACTATTCGAAAAGGGCATTCTTTTTTTGTTTTTTCTAATAAACCTATCGATAAAAAGCGTCAGGACATCTTGTATTTAGAAAAATGGGCGACAAAGCGTCATTATACTATTTTACCGGAATCTGTCATTTCTTTCAATATGCACAATGAGACATTTGTCCTGCTTAACGGTGAAAAGTCTCATGATTTTATTCCCTTTGGCACTTATTGGTGGGTAGCAAGTTCTTTTGCCGGTCCCTGGGAAAAATGGCTGGGGGAATGTCCACCCAAATTATTGATTTTAAATGCCGATCTACCATTTTATTTTAAACGAAAACTGCTGGACATAGCTGTAAAATTAAACATAGAGGTTTATGATATTGGCGTGTCGGGTGCTTTTAATTTCCAAAAAAATTAATCAATGAAAAATAAATTTTCTTCCTTTTTTTATTTCCCAAATGCATTACGAAATGGATTTCTTACATTCTTTTTATTGGTTTGGTGTCTGTTAAGCAGGCAATTATGGGCTTTAAGTTTTTCAAAAACAGATGAAATAATACCCGTTTACTCCGTATTTAAGGCGGAAAAACAGCCAGCTAAACAAAAAATAATACCCCTGGATTTCTCTCTAAACATCAATGAAGTGAATCTTCAATCACTGGACATATTATCTGTACCTGATTTTTTGGCCAGGCGCTGGGTGAAATATTTGGAGAATGGAGGGAGCTTTAAAAAAGTAGGGGATGTTAAAAAGCTTTACGGTATGACAGAGCCGCTATTTGTTAGTATATCAAAATATTTATATGTAAAAAAGGCTGAAGAAATACAGCGTAAACCTTTTTTAAAGGAAAATAGAGTTTTTCGATGTAAAACAATAGATATAAACGAAGCGGATTCTGCTCAATGGGAAGCTCTTTATGGTATTGGTCCTTACCTGGCCAAAAGGATCATTACTTTTAGAGAATCGCTCTGTGGATTTGTATCTGTCGAACAAGTGAAAGAAACGTATGGATTGAGGGATTCAGTGTTTCAATCAATTAAAACTTGTTTAACTACGGAAAAGACTTTAAAACCCTGTATTTCAATAAACTATACAAATCAAGAGGGGCTTTCAAAACACCCTTATGTGAGGTACAAACTAGCCAGAGCCATCTGTTTATATAGAGAAAATAATGGATTGTTTCAACACATTGAGGACTTAAAGAAACTCCCCAATGTGAACGACTCCATTTACATTAAACTATTGCCCTATATAACAATAAATAACCTTTAGGAAAACCTGGGTTACTTTTACATTTTTACGGTTACAGGAACTTTTGCAGGACGCCAACCGTAGCGTCTGGCGCCTTCTTTTACGCCCTTTTCGGAACAAATAGAAGCTAGATAAAATTCACCCTCTACTTGTTTGATACTTTGAGTTAAATTTTCTCTGTGTAGTGCCTCATATTCGTTGTAAGAAACAGACTGCCTGTTTTCTAACTGATTAAATAATTGGAATCTATGGGTAATTTCACGCCAGGAAGGTTGAATGGTTGCTGTAAAAACCTTTGATTTTGATCCACTGCCGTAGGCGAAGAAACCAATTCTCGCATCAGTTAATTCAATATCATGGTCTAAATCAATAGCTAGCGTACTCATTAAGGAAAGAAAAATGGAAGCGGTGTAAAGATTTCCCATCAATGACGAGGCCCTTTCTCCCTTTTCAATTTTTTCAGCAATAAATCTTTTATATCTTTCGGTTTTGGTAATAGCGGTTAAAAATTTAGAAAATGCTTCCTGATAGGCAGAGTCTTCCTCGAATTGATGAATTAATGGTTCCGTTTGACCGAGTTCCTGTATTAAAACATCATGATCACCTCTTTTTTTGGCTTCGGCATAAAATATTTCAGAAAACATTCGTCGTGCCTGATAAGCATAAGGAAGGTGGAAAATCAATCTGCGCCAGTTATCTGTGGCCGCTTCATTTACTGGCAAGCCATTTTGTGAAATATAATGTTGCAGAGCCTCTTTGATTCTTTCCTGATAACAAGAATTAGAATAGGGGCCATCAAAAACGGGCGTTACCTTATGGATATGAACGTTGGTTTCGTTAGTGTCCCAAAATCCTGACTGATCTAATTTCTGAAAAATGGCATTTTCAAGGTTATCAAAATTCAAGTTTTGCCCAATGCCTTTCTCTTCAATTTCTGTTAATAGCTGATTTTTTTGAACCGTTCTTATAGGTTTAAAAAAATCATGGACAGGTCGCGTGGCAACACCCCATTGCTCGTCAAAGGCCAGTAATCGTGGATTTTCTTTCACAAGAAGAGCAATGGCACCAGCACCTTGGGTATATTCACCAGTGGAGGCCAATTCATATTTAGCTACATCAGAACCTATGACAATAGCTATTCTATCTTCTCCCGTTCTTACCCAGTCCAATGAATTTTGAAGGGCATCCACCGCACCTATACAGGCAAAGGTTAAATCAACCACATCACAATTAAGAAAGCAATCGGGACCGTATTTTGGTGAAAAATAATCATTCAGCATATCTAAAGCGTAGGATGCGGTAGGTTTGGAACCATCGAGCGCGCTTTCTGTACCTAAATAAATTCTTCCTATATGACTTGGATTAAGGTCGTTTTGCTCAATAAGCTTTCTTACTGCATTGGCTGCCATCGTTGCAGCATCCTCATGAACATCAGCAAGACTCATATTCGTTAATCCTAATCCTTTATTCAACTTAGCGTATTCTATGTTTCTGGCAATAGATAAGTCTTCAATTTTCAAATAAATATGAGGCAGGTGGGCTGCAATATCATCAATGCCTACAGATAAAAAACTTCGTGCGAACATGTGGTGCTTGATTTATGGGAAAGGTAAAAATTTAGGATTAAGTAACTTTAACAAAATATTTTTTCACATGTTGGCGAAATTAGTTAAAATTATGAAATGAAATACATTTTGTTAAGCTAAAATACATTCATTAATCCTATCATTATAAATTATTTATAATGATAAGATTTACTATGTCTAAGAATTATTTTTCAGGCGTTTTTGCTTTGACTGTAGGGTATTTTATGCCTAACTGTTCAAGGTATGAAGAATATTTAGTTTCATCATAGTAGTATTTTTTCAATGACTCTCTGAATTCATTTTGTATTTCATTATTTAAATGAATGGCAGGTTTGTCATTCTCACTAACCATAGGAACATATTTTTGTTTCATACCCTGCTCATTTTTAAAATAATCCCAGGCTTTATCGATGGTTTTTGTATCAAGGAAAAGGTCTAGGAGAGTCATTGCCTGTACTTTTGCTCCGGCCACTACGCCTTTATGAGCAATAGGGGTTGCCATAGATACGGCATTGGCCCAATGATGGCC
>JBMLQR010000211.1:0-5040 GCA_049241465.1 Saprospiraceae bacterium | reverse complement strand
CGCCTTTATGAGCAATAGGGGTTGCCATAGATACGGCATTGGCCCAATGATGGCCAGGTAATCCCGGAATATTAGATGGATAAACCAGCGTTACGGTAGGTAATTTCCATGAAATATCACCAATATCGTCAGAACCACCACTAACAAACGATAAAGAAGGAGCCTCTAAAGTATCTAATTTCGTTGGAAGTCCTTTCACATCATCCGGTGCTTTTACCTCTTGCTGAATACCAGCGGCCAGCGCATTATCTTCGGGAGACCAGGTTGGAAGGCCGACTTTTACAATATTCTGGTACATCGTTTCAGCGATGACTTTATTAAAATGCCTGGGCCAGGCCGAGCCTAATATTTTTTTAGTAACGGCCGTATTACTCATCAGTGCTGCTCCCTCGGCTATTTTATTTGCACGCTCATAGAGTTCCATAATTTTAGGGTAGGTCACGTGTCTCAAATAAAACCAGATAGAGGCTTTGGAAGGTACCACATTAGGTTGGTCACCTCCATTTTGAATAACGTGGTGACTTCTTTGTAACGGATCTAGATGTTCCCGGTTATATTGCCAGCCAATACTCATTAATTCCACCGCATCGAGGGCACTTCTTCCTCTCCATGGCGCACCTGCAGCATGGGCAGCTTCACCTTCAAATTCATATAATACAGAGATGAGTCCGGTGCCACGTGCCTGCCCGTGACTTACGCTGAGGTTATTACCAACGTGTGTAAATAAACATAAATCAACATCGTCAAAATAACCATCTCTCGTGTAATAAGCTTTCGTTCCTACCAATTCCTCAGCTACACCGGGCCATAAAACAAGGGTGCCTTGAATTTTTTCCCGTTCCATTATTTTCTTGGTTTCAATAGCAGCCAATATATTTAAAGGCATGCCAGAGTTATGACCTTCACCATGTCCCGGCGCACCTTCCACAATCGGATCATGGTAAGCTACCCCCGGTTTTTGTGAAGCTTTAGGTATGCAATCCAAATCAGAGCCCATAGATATAACTGGTTTTCCACTTCCCCAAGTAGCCCACCAAGCCGTTGGAACACCCGAAATACCATATTTTACAGTAAAACCATTTTCCTCCAAAATTTTTGTCAGATATTTTGATGTTTCTACTTCCTGAAATCCCAGTTCAGAAAAACTAAAAACTTTATCCACCATGA
Organism: Saprospiraceae bacterium; assembly: GCA_049241465.1. Lineage (GTDB taxonomy): Bacteria > Bacteroidota > Bacteroidia > Chitinophagales > Saprospiraceae > BJGN01. The sequence goes on along the minus strand of JBMLQR010000211.1, from coordinate 3,873 downwards.
CTTGAGCTAATTTAGCTTGCTTTTCAACATTTGCCTGTACCTCAGCTTTTAATGAGGCTTTTCTTTTTTCAAATGCCTTTTCCGCCGCCGTTTGGCTATTTAGGAAAAATGGAGTAATCAGTAAAAAAGAGATGATTAGGGTTAATATATTTTTCATGGTAATGTCTTTAAAGTATATGGTAAGGTTTCGGAGTTGTTAAAAATAGGTTAATCCTATTAATAAGTGTGTAAAAAATTGTTTTTTTTTGACAAATAAACGCCAAATGGTTGAAAATAAAATCAATACTATAAACCTTTTTCTTTTAGCAGTGGAATCTGTCTTTTCTGTGCTTCGGCATTTAAGGTCTCCACCCCCGTTTTAATTAAGGGTTTGAGCTGATTCAAATAACCGTCCAATTCTTTTGCAAGGATATCATAAACCTCTTCAGCCTGATTTGTAGGGGGGAAATCACCCAGTTGTTGGTCAGCTAATAAAAAAGCTAATCTATTATTGACTTTTATGCCATAATTGAGGGCATCTTGCCTGGCAATATTCTTAGTCTGGTGAATCTGATTTTCAATTTTTGTAATTTCCTTTTCTAATTCCTCAGCCTGTATCAGCAAATCTTTGTATAAACTTTGATTACCCAATTTTTCCTTGATATAGATTAGGTCTTTTTTGATAGTCCTGATGTCCAGAATGGCTTGATTGGCCTCACTGACCTTATCGCGAACTTTAAGTAAATAATCCAATTGCTTTTTATAATCTTCCTCGGTATTTTTTAATCTGGGATCAGGCAAAATAACAAAATCGATGCTCGATTTTTTGCCATCTACAGAAAGCGTTGCCTGGTAATTTCCCGGCATTACTTTAGGTCCTTTATTAGGTGATGAATAGAACACCATGCCAGGGAATTCAGTGAATCCTGGATATCTTAGGTCCCAAACAAATCGATTTCCACCCGCTGTTACAGTAAGCTTTTGTTTAGGATTTTTACTATCTCTACTCCATTTTTGTATTGATTTGCCACTACTGTCAAAAATTTCCAAAGAGATTGAGGGTGATTTTAGCGCCAAATCACTGATATAAAAATGAAAAACAGTGCCATTAGGGTGATTTTCACCTTCCTTTAAACTGGAAGGCGCATTATTCTCCTGTGCCAATCTATACGTTGGTTTGCATGTAAACAAATGAAAATCTTTTGCTTTGATTTCGCTATTAATTTCCTGGATAGGGCTCAAATCGTCTATCATCCAAAAGCTTCTTCCGTGGGTTGCAGCGATTAAGGTATTATCTCTGATATGCAAATCATGGATAGAGACAATAGGAAGGTTCAATTTGAAAGGTTGCCAAAAATTTCCATCATCAAATGAAATATACATACCCCATTCTGTACCAGCGTATAACAGGCCTTTTCTTGTTGGATCCACTCTGATGGCCCTGGTATAATGCGTATTATCGATACCTTTTGTTATGGTTGTCCAGGTTTTGCCATAATCCGCAGTCTTATAAAGGTAGGGCGTATAATCCCCGAATTTATAATGAGTAGCGGCAACATAAGCACTGCCGGGTTGATGGGGGTTAACATCGATACAGTTAAACATATTCCATTTTGGTGAACCAGGAGGGGTAACATTTTGCCAGGTTTTTCCACCATCCCTGGTAACATGTAACAGACCGTCGTCACTTCCTGTCCAAATAACCCCCTCTTCTTTAGGGGATTCAGCGATGACAAAAATATTCCCATAATATTCAACGCCCGTATTATCTTGAGTGATTGGCCCTCCAGAGGACTTAAGTGTTTCGGGGTCATTTCTTGTCAAATCGGGACTAATGACTTCCCAGCTTTGACCTTCGTTGGTGGTGACATGCAAATAATTTGAACCGGCATATAATTTTTGGGGATTATGTGGGCTAAAAAGGAGTGGAAAATTCCAGTTAAATCTATATTTCATTACTTCTACTCCAGAGCCAGCCGGATTGAATGGCCACACGTTGGTGCTTCTCTCTTGCCCGGTTGTATGGTCAAAGCGACTCATATATCCTTTGTATGTACCCGCATATACTACGTTAGGATTATTGGGATCGGGAGCTAAATGGGCACTTTCTCCACCAGCTGAAATATCCCAATCTTTATCAGTTAAGGTTGAACCAGTGGAGCGGTGTGAAATGCGAACGGTAGTATTGTCTTGTTGCGCACCTAATATTTTAAATGGAAATGATTGATCTGTGGTTACCCGATAAAATTGGGCTGTAGGCTGATTGTAATAGGTAGTCCAGTTTACGCCCCCATCGGTTGAAACTTGTGCGCCACCGTCATTGGCAACAATCATTCGTTGATTGTTCACGGGGTCAATCCATAAGTCGTGATGGTCGCTATGGGGAGTTTCCATCTCTTTAAAAGTTCTTCCACCATCTGTGGATTTTAAGAAAGGAACATTCAGCGCATAAACGACATCAGGGTTTTCCGAATCAGCTGTAATTCTGGAATAATACCAGGCTCTTTGTCTTAATTCACGATCTTCGCTTGTTTTAATCCAGCTTTGTCCACCATTATCGGAACGGAATAAACCGCCATCTTCTGCTTCGATACAAGCCCATATTCTTTCTGGATTTGCAGGGGAAATCGTTAATCCGGCTATTCCCCAAAGGCCACCCGGTAAGCCTTTACTTTTAGAAATATTCACCCAGGTATCGCCACCATCTGTGCTTTTATATAGATGAGAACCCTCGCCTCCGGAGTCCATTCTATAGCCATTGCGCTTCATTTCCCAGGTACTGGCAAATAGTATGCGGGGATTACTTGGGTCAAACACCAAATCGCCACAACCGGCCCGATCATTTTCGTACAAAATCTTTTCCCAGTTTTTTCCACCATCCTTACTTCTGTAAAGGCCTCTGTCTGGAGATGATTTCCAAAGATTCCCCAAAACACCAACATAGATCAGGTCTGGATTGGTAGGATGAATTCTGATACGGCTAATATGTTGAGATTGAGGCAATCCCATATATTTCCAGGTTTTCCCGGCATCGGTGGAACGCCATAACCCTTTTCCTGGGGATACATTTCCGCGGAGGGTTTGTTCGCCCTCTCCGACATAAATCACATTGGGATCACTTTCTGAAACGGCCACGGCACCTATTGAACCCCCAAAATAGCCATCAGAAATACATTCCCAGGTTCCTCCGCCATCGGTGGTACGCCACACGCCTCCGCCCACGGTGCCCATATAGTAAAGATTTGGTTTCCCGGGAACTCCAGTGGCTGTGCAAGAGCGGCCACCTCTAAAAGGCCCAAGTTGTCTCCATCTTACCGCATCAAAATAATCTTCTGATATGCCGGACATGACGGTAATTTCAATATTTGCAGGCTTGCCTTTCTGAGCATGTAAGGAGAAAAAGGTAACTATCAATAAAAATGGAAGGAAAATTCTTGAGCTCATTTATTATTCGTTTTTCTTAGGAATAAAAATACTTTTTATTTTCCCCATTTTCATGAGCTGTTGATATTATTTGATGCCTGCTATCAAATAATTAAAGAGAAATAATTTTGCACTATCCTTTCCTACCTAATATACACTGCAAATGGTCTGTTAAGAACTAAACAAATTAAATTTTATTCCTGCCCTTAACCATTTTCCCGGCATGGGAACGGTGCCAATTTCTCTGTATTCCAGGTCAAAAAAGTTGGTTATCTGGAGGAAGGTATTGAATGATTTTCCCCATGACCTGTTGGCTTGAATGTCCGTTAAAAACGTAGATTTTTCATTGTTTATCCTTTGAAAGTATCGGAAAGCGGTGGTTGCTTTAATTTTCAATGGAAGATTAAAGGCAATAATAGCACTACTTTGGTACTTAAGATTTTCAAAAATATATCGGGATTGATACCCTGG
>JBMLQR010000210.1:0-4573 GCA_049241465.1 Saprospiraceae bacterium | reverse complement strand
CTTTTGCAGAATCAGAGTTGTTGAGAGCGGAAGCCATTGAAAGGGGTTGGGCTACAGGAAGTGGAAAAGATGCTTTTGACGCTGGTGTCATCGCGGGTGTCACTCAGATTAATTCTTACGGTGGATCTGTATCAACAGCTGATGCCCAGGCTTACTTAGCTTCGAATCCTTATCCATCAGGAAGTCTTGATTCAAAATTAGATGCAATACATACAGAACATTGGTTAGTGAATGGTTCTCTTCTAAATCACATTGAGTCATGGAGTAACTGGCGTAGAACAGGATTGCCAAAACTCACCCCAGTGAATTACCCAGGAAATGAAACAAATGGCCAAATACCAAGAAGACTTCGTTATTCTCAAGGTGAATATGGTGTTAATCCTAATATAGATGTGGCAAATGGTCGCCAGGGAGCTGATTTATTTACTACTAAGGTATGGTGGGATAAATAAGACATTTTTTAAATCATAAGTATTGATTAGAGGGGCTGTCTAAAAAGATAGCCTCTTTTTTGTGTGCTACTTTATACATTGGGCATATAGGCTTTTTTGATGGCAAAGCATAAAAAATAGCTGATTTTCTAAGATTATGCCCGATGAATATTAGACTTTTTACCATTGGTTTTATAAGTGAAATTTACCACTACCACCCAATTCTGAATCACGGATTTTAAGATTACAGGTTTTCACGGAATGTAGAGAACGTTTTTGTTTTGGGTACAATGTTTCTTTGTAGATGAAGTCTTTCGAATAAACTATCAGGGGCTTAGCCTCGTCATCCTCCTATTAATATTTTAAATCCATCCAGGCTTTTTAGGCAGCATCTTTTTTTTATTTAAGCATTTTTTAACTGGTTTTTTTGTAATTTTAATAGTACGGGTTCAATTTTATAAGTAATAAATACTACGTGGCTGTTGGGAGCCGATGGATAAATTGGTTAAATTAATACAGGAAGATTTTGAATTTAATAATGATTTTAAGAAAGACTTAAATAACGTGGTGGTTTTCATAATAGGCCAAATAGCTGTAATGGTACTTCCTGCTTTTTTATTGATGCTGAAATAAAGCTATGATTTTCTTAATGACTTTGCCATAAACACTTAACATGAACTTTAATATGAATATTTTCAAAACTGCTCTTTACTCCGGTAGAATTCTTTGCCTCTTTTATTTGATTTTCTCCTTTGAAGCCAAGCTTTTTGGACAGGATAAACCCAATATTATCTGGATTTCTGCAGAAGATATGAGCCCAAGATTACCAGCTTACGGCGATTCAACCATCAAAACACCTCATATTTCCCGATTGGCAAAGGAAGGTATCATTTATGATCATGTTTATACTACCGCGGGTGTATGTGCGCCAAGTCGAAATGCCATTATTACGGGGTCCTACCAAACCTATAACGGGGGACATAATATGCGAACCTTAAATAATACTTATCCGGAACAAACAGGTCTTCCCAAATCATACAGTGCGGTTATGCCTGCTGAAATACGATGTTTTCCAGAATATTTAAGGCAGCAAGGCTATTATACAACGAATAATAATAAAACAGATTACCAGTTTGAAGCACCTCCAACCGCGTGGGACGAGGTTTCTAACAAAGCTACCTGGCGAAACAGACCCAAAGGAAAGCCATTTTTTAGTGTCTTTAATTTTAATACTACGCACGAATCACAGATTTGGGCGAATGCAGATAAACCTTTGCGGGTTGATCCCTTAAAAGTGTTGTTACCTCCATTTTATCCTGATAATCTTGTCGCCAGAACAGAAGTAGCCAGGCATTATTCTAATATTTCTACCCTGGATGATGAAATAGGTGTTTTATTAAAAAAGTTGGAAGAGGATGGGCTCCTTGATAATACCATTATTTTTTTCTGGACAGACCATGGGGATGGTTTACCCTTCTATAAAAGAGAAATTTACAGAAGAGGCTTACATGTCCCTCTTATCATAAGGTTTCCCAACGGAAAAGGAGGCGGTGTAAGAGATTCTCGTTGGATTAGTTCGATTGATTTTGCGCCAACAGTTCTCTCATTGGCGGGTATCAAAACGCCAAATGGTTTGGCAGGAATTCCATTTTTAGGTAAATATGCTAAAACAAAGGGCAGAGAAATGGTTTTTGCCGCCAGAGATCGTCTTGATTCTCATTATGATAGGGTGAGAACGGTGCTTGCCCCAAAATATCAATATGTTAGAAATTATTTGCCTGAATTACCCCGCTATATGGATTTGGAATATAGGAAACAACAACCATTAATGCGGAATATCCTAAAAATGAGGGACGAAGGTACCTTGACAGGTTTTCAAAATCTATGGTTTGAAAAAACTAAACCTAAAGAAGAATTATACGATTGGGAAAAGGATCCTTTTGAATTGGTTAATTTGGCTGATGACCCAAAATATGCAAGCATTCTCAAGAAAATGCGTCAGCAGATGGATGAATGGCAACAAAAATTCCCCGATAAGGGTGGGGTACCTGAAAAGGAGCTGATAAAAGAATGGTGGAATGGAGATAATAAGCCTCCCATCACCACATTACCCAAGGTGACGAAGAAAAATGGAAAACTACAACTTATTTGCCCAACAGCGGCAGCCTCTATAGGTTGGAGAAATAAAGGGGAAAAAAGTTGGAATGTTTATAGTGAACCCATAAATACGCCAACCCAAACGATAGAATTTATAGCCATGAGAATTGGATATTTATCGAGTGAAATAGGAACTTATTAAAATGGATTGTTTTTGGATTTATATTTTTTTACTTAATTTAATGGAACGAATAGTTCATTAAATTACATTTAAAATAAAACACATGAAAAGGCTACTCTTCATTTTTATGATGTTAAAATCAATTACTTTAAATGCTCAAAAAATGGATTCAATGCAACTGAAAGTTGGGGATACTTTGCGTCTTAAATTTGTAGACCAGATAAGTATGGGGTTTACCTGGCAATTGGAAGACACCCTTTTTTCATCTTACTTGGACATGGTAAGTAATAAATTACTTCCCCGCCCCGAAGATGTGGATGGGGGAAATCAAGAGAGGGAATTTATTTTCATCACAAAGAAAAAGGGTAATTATGCTGTGAGTTTTATTTTAAGGAGAGGATTTTCCGCATCGCAAAAGCCCAGGGAACGACGCACTTTTTATTTACACATCGATTCATAAACATTTTAAATTAACCATTATGAAAAATTCATTTTTAAAATTTTTCTTTTGTCTTGCTTTAATTTTAAGCGTTCAATGGATTTCTGCACAAGTAGATCCAGGTTGGAAACCGCCTACAAACTTAAGTGGACAGATTATAACTTCTCAAATACCCGTTTTACCAGCTTTTTATGCACAAAAGGAATTGAAAATTGATGCTAATGCAAAAGCATTATTAGCTAAACAAAGGGAATATATTATTAAGAACAATTTAGGTTTTAATGTCGGCGTAACGACTACTTTTGGAAAACCTATAGCTCAAATTACTGGTGATCAAGAAGTTAGTTCTACTGAAAATGCTCGTATTAAAAGATACCTTACTACCAGACAACTTACGCCCATTTCTATTGAAATCATTAAGAAATGGTTACTTACATGTAATACTTCCAGATCATTTTATGATGCCCGAATTTCAGGATTGATTACACCTGTTAAAGCTCAAAAATGTGGAAACTGCTGGACTTACGGCGCCGTAGGTGCTTATGAAACTTCCTATAAGAAAGTGAATAACCTGGTTATTGATGCATCAGAACAGCAAGCTGGAAACTGTACAAATGCTAATGCTTGTAGCGGTGGAAATGCTTATTTAATCTTTGAATGGATGGTGAATAATAATAAAAATTTAACTACGGAAGCAGCCTCACCTGATTTAGGAGCAAATATGGCTTGTCCTGCTGCAGTCCCTGCAACTAATTATTATGCAATTGATTGGGGAATTTGTTCCGCAACAGGAGACATCTCAAAAATTGCAAGTGTGGATGAAATTAAAAAGGCTATTTGTACTTATGGATCAGTTTCTGCATCTTTAAATGCAACTAGTTTGTTTTCAAATTATACCACTGGGGTATTTTATGAGACGCCAAGTAATTATACCACTCCTTCAAGTAATCATGCCATTCTGATCATTGGTTGGGATGACAGCAAAAGTGCCTGGTTGATTAAAAATAGTTGGGGAGCGACTAATTTAGGAACGGGTGATTGGGGCGAAAATGGCTATGGATGGGTTCATTATGGCACTAATAATATTGGCAGAAAAGCAGCTTGGGTGTTAGCAAAGCCAAGATAATATTTAAACAATTAAAGAAAGAGGCTACCCTGACCTTCAGGATAGCCTCTTTATTATTTATCGTTAGATTAAAACAGATAACCCAACAATGGCATTGAAACCTGGTGCTACTATGCCGGAACTGTAGGTTCTATACCTTTGATTCGTTAAGTTTTCAAGGCCAATATTTAAGGTGCTAGATTTAAAAACGGTAAACATTCCTTTCATGTTTAAGGTGTACCAACTCGGTGAATATGGTTTTCCGTTTTCATCTCTGGCATAAATGGCTGGTTTTTGACGTTCCTCCTCGTTTAAATTTT
>JBMLQR010000209.1:0-1779 GCA_049241465.1 Saprospiraceae bacterium | reverse complement strand
ACAGATCCCAGATATCAAGACGACCGAGAGCATCATTAAATCCGATAACCGGACGCACATACCCAATATTTCTAGCAGCAAAGGACCTTTCCTTTTTCTCATAAAATCCACCTGCTTTTATCTCAGGAGCGAAATCAGGCAGACCCTTTATTTTTAGTATTTTAGACAGACCAAAAGAACCTGTTAACGCATTTTCAGTCATTTCAGAATAAAATCTTCCTAAAAAGTCTGAGACGGCCTGACCTGGTGGAATGTATAATTGTGCCTCTTTATTAGACACATCTATATCCTTTCTATATCTTTTGTAATCGGGTTGATCCCTGTTGGAGGTATTGTAACCAACCATCCATTCTACCTTCATGGTCTCATCCTTGAAAGAATGATTTCCCAATAATTGTCCCGAGTAAATACCTCTATATACCTGATCGTAAGATCCAAAAGCTAAATCAGCAAATTGCTGTGCTTCAAGATTGGTTCCGTACCTGTCAACGTATTGAGAGATAGCATTTTGATTAAATAAATTCTTAAACTCCAGTTGATGATTATCTCCGAATTTAAAGGCCCAGTTATGAAGCAATCCCGATCTTATAGACTGGGTATATTGCTGATCATTATAATTGAAAATGATAGAACGATTACCTGTTAATTTGTCTTGTTCATTGTAATCTGCACGGGCAATGCCGAAGTTAGAAAAGGAATTACTGTAATTAAAAGAAGTAATATTGCCAATCTTAATTTTGTCTCCAATATTAAAACGGAAGGCACCAGTAACACCAATTCTTTGATCCAGACCAGCATCTCTTGTTTCAGGTTCCCAGGTATTGACCAGCGAACGACCCGCTTGAACAATCTCATTTCTTGTTAACCTACTGTCTCTAAGCGTTTTTGGGAAATTGGCAGGTAAATCTAACATTCCATTATTAAATCCAGTCCAATGGGAAGAAGATCTTTCCTGATTTATAAATGTATTGAAAGTAGTATTTTGCCTGAATTGAGTAGAATAATCAAGAGAAATTGAATTTTCCTCAGGAATACTTTTTGTGAAAATCTTCACCAGGCCTCCGGAAAATTCTCCGGAAATATCTGGAGAAGGAGATTTATAGACCAATATTCTGTCTAATTGAGAGCTTGGAAGAATATTGAAATTGAATGATTTCACATCCGCCTCTACGGAAGGAGCAAACGCATTGTGTAATTGAACAGGATTATATCTGGGGGCTAAACCCCTGATTTGTACGAAATTATTATCTGTAATGGTAATACCTGGCACCCGCTTAACTACCTGAGCGGCATCTCTGTCTAAGGAAAGAGAGATTTGCTCAGCAGACAAGCCGCTTACCACTTGAAATGATCTGCGTATATCTGAAATAATGGCTATGTTTGTATTAGTCTCCCTGGCAGCAACGATCGTTACTTCACCCAGGTTTACTAAATCTTCCTCGAGATCGAGATTAATCAGGGTAGTTTTATCAGAAATAACTTCAAGATCAGTAATCTTGATGGTTTTATAGGAAACGTAACTAATCGTCAGTGCATAAAAGCCCGGATTAATTTCCTTCATTTCAAATTGGCCATTAATATCTGTTACCGCACCAAGATCAGAGCCATCAATCATGATATTAGCACCAATGATGGTTTCCTTAGTTAATTTATCAAGGATAGTTCCACGAATGGTACCCTTTTGGGCAGAAACAAAACTGATGGTAGTTAGAGATATAAACAACGCAAAATAAAATCCTTTCATAAATATGGGTTCTGTTAATTTTGGGCGAAATTAAT
>JBMLQR010000208.1:0-4707 GCA_049241465.1 Saprospiraceae bacterium | reverse complement strand
AATACAATAATCAAGTTGAAAACTTAAACATAAATGCCCGTTTACAATGGCGGTTCGCTCCCGTTTCTGATCTATTCCTGGTTTACACCGACAATTATGACACCTTTTATGGAACTAAGAAGAATAGGGCACTTGTGGCTAAATTTACCTATTGGCTGAATTTATAGAATAAGTTTCTTTAGCTCTGTTTCTTGTTCAAGTAGCGATTGAAACAGTTTTAATTGGTTTTTTGCTCTTATGAGATTATGATCGGGATATTTTATCTTGTAATATTTGTCCCCTACAAGATAATCTCCTAAAAAGCGTATGGCTTGTTCCAATATCAACCAATGGGCGCCTAAAAGTAGATTTTCCCTTTCCACAGAGGTTAATATACTTCCTACTCCGTCTAACCATCCACTGGTTAGTGCTTCAAACCGGTGGTAATCGACGTGTACCGCCGACAGATTTGGATCGTCTTCTGCCGTAGTGGTGGAAATGGTTCGTACCATATCGCCAAAATCACTTAAAAAGGATCCTCTCATGGTGGTATCCCAGTCAATAACTGCGCAAGCCTGGCCACTGTTTTTATCAAAAAGGATATTTCCAATCTTTGCATCGTTGTGAACCGCTCTGAAAGGCAGGGATAATCTGGTGATTTTTATAAAGATTGATTGGTGTTCCCTGACCCATTGTATTTCTTTTTTTGCTTCCTTAATCCTTTCTGGTATACCATATTTGACCGCATAAGAAAAGGCTCGGGTCCTTAATATGCTATTGTGGAAATTTGGAATCGTATCATATAATTTTTCAGCAGATAAGGTGGATAATTCACGGAGGTATAAACCCAGTATTTTTGCCGCTGGATAAATGATGTCTGCAGAACTGGCTGACTCAATGGCAAAGGTATCTGGAATATACCTTACAGCTCTCCACGCATTTCCATGAATATCCTTATACAAATATTCACCTGATTGATTTACAATGGGTTGCAATAATTTTAATCTGGATGGTTGTAATGTCAAATGATTATAAATGGTCAGGTGATTTTCAACCACCTTTTCTGGTTCCCGAAAAACATGGGTATTTATCCTTTGGAGGACTACCTGGGTGCCTGTATTTTCGTCAGTGGCCAAAAAAGTATCATTAATATGTCCATTGCCTAAGGAAGGAATCGTTTCCTCAGCAGGAAAACATAAAAAGGCATTGGCGACCTCATGGACTGAAAAACCGAGATTCTCTTTCATAATTTTCCAGGCATTAGATTTGTAACAGGTCACTATAGGAATTTTCTATCAGATCTTCCTTTTGAACGTCAAGTAAGTTCATGTAAAATTGACAGTGTTCCTTCATTTTATTAATATCCATAGCATCAGTAGCATCTATAACCTCTATTTCAAGAAAACTTCCAAGCGCTGTCAGCGTATCGATATGAAACTTGATGTAATCAATAAAATAAATTTCCCTTTTCTTTTCAACAACAATCAGCGTAGGCAGGGCAGCTACCAAAACCGCTTTTAAGGAAGCCACCTCGGCAGGTTTGTACAAGGTCACCTCTGATTTTTTAGCATCCTTTTTATTTTCACGATCATAGTATATCAAACTGTTTTCAATGTTTCCTTCCCTTAATTTCAATCGCCCAGAGGGAATCTTAAAATAAGTATCAACTTGTTCATCGACACCGATAAACTGTATGTTGGGTTGTTGAAGAAGCAGTTGTCTAACTTTTGATGGATTCGAACAACGTGCCTTAATTTCAATCAATTTCATTTTCTTACAAATTAGGGGTCGAAATTAGCTAAATAAAGAAAAGGGATAAAAATTCTTTTCCATTTTAAATAATAAAATTTGTAGTTTAGTACATCAAACCTATTAAGAACCTTAAAATCTGGATATGAATCGTTTTGGTAGATTTAGTTTATATGTATTCCTGCCTCTAATTTTATTGGCCGCTAGTTCCTATAGCGTATTTAAATACGTTAATACCTCTGAGGATCCTGAGGTGGTCAATATTAAAGTGCCCGAGGGATTTGCAGCAGAACACCTGTATCGTCCTTCCGATAATCAAAGAGGTTCGTGGGTGTCCATGTGTTTTGATGACAAAGGCAGAATGATTGCTTCTGATCAATATGGAGGTATGTATCGTTTGACCATCCCTCGGATTGGTGAAAAACTGGATACCAATAAGATTGAAAAAATCATGCTTAAAAATGATACCTTGAATTTTGGCGCAGCTCACGGTTTATTATATGCTTTTAATAGCTTATATGTTATGGTGAATAATCGCCCAAGTAAAAATCTGCCTAAAACAAGCGGTTTTTACAGATTACAGGATACCGACGGAGATGACCAATTTGATAAGTTGACCTTGCTTAAAACCTTAGTAGGTGAAGGGGAACACGGACCACATAGCATCAAGTTATCACCTGATAAAAAATCGTTATATGTAATTTGTGGTAATTATACAGATCTTCCTGAAATGGATAGTTACAGGATTCCCAAGACATGGAAATATGATAATTTATTTCCTGAAATTAAGGATCCAAGGGGTCATGCAAATGATAGAAAAGAACCTGGAGGTTGGGTTGCTAACGTAGATCCGGAAGGCAAAAAATGGGAATTAATCTCCTCAGGTTATAGAAATCCATTCGATTTAGCTTTCAATGACGTAGGTGATCTTTTTGTATATGATGCAGACATGGAATGGGATTTTGGTCTTCCATGGTATCGCCCAACCCGTATTTGTCATGCGACAAGTGGTTCTGAATTTGGTTGGAGAACAGGAAATGGTAAATGGAGTCCTGCTTTTCCCGATAATCTTCCGCCGGTTATCAATATCGGGCAAGGTTCACCGACCAATTTAATGTATCTCAAGGAAGCTAAATTTCCTACAAAATATAAGCAAACCTTGTTGGCATTCGATTGGAGTTTTGGTATCGTCCATGCCATTCATCTTAAGCCAAAAGGTGCAAGTTACACGGCTGTGCAGGAGGAATTCTTATCTGCTGCTCCGCTACCACTTACTGATGGAGCCATTGGTCCTGATGGTTCCCTTTACTTTTTAACAGGTGGCCGACGTTTGGAATCCAGCTTATATCGGGTGTATTATAAAGGAAATGAATCTACGTCTGATGGGGAAATGACCCAAATTACGGAAGAAAATAAATTGCGCAGACAACTGGAAGGCTTTCACGGAGCACCAAATGCAGCGGCAGTTGCAACGGTTTGGCCTCATCTGAATCATGCAGACAGACATATCAGATATGCTGCCAGGATGGCATTGGAACACCAGCCGTTAAGTGCTTGGAAAGAGAAAGCACTCAATGAAAAAAATGCAGTGGCTTTGACAAATGCTATGATTGGTCTTGTGAGAACAACTACTGAAGTGGATAAGGCATTGATAATTGATGCGTTATACGGAATTAATTATGCTTCCTTATCTGCTTCTCAACAATTAGATGTGTTGAGGGCTTATGAATTGGTTTTTTCTCGTTTTGGTATGCCAGCGTCCGCCCAAAAGAAAAAGTTAATCGCTTTATTCGATGCGCAGTACCCTGCAAATACAAATGACTTTAATAAGGCACTCAGCAAATTACTCGTTTTCCTGGAAGCCCCTTCTGTTTTGCCAAAAACATTGGTTTTAATGGATAAAAAGGAGCAGAATAATCCTAATGAGGAGTTGGCCATGAGTTCTGAGGATCTTATTCTTAGAAATCCTCAATATGGTTTGGATATTGCCAAAATGTTGGAAAAAATGCCTGAACCTCAACAGACTTACCTCGCCATTATGATTTCAAAAGCAGAAAAGGGATGGAATCCTGAAATGAGGGAGAAATACTTTGCATGGTATCGCAAGGCTTTTTCTTATCGCGGTGGAAACAGTTATATCGGTTTTATTGATAAGGCAAGAAATTTTGCATTGAAAAATGTGAGTAAAGGAAAACGGGAATATTATGATGAACTATCTGGCGGCGATTTATTGACCGATTCCGGCAATGATCTGGAGAGATCGGATTATCCAAAAGGACCGGGTAAAAATTATCAGTTAAAGGATATGGATACTCTGTTTGCCTCAGCCTTGAAAAACAGGAATTTTAAAACGGGTAAATCTATGTACATAGCCACCACTTGTATCCGATGTCACGCGATTAAGGGAGAAGGGGGAAATGTTGGACCCGATCTTACTCAGATTGGTACCAGGTTTAGTACCAAAGATATCATGGAGGCTATTCTCCTTCCAAGCAAAACCATCTCAGATCAATATGCGACCACGGAGTTTCAGCTTAAGAATGGTAAAAGCATGGTAGGTAAAATTACCAATCAAGATGAGGAGAATTATTACATTGCCCAAAATCCTTACGTAGCTGACATTTTGGTTAAAGTGCCAAAGAAAAACGTATTGTCTAAAAATTATTCCAGTGTATCTTCCATGTTACCAGGCATGGTAAATTCCCTGAATGCAGAGGAATTGAGAGATTTAGTGGCATATTTAACATCGGGTGGCGATGAGAATCATGCTGTTTTTAAAAAATAAGGACTTATTAATAGTTTATCCTGGTGGATAGGAATAAAAAAAAAGCACTTAGGAATCAGTTCCTAAGTGCTTTTTTAAGTTAAAGAGGTTCAATAATTAATACCCGGCATTTTGCTTAAGGTAATCTTTTAGATTTGACGCCCCATCAACAGCTGTTTGAGGAATGGGGAAAATACGTTTGTTTTTATCGGTAT
>JBMLQR010000207.1:0-5759 GCA_049241465.1 Saprospiraceae bacterium | reverse complement strand
TTAGAATATATGGATTTTCCTATTTAGACCAACCTTCATACCAAATTGGAAAATCCGTTTTTTTGCAGAATTACAATATATCCTGCTTTGAATTAACCTTAGGATTTCAAGAAGTTACCTGGTCTGAGATTGAAGGTGGAAATATTGTTGTAAATGGTAACAATGCTAATGTAACTATTTGTCAGTCAGATCTTTCAAAACCTTTACAGCTTTCAAATACCAGTAATGCGGTGGGTGACCAATATATTTATCTTATTGCCGATAAACAACAAAAATTAGTAGCTACTTCTACCACTAATAGCTTTGATTTAAGTGCTCTCAACGGCGGAAACTACTATATTTACGGTCTCTCTTACTCGGGAACATTTAATTTGACCCCAGGCGATGTAATCCCTAAAGATAATAGCAGCAGTGCTTGTGCATCTTGGTCAAAAAATACTATTTCGATAGATATTACAGCCACATCCGTCGGCAAAATATCTTTTATTGGGGAAAAAGACAATGTACAAATCTGCGCAAAGAAAAGTGTACAATCCTTAAAATTAAATCCCATTGAAAGCAATGTGGCCAAAAAAACCTTCCTGCTAACCAATGAAAATGGAAAGATTTTAGCAGTTTTTAATAACCAGCAGCTGCCAAATATTGATAAAATTAATGATTTGGTTTTGAGGATATATGGATTGGGGTATAATGGCACTTTAAACGCCAAAGTTGATTCAAATATACTAAGGAATAATTTAAGTTCGGGTTGTTTTCAATTATCAGAAAATTATCTCTCTATAAATCGGAATAATATTTCAGGAGGCTTTGTTACGTTGTCAAATAACCAAAATCAACAACAAATTTGTCCTTCAGACAGTGCAGCAAATGTATTAACTTTCAAAAATATTGCCGCACAAGGCCAGAAACTAATGTACCTTATTACCAATGTAAATAATATTATTATAGATACTACTTCTAAAAATTCCTATCATTTCATTAATCAAGCAGTTGGTGATTACAGAGTTTACGGACTTTCCTACAACGGAGAGTTTTCAGGTAAGTTAGGTGTTTCCATAAATGATCCATCTTTATCTGAAGATTGTTTTGGCTTATCTTCAAATTTCATATCCGTAGCGAAAAGGAATCCAATAGCAGGATTTGTTGTTATGGATGACGCAAATACTCTTCTACAAAATTGCCCATCTGATACGAACTTTCCGTCGAGGCAAATAAGAACCATAGGAAATAACTCAGGTAATCAGTGTTTTGTTATTTTGAATGTGAATCAAATTATTGTTGATATTTTATTCAACCCGAACATTTACCCATCGGAATATCCGTCTGGCAAATACACCATTGTGTCCATATCATTCAATGGCACTTTAAACATTAAAAAGGGTGAAAAGTGGGGTGAAAAAGCTCCGTCGAATTCTTGTTATTCCATTTCGGGAAATGAGATTCCATTTTTAAACCTGGAACCACAAGGAGGCATTATAAATGTAGTTGAAGGCGATACTTCGAATATATGTGTAGGAAATAACACGCCTTCCAGTATAAAATTTTCAAGGGACAGTACCAATGAATTATCTTATTCTTATGTAATTACAGATCAATCTAATCTATATTTAGGACATTTTACAAATATTGATTTGCTAAGTTTTGAAGATTATACTACCCCTAATATTAACGTCTGGGGTTTATCACACACAGGAAATATTATTTTACAAAAAGGAGATTCTATATTAAAAAAGGACATTTCTACAGGATGTTTTCAGCTTTCAAAGAACTCCATTTCATTGAAACTTAATATTTTTAGAGGGCATACAGTAAAAACGAATCTAAACACTGATTCTTTGCTTATTTGCACGGGTGACGGACTTCCAAATCTGGTTAATTTTTCAAGTTCTGACAGCCTTTCTGGTTTAAAATACCGATATGTACTCACTACCCTTGCAAACAATATAATTCAAATAATTAATGGTTCGAATATTGACTTTGAAAACATAGGATTGAGGGAAATGAGACTTTATAGTGTAGCATTTAATGGAAATTTCAACAGTCAAACAGGAGTATCTCTTTTTAATGCTAATCTTTCATCGGGTTGTTTTAGAATCTCTGATAATTTTATTAAAATCTTAAGAGACAGACCTGCAAATCATCGGATTTTGTTTTCAAACAATGACACGATACAAAAATTATGTCTATCTAAATCAGGCTCATTTGCCAGATTAAAAAGTACGTTTACAGGTAGAACTGGATACGTTTACATTGTATTAAATAAATTTAATAATATTGTATTGCTTAGTTCTACCCCAAATATAGATATTGAAAAACTTGAAGATGGTGACTATCAAGTGTATGGGCTATCTTACACAGGTAATCTAAATCTACGTGTAGGAAATACATTCAAAACTGACGATATCTTAGCTACAAGTTGTTTCAGATTATCGAGTAATTCTGTAAAATTCTACAAAGGAGGCTATGCTGAAGGAGGGCAAATAAGCACTTTTCTATCATCAAACACCTTATTTTCCTGTCCAAAAGATGGTATAGCCGATTTAATAGATATTTCCGTTCCAAATAACCCTGTAGGAACAAAATACCAATTTTTAATAACCGATAGTTTGAATAGATTATTTTATGCTCCATTTGAAAATCAATTAATCAATTTCGATAATACCCCCGCAGGGAATTATCGAGTATATGGTGTAGCTTATACTGGTACACTTGGATTTCAATTGGGGGCAAATATTTTAAATAATACTCTTATTAATGCCTGTTTTGATTTATCCGACAACTATTTAGAAATATACCACAATAAGCCTGAAGCCGGACAAATTTCAAAGAAGGATGGGACAACCATCCGCACCGTTGTAACTGCCAATAACAATCAAAAGGATAGTATTTTATTAAAAGTAACCAATGCGAAACCGATAAATGTTCCCTACTCTTTTGTATTGGTAAATGATAACAATCTGATTGTTTCAGCTCAACATGAGGCATTTAATTTAGACACACTCAAAATTGGGAGATATAGAATTTTTGGTGTGGCGAGTTCCAGTCCAAACTTATTTTTAAGCGTAGGTAAATCATTTTCAGACATAGGTAAGGCTGAAAATTGCATTTTGATATCATCCAATTTTTTAGAGGTGGATATCATTTCAACGAGTAGTTCCCCCATAGTAAACAACATCCTTATCGCTCCTGACGCTCCAGCAAAAGCACAGCACATTTCACTAAGCGCATTTCCTAATCCTGTAAATGATGTATTGAATGTGCAAATACGGCAAACTCAATATAAAAGTGACCAAGCGACCTTAAGATTAACTCATATTTCAGGAAAAATACTATTCGAATGGAACACGAATTTAGGGAAAGGAGTACAACTATTAACCATCCCTATGGCAATGTATCCAGCTGGACTATACATTTTAACTATTGAGGCTGGAGAAATCCTTCAAACAAGTAAGATTATCAAAACGGAATAAACTTTATGCCTTAGACTTCTTTTTGTAATCCTTTATAAAAAGTTTGTGATCAAAGGACTCATAATCAGAGGGAGTATTTGAAGCGACAATAAGAAGGGTATTTTTAGGAAGACTACTAATACCCTCTAAATACCAATCTGCCCCCTCAACATCGAGGTTCGTCGTTGGTTCATCTAAAAGAACGAGCGGGACATTGGAATAAAGAGCGAGACCAAGTTTAACCCGTTGTTTCATTCCAGAGGAGAAAAATTTCAAGGGTTTATTTACAGATTTTTGAAGTTTCAATAGATCTATAAGGTCCGAAACACTCATATTGTTCCTTAGAGGTTTGAATTGAGCATGAAATCGAATAGTTTCAGCCAGAGTAAACTCCTCGATAAGATCCATATAAGGAGCGGCGAAAGAAATATGTTTATAAAGTTGATCTAAAGGAATCAAGGTATCATTTAAGAACGGCAGTAATTTTCCCTGACTGGGGGTAAGATGTCCAGAAAGGATTTTTAACAACGTTGATTTACCCGAACCATTTGGACCAATCAAAGCATATTTCTGACCTTCATTGAATTGAAAATCAATTTTTTTAAAAATCCAATCCGGAGGAAATTTTTTTCCTAAATTATTGAGAACTAGTTTCATGATTTAGCGTCACTGGGTCTGATTTAAATCTGGATATCATAGATTTTGATTGACCAAAAAAAGAGATGATTTCATCTTTAAAGACAGACGATTGAAACGAATTCTTTATCAAAGAGAGGCCAATAGAAATACTATTATTCTGGACAAAAATCACATTATAAATATCTTTTATTTCTTCAATTTCAGATAATTGAAAACCTTTTCGTTCGAGGCCTATATGATTAATTCCAATGTAAGAAAGAGGTTCTCTGGCGACTTTAACAAAAGGAGGAACATTATTTCGAACAAGCCCGGCCCCCCCGACGAAGCTAAATCTTCCAATTTTACAAAATTGCTGAACGAGCACATTACCTCCTAAAACGGCATGATCATTAATTTGGACATGACCTGCCAGCTGAACGCCATTAGATAAAATGACATGATCTCCAATGATGCAATCATGAGCTACGTGAACATAAGCCATAATAAGGCAGTGACTTCCAACGATAGTAGTACCCGTTTCCATGGTTCCCCTATTGAGAGTAGCACCTTCTCTAATAACCGTATTATCCCCTATAACTAAGGTGCTATACTCGCCTTTAAATTTTAGATCCTGAGGAACGGCGCCTAAAACAGCGCCAGGAAAAACCTCACAAGAACTCCCCAATCTGGTACCGGATAAAATAGTTGCATTGGGACCAATTTTGCAATAATCACCAATGACAACATCTTTATCAATATAACTGAAAGGTAAAACAATTGAACCAATCCCTATTTTGGCATCAGGATGAATAAATGACAAAGAAGATTGGTCTGCCATAATTAACTTTCTACTTTTCTTCTAATAATCTGCGCGGTTAACTCCGCTTCAGAAACAATTTTATTATCAACATAAGCTATACCCTGCATGTGACAAATACCTCTGCGAATGGGAGATAATAATTCCATTTTGATAAGTAAAATATCACCTGGAGAAACTTTAGCTTTAAATTTAGCATTATCAATTTTCAGGAAATAGGTATCCCAATTCCATGGATCTTCTACGGTAGAAAGGGCAAGGATTCCACCGGTCTGGGCCATAGCTTCGACTTGTAGAACACCTGGCATGACAGGATTACCGGGAAAATGACCCTGAAAATACTGCTCATTTACTGTAATATTCTTTACTCCCACAACATAAGTATCTGTTAACTCGGTAATTTTATCTAAAAGGAGAAAAGGAAAACGGTGAGGTAACCAGGATTCAAGCCTTACAGAGTTGAAAACGGGCGTTTTGGAAGGATCGTATTTTGGTTTACCTCGTAGTTTTTTTTGCTCCTGGAGCTGTTTTTTAAGTACTCTCGCAAATAAATTATTAGAAAAGTGGCCAGGTTTATGAACAACGAAACGACCTTTTACAGGCGCACCCAATAAGGCAATATCACCTATAAAGTCTAATAATTTGTGCCTCGCCGGTTCATTTTCAAAAGTTTGATTTGATTTGTTTATTACCCCCAAAGTAGTAGGTAAAGGCAGTTGACTATGAAACATAGAAGACCACTTCTCCCATTCAGCTGAGGAAGGTAAGCGATCAGCAATTACCAAAGCATTATCTAACGTTCCACCTTTTATTAAGCCATTTGCCATTAAACTTTCAATATCCTTGAGAAGAACAAATGATTTTGACGGAGAAAT
>JBMLQR010000206.1:0-1551 GCA_049241465.1 Saprospiraceae bacterium | reverse complement strand
CATAGATATCTTATTAGATTCTATGGTGACTATAAACTCTTTGTTTACAATAAAACTTTTGTGAACTTGTATAAAGTTTTCATTTGTTACCTTTTCTAAAAACTCTTTTATGGTTTTTCTCTCGGTAATCTTTCTATTCTTAAAATGGTACGTTAGATTATGATCCATAGATTCGATAAATATAACCTCTGAAAGATTAATAACCGTTTTATCTTTCAGCACATAAGAATATTGTGAAAATCCCTCTTCCTTATTTGTAAGAAATACGTCATTTAGCCTTTTTTGGGACATAATTTGTTTTAACTGTTCCCTCAATTGAGTTTCATTTTCTGTGATTTGATTTCTTTCAGCTATTAGATTTTTTCTCTCTTTTTGAATTTTATTTAAATAAAAAATCATCCCAATAGACATAACAGCAACCTCTTGAAAATTAGCTATAAATATGGGGTTAAAGCGAAATAGCGATTTTTCTACCAGGCCAAATTCAGTTAATACATTAAAAATCAATACTAATATATTGCCAGAAAATGCACACAAAAATAAAATAGTCCTGTACTTTAATCTGGCCCATACCCAAAAAATAATTACAAGAGACCATATAACAGAAGCAATAAGATTTATATATAAAATACTTACTACAGGAATGGCGTACTTTTGTAAAGTGCCCATAAAAACTATCCCTAAAAAGGTCAATATAACAAAAACAGAATTTATTACATTGCCATAGATACCAATTAATGGAAATGCCCTGTTCACATCAAAATAATACCGGGTAAAAGACACATAAGAAAACCCAAATAAGGGTAATATTAAAAATCTTAATGCATCATTTAACCAAATATTATTGGGATAAATAAAAGCAAATGAAAAACCAGAGGTTATAAAATTATAGCACAACACAACAAAAACAAATAAACTATAATATTTAAATAATTGATTATTAATTAATTTTGAAGCAATTGCACTTATAATAAAAAAGAAAACAAAAGAACCCATAAATGCATACCAAAGTAACATTTCTCTGGTACTATAGTATTCAAAGCTATCTTTTTCCCACAAATAAAGAGGAAAATTAGCGGATCCACCTTGTTTATCAATTTTTAATAAATATTCTCCGTTCTCAGCTCCAGCTGTTAATGGAAACAATAACTTAGGATGAATAATCGGACGATTTGTAAATGGAATCTTATCCCCAATTTCAGCAATTAATATTGTCTTTCCTTCCTTAATCAAATATAAAGCAGCGGAATCAATGTGAGGACTATTTAATTCAATGATATGACTTTGACTTTCATTAATTATATCTGATATGTTGAAAGTTACCCAGAAGTAATCTGTAGTTAGCCCGTGGGAAACCTTACTATTAATTTGCTTTATATTTTTTTTACGTATTGCCAGGAGAACCTCCTCCGAACTCATTTTGGCAGGAGTAACAAAAACGGATGTTTTATCATTTATATTGACGCCATACTGAAAATCTCCCTGTGCTAACAAGGATAAAAAACTAAAATTTAATAAAAGTAGAGATATAAAAAATTTCATTTTCACCTA
>JBMLQR010000205.1:0-4792 GCA_049241465.1 Saprospiraceae bacterium | reverse complement strand
ATTGCACCCGAAAAAACAGAAAACAGTAAAAGGAATAAAAAGAAAAATTCCCTCTTTGAAAATCCTGCTAACGGCATAAAAACAGTGTAGGATAGTCCTCTTCAGCTTTGTTGTTAGAAATATAAGATGCTGCACATTGAAAAGCTTCATCGCAAAATACCTGGTAGTGCACGTCATCTAAATGAACCAAATGATTCAACAAAAGGGACATTTTGGTGAAATCATCTAAAATAAATCCTCCCCTACTTTCTCCAATATTCCCCCAGGGAGTATGGCTACTAATAATCACAGGCATACCCCTTGCCAAACATTCAAAAATAGCAAAAGAAAAATTTTCACCAGCCGATGGTAAAATCATAAAATGTTCCTCATTTTCATTTAAATAATCATCTAAAGAAGGGACACATCCTTTATAACATACCCTGTCACCAAGTAAATTAATAGTAGGAAGGCACTGGTTTTTCCAATAAAACAGATCTTCCATTGGCCCGACAATAGATAATAAAATAGATGGATGGCTATGTAACAGACTGTCGAGAACAAGATGTAAATTTTTCTTAGGAGATATTCTACTGTAATAAAACAGACGAAGCGACCCAGCCTTTTTTTGAACAAAATGAAGCCTCTTTTTTAGAGGAGGAACTGTTAATTGAGTGCTAACTATAGCTGCTTTTTGACCGAAAATAAGCTGAATCTGACTAATTTCATGGTCTGAAGTAGCCTGCCATCTAATTTTATTATGCAGGCCGAGCCCTACAAAAACATTTAGATATAGCCATTTTTTAAAATATTTTTGGTTGAGAGCCCCTTTATCCAACATACCATGGGGACAGACAATAATTGGACATTTACAAAGTATCGCCCAAAAGAGAGGTATTAAAAAAAAATAGAAGCCATAAATACCCTGCAAATAGATCCAATCCGGTGTATAGGAAAAAAAATGTCTATACATTTTAATAGTAATAAATCCTTTATTTACATACCAAACGGGAAAGAATCTTTCCCCAAATTTTCTATTTGTCCATTTATCGGGAAAAATATCTGGATAAGGAGTTACTTTCTTTAAATCGATATTGGAAGTGACTATTCGAATATTAAATGAATTAGCCCCGGATAGAAAGTGAAAAGAGGCTGTCTGCATTCCCCCCGCCAGGTACCCCGGA
Source organism: Saprospiraceae bacterium (assembly GCA_049241465.1). GTDB lineage: Bacteria > Bacteroidota > Bacteroidia > Chitinophagales > Saprospiraceae > BJGN01. The sequence continues at coordinate 3,629 of JBMLQR010000205.1, read as the reverse complement.
CTAAAATATTCCTGGAATAAAAGAATTTTAGGTGATTGAATCATTTAGCTTATTTAGGTAACGTTAATAACCTTTTCCAGTCTTTTAATTACCTCAGACTCGTAATTTTTCCAGGTAAAAGATGCCACATTAATGGCAGCTTGAATGCCCATTTTCCTTGTTAGCGTTGGATTATAAAGTAGAGTTAGCATTGCATTTATCCACTGATCTTCAATGAGAGGCAAAATAAAGCCAACTTTGTCGTTTATTAATTCCGATGCACCCACCTCCTCACTTACGATAACAGGTAAGCCGCAAGCCATGCCTTCCACCACAGCCATGCCCCAACTATCGAGGTAGGATGGAAACACAAAAACATCGGCCTTTCGAAGATAATTTACCAATGAATACTGGTCTTTGATGCCACCAAAGAAAACATTAGGAAGATTAGTTTTACCGCTAAATGAACGAGCGTTGGAACCAATGAGCGTAAGCGAAATGGGAAAGTCAACCAGTCTTTCCATTAATTTCAACAAAAATAAAACACCTTTGGCTTCGGATAAATTACCAACAAAAATCAACTTAAGCGAACGATTATCAGGTACAGGATATTGAATTTTCCGATAAAATAGTTGAGGGTCAAAGCCGAGGTATATCGATATAATTTTACTTGGTGAAATGCCAGCTTTTAATAGTGATACTTTCATTTTCAAAGAAATAACCAGAATAATATCTGCCAACTCGTACTCAAATAGTTTAATTTTCTGAATTTTATCAAATAAAAAAGTGCTTCCCCATTCATTTTTAAGAAATGAATATTTATGTCGGATGATTTTCAGATCATAGACATGTATCTGTGCGAGATCAAGAATACAAATGCCCTTATATTTTCTAACTAAAAGGAAAGAATTTTTGCACGATTTTTCCGACCCGATTAAGATTTTTGGTTGATATTTTTTAACCTGCCTACACACCCAAAAATCGTGTAAACGATCTCTCACAAAATTCCTGCTTTCTCCATGTAGAAAAAGACGAAGGATAATTTCTCTTAACCACCAAAAACCTGGAACCATCATTTGACTTACAGGAACTAAAAGACTTTTTCTTTGCTGAAAAAAGGGCCACTTTCTCAAAAAAAATGGAGGATTAAACAGGATAGAGGAGAGCCAATAGACCTTTCCATTAAACATCTTGCTTAAAGAAAGGACCAAATGAGGCGTATGTTGTTTTGAAGGATTAGTAACGAAAATGATTCCTGACAAAATGTTTAATTATCGGTAGGTAAATGAGATTAACATGCGCTAACTTATCGTGATCTGCATACCATTTTCTTACTTTTGAAGCTAAAAAGGAGGCAGATTCATAAACATTTTCGTCCATTCTTTGAAAATGAAAATCTGCAAATAAACCATCCAGACAGGCAAAATAATCTTCCTTTGAAGTTCCCGCCAGGATAGCTAATCCATGAGAAGCGAAAGCAGCAAAAACGCCGGACTTACAAAAATAATCAGGTGAATAGGCCGTTAAAATGCCGTATTTACAAGAGGAGAGAATACATGATATTTCAATAACACTTAAAAAGCCGAGGTGAATAATAGGAACAGGCATTATGGGAGGTAAAGGATCGACGACGCCAATATCTATAATTTTAGTCCATTTCCAGCGCTGTGTTATATGGTCGTAGTATTTTTCCAAAAGGGAATATGCCTTTCGCTTTGCCTCTAAATTCCCCCATATTACAACATAATCATTTCTCATTTCAAAAGGAATAACAAAAGTAGGCTCGGGGATATTTGAAAAAACGGGAAATTTAAATACGGGAGAGGTAAAATGGGGTTCAAATACATGACCGCTCGCTATCGCATAATCAGCTATTTTCGATAAACGAAGGAAGAGAAATTTCTGATATTTCTGCAGATAAAAGCTGCTCTTCCAGGGAATATTAGATACTGCAAAGAGTTCATGAAAAGTGACCAGAAGTTGATTTCTCTTGTTTTGCTTCCATTTTTCAAGAGCGCGAATCAAATTCCCAGGTATTCCCCGTGTGGAATATCCATACCCAACATAATGCAGATGAACCATAGAAAAGGAATTCACTACCCTTAAAATAGTCTTTTCGGAAGAACTGGATAGTGGTAAAACACAAAATTCGACCGTAGTTTCCATAGAAAGCACCGAAGCAAGGATATTGGCAAAATCCTGCACCCCGTTTACAGTAGGAGGAAATGCCGGCGTAATAACCAGACATTTCAGCATAGAAAAGGAAAAAAGAGATATTTCAAATAAAAAAAGCAAGGCACCGATAAGTCGCAAAGACTTGACCGGGTGAATGAATCAATTACCCGGTAAGAATAAGGCAAATAAAGTGCCTGAGCAAAAAAACGAACCTTTTAAATCGGACAGAAACAGGGATATTTCAATTTGTTAGAACCCTATAATCGCCAATAATTAACTCCTAATTCCCTTAAATCCTTCTCATTGCAAATACCTTTAATATCAAATAAGATGGGAGAATCATTCATCAATTTCCTGAAATCAGCTGCACTATATTTTCTATAATCAGCATGAGCAACGGCCACTATGATACCATCATAGTTACCCGCTGGTTCGTCAATTAAGGTAAGTTTATATTCATGTGCCACTTCATTTGGTGAAGCATTTGGATCTACCAGGTGGACGTTGACAGAATATCCCATTATCTCCCTGGCCAAATCCGCTACTTTTGAATTACGAATATCCGATACATCTTCCTTGAAGGTCAAACCCATGATAAGGATTTTACACTGCGATGGATTTTTACCTATTTGAAGTAAACTCTGTGTTAATTTCTTGGCAATATAAGCCGGCATATTATTATTGACTCTACGTCCCGACAGGATAACCTCCGGAGAATAGCCATATTGCTGTGCTTTATAGGTCAGATAATAAGGATCAACGCCGATACAATGCCCTCCCACTAAACCTGGGAAGAATTTTAGAAAATTCCATTTTGTACCCGCAGCTTCCAGAACGTCATGTGTGCTGATACCCATTTTGTCAAAAATAACAGCTAATTCATTCATCAAAGCGATATTTAAATCGCGCTGTGTATTTTCGATAACCTTAGCTGCTTCGGCTGCTTTAATGGATTTAGCCTTAAATACGCCAGGTTCAATGATTGCACCATAAACATCGGCAATAATTTCGAGTGCAGCCTCATCATTTCCAGAAACCACCTTCGTGATTTTTGTAATCGTATGTTCTTTATCCCCTGGATTTATTCGTTCAGGAGAATAACCCAACTTAAAGTCCTTACCAACTTTTAACCCTGAAACCTCTTCCAGTATAGGTAAACAATCTTCTTCCGTGCAACCTGGAAACACCGTTGACTCATAAACAACCACATCACCCTTTTTTAAAGCACTGCCAACCAATCGGGAGGCACTTAAAACATAGCTTAAATCTGGCACATAATGTTCGTCAACCGGCGTCGGGACCGTTACTATAAAAAAATTACCTTCCTTCAAGTCTGCCGCATCGGCCGTAAAGAAAATATCTCTATCTTGAAATTCTTCAGCATCTAACTCTTTAGAAGGATCAACTCCATTTCTCATGAGATCGATTCGAGGTTGGCTTATATCAAAACCTATCACTTTAAAATGCTTAGCAAA
>JBMLQR010000204.1:29693-36163 GCA_049241465.1 Saprospiraceae bacterium | reverse complement strand
GGAACAGCTACCCCATCTAAGACGATAAGAGGAGCAACACTACCATTTGCCGTAGTGGCACCTCTAATTTGAATATCAATACCTTCCGAACCAGGTTGTCCCCCCTGTCTGGTAATCATTAAACCTGGGCTAAGTCCCTGGAGCGCATTGGCGGCGTTACTTACCGGTCTATTTTCCAATGCTTGACCATCGACACTAGAAACAGCGCCTGTCATATTGACCTTTTTCTGGGTGCTATACCCAACGACAACCACCTCTTCCAAGGTAGAATTAGATACTAACTTTACGTTAATTTCAGAACGATTACCCACTTGAATTTCCTGGGCATCATATCCAACAAATGAAATAATCAGAATTGATTTTTCATCGGGAACCTCAATAGAAAATTTACCATTTTCATCCGTCACGGCACCAACGCTGGTACCTTTCAATTGTATGGTAGCACCAATAACCACTTCCCCCTGGTCATCAATGACCGTACCATTAACCTTTAAAGCGAATGACTCAGCTTTCGAAATAAAATTGCCATAATTACCCGAGTCAGCGTATATTGGGTATAAACAAATAGCCACCAAGAAGGCCGTCATTAAACTAAACCGAAAACAATTTGTCAGTAATTTAATAGGGCGATGTTTTCCTTTCATAATATTGATTTTTTCATAAATTTAGAATAAAGAATTGCATTTTTACACTTTAAACCTCTCAAATTTGTTTATTTTTATTTTCAGTATAAATTAATTTTAAGGCTCTTTTATCTTTAAAAAAATACGATATGATGCAAACAATGATCCCCAATAATGAACACAAGGATATACCTGGTAATCCTTCAACAACCAAAGGAAGTCATTATACATTGAATGACCGTTCAAATGGTAACCCATTAAGGGTATTGACAGAGGAGCAATGGCAGTTTTGGAAAAATGAAGGATATATTGTCATAGAAAACGCAATATCGAGAGATCAAGCATTAAAAACGGCTGAATTCTTATGGGAGTTTGAAGAAAAAGACCCAAATGATAAATCAACCTGGTACACGGAGCCCAGAGCTGAAATGAAAATGAAAGAATTGGCCTATACAGGTATGGTTGAATGTTATAATCATCCCTATTTATGGGCTAACAGGCAGGTTCAACGTATCTATGATGCCTTTGTGGATATTTGGGGAACAGAAAAATTATGGGTAACCATAGATCGGGCTAATTTAAATTTCCCCATCAGACCAGGTTATGAATATAAAGGATTTATACATTGGGATTATGATCCCGAGACTAAACCTGTTAATGTACAAGGGGTATTGGCATTAGCCGATCAAACGGATGAAAATATGGGAGGATTTCAATGTATCCCTGAACTTTACCGTACTTATGATCATTGGAAATTAACCCAACCTACTGATAGGAACCGTTTTTTACCTGATACCACTGGATTCACACCAACAAAAGTAAAATTAAATGCAGGTGATTTATTAATTTTCAATAGCTTACAACCCCACGGTATCAGAGCTAACCAAAGTGAAGATAAAGTCAGAATAGCCCAATACATTTCTATGATGCCCGCTGAAGAGGAAAATGAGTCCTTGAGGCAATGGCGTATCCATTCTTGGAAAAACAGGATCGCACCAGAGGGCTATGCATTTCCTGGAGATCCAAGAAATTGGGAACAATTAAAATATGAAACGGCCGAATTGACTGATTTGGGTAAGAAATTATTAGGTCTGGAAACTTGGTAAGGAAATTAAAAAAATGAAAAAATGAAAATACTTAAGACTACCCTATTTATTTTAATCGCCAGTTTTTTGGCTGCCAATGCACAAGGTGAATATACCCTACATATCGAAGGTTTCGATTGGGGTCCGGCAGTAAATAAAGTAACTCTCCCTTTTGAAAAGTCAGTTTCGACCGTTCAAGCAGCGGAATTTACCGTTTTTGCCCATAGAAAAAATGCACAAGGAGAGATTCCACAAGATCAATCTTATGGCAAAAGAGAAGTAACCATAGCCTATATTTCCGATGAGCAGGGAAACAGACTGGCTTCCGGTAATCATATTACCCTCGTTTTGTCTGTTGGTCCAATGCTTCCTATTGGCTCTCCCATCCAATATATGAGAATAAATAATCAAGGTCGAAATCTTTGGATTGACTACCAATTGACTATTTTTCATAACAAATCAAATCTGATTTGGCAAAAAGAAGCCAAAAGAATAATGCCCCAGTTAGATTTATTTGATCTGAAAGGACAATTTAAATACAACGATCAGCTAACTATGTCTTATGCCAGCTTTGAACCTAAAAATAAAACAGGGAAATCTCCTTTAATTATTTGGTTACACGGTGGCGGGGAAGGTGGATTTGACCCTACCATTCCTCTTATAGGAAACAAGGCAGTCAATTATGCCTCTACGGAAATTCAATCTATTTTTGAGGGAGCTTATGTTTTATCCCCTCAATGTCCAGGCGCATGGATGCATAACAGTAAAATGGAAATGACTGGGGGCAGGGAAAATGACATTTATAATGAAGGATTAATGGCTTTGATAAAAAACTATGTTCAAACAAATCCTGGTATTGATCCCAATAGAATATATGTTGGGGGTTGTTCTAATGGTGGTTACATGGCACTTAAACTTATATTAAATCAACCCGATTATTTTGCTGCAGGCTACATCAGCGCCCTTGCCTACCAATCTCAATACATTACGGATCAAGCTATTCAATCCATAAAGCACGTTCCTATCTGGTTTGTTCATTCTAAAGATGATTCAGTAACCGTGGCCGAAAAAACCGTCGTTCCCGTTTATACCCGATTAAAAGCAGCCGGCGCAAAAAATGTGTATTTCACCTTTTATGACCATGTCAATGATATCACTTCCTTTTATGGTGGGGAAGGATTTCGTTATAATGGACACTGGTCATGGATATATTTGCATGAAAATAAATGTAGGACTGATTATGACGGTTCATTGGTGAAGGTAGGAGGAAGACCTGTAAATATTATGGAATGGTTGTCCTTACAAAAACTTACCCCCCGGAAATAAAACTTTAAGAGAGCGCCCAAAAAAAGTGGGCTTTACAAATGGGATGGCCTGAAAAGCCACCCCATTTGTAAAAAGTTTATAAAATAGCAACTTTAACTTCATCTAATATAGTTCTTGCCATTTCCTCATTTTCTGCCTGGGCATATACACGAAGGACTGGTTCAGTGCCCGAAGGTCTAATCATCACCCAGCGATCATCGCCGAGTAAAAACTTAGTACCATCCATTTGCACTGTTTCCTGAATATTGAATGAACCAAATTGAGTATACGTTTGATTATTACAATGTTTAATTACGGATTGCTTCTGGTTTTCCGTGATATGCAAATCATCTCTATCGCACCAGAAAGAGCCAACTAAATCGTATACCTCCTGAATTAATTCCTTTAATGATTTGCCAGTTGTAGACATAAATTCCAGGATCATCAATCCGATCCAGATACCATCCCTCTCGGGAATATGTCCTTTAACGGCTAACCCGCCTGATTCCTCGCCGCCCACCAACACATCTTTTTGGGTCATTATATCGGCAATATATTTAAATCCAATAGCCGTAACCTCGATGGGTAAATTAAGTAACGCTGCTAATTTTTTCATTTTATCCGTCACGGAAAAAGTAATAATAACATGTCCCTTTTGACCTTTATATTTGCCTAAATAAAGAAGCAAAAGGAGTAAAATATGATGAGAATCAACAAATTTACCTGTTTCATCATATAGACCAATTCTATCTGCATCACCATCTGTTGCGATACCCAATTGAATATCAGGGTTATTAGCAATCAGGCTTGAAAGTTCTTGTAAATTTTTATGAATTGGTTCTGGCGCCTGTCCTTTAAAAGACGGATTAAAATCACAATGAAGGCAATGAGCGTCAGGAAGAATACGGGGCATAGCACGTTGTCCAGCACCGTACATAGCATCATAAGCTACGCCAACTTTTGCCTTTTTGATCCCTTCCAAATCAAATGATTTCTCCACATGATCAAGGTACATTTGCTCAAGATCAAGGTATTCAAACAATCCGGCCTCTTTCAAAGATTCAATAGACGGAAAGACAGATAAGGAACATTTTTCAGGGACGAGCGCTTCGACTTCACTTACCTGAGCGGGAGAAAGAGGGCCACCAAAGTGCGATTTCAACTTATACCCATTATAATCAGGCGGGTTATGGCTGGCGGTAATAACCACGCCCAGCTGAGAATTTGTTTTAGCCACTCCTAAGGAGACCATTGGCGTTGATGAAAAATCGGGTGACATGAGCACTTTTATACCATAAGCACCTAATACGGAGGCTGTTGTATTTGCAAAAAGTAGGCCTCCAAATCGACAATCGTATCCAATCACAACTTGTTTTCCCCCTGTATTTTTCAACCAAATAGCCGTAGCTTCAGCGACACGGCGAACATTTTCAACCGTATAATCAGAAGCAATAATTGCTCTCCAACCATCGGTACCAAATTTAATTGAATTCATATTGACAATTTTAAGTAAAAATAAGTCTATTATTGGATACTTTTACCATTTTAAAAGAAATAAGAAATCAAATGTTTTCTAAATTTCACCTTAACAAATAAATAGAAAAATCAAGATGTTACAGACGGATACCTATCGGCATAAAGGCATGCGCCGCCTGTTAGTGGAGGAACTCCGATCCAGAGGTTTATTTTCCGAGGAAGTTTTAGAAACATTTCAACGAGTTCCCAGACATTTCTTTTTAGATAAGGCATTTGAGGAATGGGCTTACCAGGACAAACCGTTTCCTATTGGTCATGAACAAACCATTTCTCAACCTTACACGGTTGCTTTAATGACACAACATTTAGCTGTGAAGAAAAGGGAAAAAGTATTGGAAATTGGCACAGGATCTGGTTTTCAGGCTGCCATATTGGCTACTTTAGGTGGCAGAATTTATACTATTGAGCGAGTTCGTGCCTTATATCTTTCTTCTAAATCATTATTAAAAGAAATGAAATTTTCAAATATCCAGTCTTTTTACAAGGATGGCTATTTGGGCTTACCAGAATTTGCCCCTTTCGATAAAATTATCGTGACGGCTGGTGCACCAGAAGTCCCACCTTTGCTCCCAAAACAATTAAGCATTGGTGGCATCATGTTAGTACCTACAGGTGTAGAAGCACAAAGATTATTGAAAATAGTGAGAACAGGAGAAAATAGTTGGGAAACCGTGGATCTTGGCGAGGCAAAGTTCGTCCCTTTCCTTGCAGGAACGAGACCAGGTTAATTTCTTTTATGGCTAAAAAAATCTTGTAACAATTGCCGACATTGTGCTTCCATTACCCCATAAGAAAGTTTCGTTTGTGGATGCAGCATCGCTTTTCCAAACTTCATAAATCCTCTTTTTTCATCGGATGCGCCATAAACGACCCTTGAAATTTGTGACCAATAGAGGGCGCCTGCGCACATGGAGCATGGTTCCAGGGTGACAAATAAAGTACAATCGGTTAAATATTTACTTCCCAAAAAATCTGCTGCGGCAGTAATGGCAATAATCTCCGCATGGGCGGTAATATCTCCTAATTGCTCTGTTCGATTAGAACCTCTCGCAATAATTCGGTTATCACAAACTATTACGGCGCCAACGGGAACCTCTCCGTTTTCAGCGGCGAAGGTAGCTTCCCGGAAAGCTTCCTTCATGAAATAATCATCGCTATGGATACTTAACATCATTATTTTTATAAAATTCCACGAAAATATACAATTTCCTTTCGCATTTGCAATCATTTGCCTAATTTTGCAAATGGAAACACAGAAAATTTTAACAGAAAGCAAATTTTTGGGCGAAGCACTCACCTTTGATGATGTACTTTTGGTTCCCGATTACAGTGAAGTTTTACCCCGCGAAGTTGATATATCAAGTTACCTTACCCGGGAACTCAAATTAAACGTACCTATAGTATCTGCGGCGATGGATTCGGTCACCGATGCACGTTTAGCCATAGCCATTGCCCGACAAGGTGGCATTGGCATTATACACAAAAATCTTTCCATAGCTGGTCAGGCTGAGCAGGTTCGTATTGTAAAACGGTCTGAAAGTGGCATGATTATAGATCCTGTGACTATTAGTCCGGAAGCAACGTTGAAGGAAGCCCTCGATTTGATGAATAAATTTAAAATCGGCGGCATTCCGGTGGTTGATAATCAAAAAAGATTAGTTGGTATATTGACTAACAGAGACTTACGTTTCGAAAAAAGGTTAGACCGTCCCGTAAAAGATATTATGACCAGTAAAAACCTGGTCACGGCGGCAGCAGGCACAACTTTCGAGGAAGCCAGGACTATTCTTCAACAAAATAAAATTGAAAAACTACCGGTTGTTGATAATCAAAAGGTATTAATCGGATTGATTACCTTTCGCGATATCATGCAGGTGCAAAACTATCCTTTAGCTTGTAAAGATTCTTTGGGCCGATTGAT
>JBMLQR010000204.1:14490-29593 GCA_049241465.1 Saprospiraceae bacterium | reverse complement strand
TCAGCTATTTTTAATGCTTATCAGGCAATAAAACATACTGGTGTTCCCGTTATTGGCGATGGGGGCATTCGATATACCGGCGATATTGTTAAGGCACTGGCTGCTGGCGCAAGCACTATCATGGCAGGTGGATTATTTGCCGGAGTAGAAGAATCACCAGGTGAAACCATCATTTTAGAAGGTAGAAAATTTAAGGTTTACCGGGGTATGGGTTCTTTGGGCGCTATGGCCATTGGTTCAAAAGATCGTTATTTTCAGGACGTGGAAGATGATATAAAAAAGTTGGTGCCAGAGGGCATTGAAGGACAAGTACCCTTTAAAGGATTTCTTTCGGAGGTTATGGTTCAATATATTGGTGGGCTGAGAGCAGGTATGGGCTATTGCGGTGCTGAAAATGTGCCAGCATTACAACAAAAAGCGCAGTTTGTGAAAATTACCGCAGCTGGAATTCAGGAAAGCCACCCTCACAACGTGGTTATCACCAGAGAAGCACCCAACTATAGCAGAAGATAAATAACAAGTATTATACCCATTACCTTAATTTTTTCTATGCTTCGAATCATTGGTTTTATTCTTTTGACCTCTTTTTTATCACTAAAAGGCCAAAATGTAGATTTTGAATTTATTGACAAGGTATATGTTCCTACTATTAAATCTGTCACTTTCCATCCTCAGGGCATGGGTATCGCAGCACCCGTTTCTGATGTTGAAGGTAATATTCCTCTTTTACTAACCTTTGACGAACTCACCAACGATGTAAAACGATTTTCTTACAAACTCATCCACTGTGACTTTGATTGGCGTCCTTCAGAATTAATGGAAATGGAATATATTAATGGGTATCCAGAAGACAATATTCAGCAATACTCCTTTTCTTCAAAAACTACTTTACCTTACGTTCACTATGAATTAACGCTACCTAACAGAGGTACACGATGGACAAAATCGGGTAATTACTTACTCATTGTTTACGAGGATGAAACCGAGAAATTTCCTGTTATCACCAAAAGATTCGTTGTAATAAATAATTTAGTTCAAATAGAACCCAGGTTGGTTATTCCTGCAAATGCCTCTCTTTACAGAACGCACCAAGAGTTAGATTTTGTGGTAAATCATCCTAAATTATTAATTCGTCAACCCGCCCAGGAGATAAAGGCAGCTGTTGTGCAAAACGGACAATGGAAAAATGCAATTACGGGTATTTCGCCTTTCAGTTTCAGAAATCAGCAAATAATTTTTGATTATCAGGGAAAAATAGTTTTTCCAGGTGGTAAAGAGTTCAGACCCCTCGATTTACGTACTTTGTGGCAAAGGACAGGCCAAATGGCAGACTTAATAAGAACCAGAACGTCCACTGAGGTAATACTTTTTAAGGATAAATTAAGAGGCGAAGAACCCTATTTCCAAAACAGGGATATTAATGGACGTTTTTTTATTGAAACGCAGGATCAGAATAATCAGCTCGCTGCCGATTATGCACAGGTGGTTTTCAAGCTATACACTGTTGAACCAATCTACGATAAAGATGTTTTTTTATTGGGTTCCTTCAATGACTGGTCTCCCTCTCCCGAATATAGAATGATTTTTAGCCCCGAGGAAAAAGGGTACATCCTGAAAAAACCAATGAAACAAGGTTTTTATGATTACGCATTTGCTACCCGGGCTAAAAAAGAGGAAAAGTTAGATTTTATGGAAACGGAAGGTAGTTGGTACGAAACTGAAAATGAGTATCAGATATTCATTTATTACAGACCCTTTGGAGCAAGGTACGATGAAGTTATCGGCTATCAGGTCTTTAATTCAAGGAGGTAGGCTATCTGTTTTTCTCTGTTTATCCATAAAATAATCCTTTTCATATAATATTTAAAGCTACCTACCGATGGTTTATCTAAGTTTGCAGCTAAATATAAATTACACACGAAATGTTGTTTCTACGTTTTTCATTTATCCTTTTGCTTTTTGGCAGCCTTACTATGGTAAAGGCGCAAAATCGGTGGTCCTTACAAAAATGTGTGACCTACGCTACTGAAAATAGTTTAGCTATTAAGCAATCCATAGCCCAGATTCGCAATGCCGAGTTGACGCTTAAACAAAATCAATTATCAAGATTGCCCAATTTAAATGCTGGAGTGAGCGGTGGTTATCAATTTGGTAGAACCATTGACCCTACCACAAACAGCTTTGCTTTGGAGGGTATTGGTTTTAACAGTTACTCCTTAAATACGGGTATTCAGGTGTTTGGTGGTGGTATTATCAAACATAATATACTGCGAAGCAAATATGAGCTGGAAGCAGGAAAATTAGAAGCTGAAGCCACAGAAAATAATCTTGGTTTACAGGTTGCTGCTGCTTATCTGAATGTGCTTTTAGCCGATGAGCAATTGGTCATAGCCAAAACGAGATTATTTCAATCTCAAAATCAACTTAATCAAATTAATCGTTTTATCGAAGTGGGTGCAAGACCAATCAATGAGCGATATGATTTTGAAGCTGCTTTAGCTTTAGATCAGCAAGCGCTCATAGAAGCAGAAAATTTTCTCATCCGATCTAATTTAATATTGAGGCAATTTTTACTTATTCCTGATGGAACGCCATTTGACATTGAAAAACCTGAAATTAAAGTTCCAGAAGACGTTGATGTTGACGGTATTTCAGCTAATGAATTGTTTGTTGGAGCTGTAGATATTTTACCCCAGGTTAAAGCGGCAGAAAAACGTTTACAAGCAGCAAATATTGGTATTTTACAGGCGAAAGCTAATTTATTACCTACTCTTTCCCTTTTTGCCAGTCTTCGTTCCAATTTTTCAAACCAGGCAAGAACAATTACAGGTTTTGATGTTACAAAAGTGAAACAAAATGTGTTCATTAATAATTTACCTGTTGCGTTGGAGATAGAACAAAATATCCCCACTTTTGCCAAAAAAGAATACTTCGATCAAGTAAGGGAAAACTTTGGACAAAGTCTTGGACTACAACTTAATATTCCCATTTATAATAACCGTCAGGTGAAGATAAACATTGAACGGGCGAAACTGGGTGTTATTTCTAATGAAGTTGCCAAAGAGCAGGCACGCCAACAGTTACGCACTGAAATAGAGCAGACCCTCACAGCGGTTAGAGCATCCCAAAGAACTTTACAAGCTGCTAATTTGTCCTTGAAGGCAGCTACAGCCGCCTTTGAAAATGCACAAAAAAGATATGAGCTTGGCGCCATTAATTCTTTAGAATTAAACACGGCAAGAACTAATATGGAGAGAGCCAAATCAGATAGAATTCGTTCCAGATTTCAACATTTATTTAACCTAAAACAAGTAGATTTTTATCAGGGAAAACCTATCACCCTTGATTAAATAACTGCAAAAGAAAAAACTTACCCATCATGATTAATAAGAAAAGAAAAAACCTTTGGATTTACATCGCTGGCGTGGCGGTTCTTGCTTTGGTTGCCGTTGCCTATTTTAAAGGAAAAAACAGAAAGGAAGGTGATAAAGTAGCTTTAGAAGAAGCTCAAATGAGGACTATTGAGGAAAGAGTTTCGGCGAGTGGTCGAATATTCCCTATTGTTGAGGTAAAAATAAGTTCCGATGTATCAGGTGAAGTCGTTGAACTTTACGTACAAGAGGGTGATTCCGTTGTTCAGGGACAAGTGCTCGCTAAAATCAATCCGGATGCTTATGTGTCTCAGGTTGAACGTGGCATTGCCTTTGTTAATAGTTCAAAGGCTCAGGCTGCCAATAGTCGTTCTCAAATTGAAAATATCAAAGCACAGAAAGAGCAAATTATCGCACAATTGGATAATGCCCGTGAAATTCATAAGAGAAATGAAAAACTCTTTAAAGACGGCGTTATTTCAAACGCTGATTTTCAAGCCTCACAGTCTAATCTAAAATCTTTGGAAGCTAATTTACGTGCCTCAGATGCAGGTATCAGATCTTCTCAAGATGCTGCAAGAGGTGCTGACTTCTCCGTGGCTAGTGCAGAAGCAAGTTTAAAAGAATTGCGAACCAGTCTAAATAGAACCACTATCCTTGCGCCAGAAAGTGGTATTATTTCTTTATTGAATATTGAAAAAGGGGAAAGGGTTGTAGGTACTATTCAAATGACAGGTACTGAAATTATGCGCATAGCTAACCTCAATGCCATGGAGGTAAGGGTCGATGTAAGTGAAAATGATATTCCCAGAGTAAAATTAAATGACGAAGTTTCTGTAGAAGTCGATGCTTATCTTGGCAGAAAATTTGTAGGCCGTGTAAGTCAAATTGCTAATTCTTCCAAAAATTCAGCTTCCATGGGCGGTGCAGCCCTCGCTACTGATCAGGTAACGAATTTTGAGGTAAGAATTAAAATTGACCCACAGTCTTATGCCGATTTAGTTACTTCTCAACGAAAATATCCTTTCCGTCCTGGTATGTCTGCGGCCGTTGAAATTAAAACAACCATCAAAGAAAATATCCTTACTGTCCCTATTCAATCAGTGACTACCCGCGAAAAAGAAGGTCTGGCTAAAAAGGAAGCAAAATCAGAGACAGATGGTGGAGCGTCTAACAAAAAAATAGATGAATTACGCGAAGTGGTTTTTGTCTATGAAAAAGGAGATACCATTCAAATGAGGGAGGTTAAAACGGGTATTCAAGACGACTCGTATATAGAGATTCTTACTGGTCTAAAGAAAGGCGCCAAAGTGGTGTCAGCTCCTTATTCATTGATTTTTAAAAAATTAAAGCAAGGAGATAAAGTTATTGTTGTAAAAGAAGAAGAGCTCTTTACTGTTGAAAAATAACCCCCAATTATAGTTTGACACCTATGCTAAAGTCAAACGCTCTCGTAATATTTGTTAAAAATGCCAGGCGCGGTCATGTCAAATCCCGCCTGGCATCTTCTTTAGGGGAGGACAAAGCTTTGTCTATTTATTTGGCATTGTGTGAACGGGTGCGAAGTGTTTGTCTTGACTTTTCAGGAAAATGTTATGTTTATTACAGCGATTACATTCCCTCTGAACCAGATCTATGGGAGGATGATTTTTTTATAAAAAGAAAGCAATATTCTGTTGCCGATTTAGGCCTTAGAATGAAAGCTGCATTCAATGAGCTCTTACCAGTTCACTCTTCCGTCAGATTAATTGGAACCGATATTCCTCATTTGTCCACCGATTTACTAGAGGCATCCATTCTCTATTTGAAAAATACTGACGTGATATTGGGCCCTTCCGATGACGGTGGCTATTATTTAATTGGCATGAAAAAAACCAATGATTACCTGTTCAATAACATGACATGGAGTATCGATACCGTTTTGAGTGAGACTATTCAACGCATAAGTATGAATAACAAGACCTATCACCTACTCAAAACACTTCCCGACATAGATACAGCAGATGATTGGGAAAAGCACGGTTGGTTTTAAATACCTTATGCTTTATTTTCCTTTTCCTTGGTCAGCAAGACTCTTCCCACTTTTCTCGTTCTATCGAAATTATTATCAATAATTTCTTGCCAGTAACCCTCCAGATTTTTTGTCCAAATATCCCCTTTAAACCGAAGTTGGTATTTTCTAAAGAACGAATTTTCTGAAGTTTCAGGTGATTTAATAATAGCTGTTTCCTCAATAATAAAGGAAAGATCCTGAAAAAGATACCCGCTAATATCCATTTCCACTTTTCTTTTATCCGGGGTTACCAGATAACTTCTTCCTGTTATTTTTCGTCCATTGATACGAAGAAAAATTTCAAAAGGATAACCAAATTCATTTTGAATACCATAAGTATATTTTCCTTTCCAGGAGCCTTCTAAAAAAGCTTGCCCATAAATATTCCCAGATAGAAATAAATAAGTGCCTAAAAGAAAAGTAAAATTATACCTACTAAAATACTTCATAATGAGATATCTGTAATTTTTTTTTCACAATTAAAACACAAAGCAACAAAATACTGTTTTTAACCTACATTTGCTATTAGAATTTTATCACAAAAAAATAAAAACAATGTACCCAGCAGAATTAGTTCGTCCCATGTCAGAGGAATTAACCCGCAATGGCTTTATAGGTTTAACAACACCTGAACAGGTTACCGAGTTACTTGAAAAAAACGAAGGTACGGTATTGCTCGTCGTAAATTCAGTTTGTGGCTGTGCTGCAGCTAACGCCAGACCAGGAGCAAGAATGGCCGCTCAGAACGCTAAAAGACCCGATACCCTTGCGACGGTTTTTGCCGGTGTTGACGGTGATGCAGTTTCAACTGCGAGGGAATTTTTACTTCCCTACCCTCCTTCTTCTCCGTCTATTGCTTTATTCAAAGATGGAAAATTAGTACATTTTTTAGAAAGGCACCATATAGAAGGCAGGTCAGCAAATCTTATAGCTGACAATTTAAAAATGGCTTTCGATCATTTTTGTTAATTTAATGGGTAGATTAAGGAGCTAAACGCTCCTTAATCCACTCGTTATTTTCTTTGCGATACACTATTCTATCGTGTAATCTACTACGTCGGCCTTGCCAAAATTCTATTTTATCAGGCGCAATAACATATCCTCCCCAGGTAACGGGTCTTGGGACATCAGTACCTTCCGGGTATTTTTCCTTTAACTCATCAAATTTTTCCTCCAGAAATTTCCTGTTGGGTACTTTCCTAGATTGAGGAGAAGCTATGGCACCCAATTGGCTCATATAAGGTCTCTGGGAAAAATAGCTGTCATTTGAAGCTTCGCTCAATTTCTCAATTTTACCCTCTATTCTAACCTGCCTCTGCAATGGAAGCCAATTAAAGACAACAGAAACAAAAGGATTTTCAGCCATGTCTGAGCCTTTTGCACTTTCGTAATTAGTAAAAAATTCAAATCCGTCAACGGATAATCCTTTTAAAAGCACAACTCTTGCGGCAGGCCTTCCTGAAGGTTGGACGGTGGCCAGAACCATAGCATTAGGTTCTGGAACCATAGCAAGTAAGGTTTCCTCGAACCAAATAGAAAACTGCTTTATAGGATCATCTGCTGTGCCTGATTCGTCGAGTGTGTGTGATGTATAATCTTCTCTTAATGCAGCCAACTTCGATGAAATGTCCTTCATGGTTACTTTTTTTGCTGACTTCCAAAAACTTTTTTCAATAGATCAGAGGTTCTGGCAGCCACATCGGTACGAATCTTTTTTTCTTTCACTTGAATGAGAGAAAACATGCCATCGATAGATTTTTCGGTAACATATTTATCTAGTTCAGGATTAACTTTCTGAATTAGAGGTATTTTATTGTAAGCAGTAACGGCATCTCTCCAATAGGTTCTTGCATTTACTTCATCGAGCGCTTTGGCGATTACAGGTAAAAATTTAGCTGTCAGCGCAGTATCTGTTTTAGACTCAAGAAACCTGGTTGCGGCATCTTCATTTCCCTTTAACAAACCAATGGCATCTTGAAAAGAGAGCTCCTTAATAGCTTGTAAAAAAATAGGCCCAGCCTCCTTAGCGGCTAACTCAGCTGCTCTATTGAGACGCAGAACCAGTTCAGCTTCCACTTTATTAAAACCAGGGATATTTTTAAGTTTATCTGTCACTTTTTTAGCTTCTGCAGGCAATAGAATTTTATATATACTTGCATGATAACCATCTGTTGCCGATAAATTTTTAACAGCCTCGCCAACACCGAGCTCAAGCGCTTCCTTTAAGGCATTACCTACTTCCTGATTTGTCAAAGGGACACCCGTAGTTTTCCCAAGCCCAGATTTAGCCTTCTCCAGAATGCTCTTAAGGTTTTGAGCCTCAACATTAGTAGTTACTGCAATGAAAAAAATAATTGAATAAAAAAAATGACTGATTTTCATGGTTTATTTGTTTAATATTAATAACGTAAATAAGTAGAAAAATGGTTTACTTTGGCAAATAAATTTTAACCTAAACACTATTTAGTCATGTCAAAAGGGGCGAATTGGATACCGATGCTTTTTTTAATAACCTTTTTATTTGTGAATATTATGGAAGCACAAAAACTAAGACCCAGAGAATACGGCATACCCTTTGGCATTTTACCTACCGGGCCTAAAAATGCTATTCAAGATGTTTCCGGGGTTTTAGTAGGCCATGTAACCTTTGATAATGGTCAGCAAATTCATACGGGCGTAACCTCCATACTACCCCATGGAGGCAATATTTTTCAAGATAAAGTACCTGCAGCCATATATATCGCCAATGGATTTGGAAAATTGGCTGGATATTCGCAGGTTAAAGAACTGGGAAATATTGAATCTCCCATTTTATTAACCAATACCTTACAGGTATCAACGGGCATTGAAGCTATCATAACCCATACTATTCAACAAGCTGGCAATGAAAATATTGGTTCAGTCAATGCGGTCGTCGGAGAAACGAATGACGGCACTTTAAATGATATTCGGGGAAGACATTTACAAATTTCGCATTTCCTGGAAGCCATAAACAAAGCCGATGATAAAACCATTCTGGAGGGAAACGTTGGTGCGGGAACAGGGACGGTTTGTTTTGGTTACAAAGGCGGCATAGGTACAGCATCCCGACAACTGCCCTCTTCATTAGGCGGCTATACTGTGGGGGTTCTTTCTCAAACCAATTTTGGTGGTGTCCTCACTATTTCTGGAGTTCCCATTGGACAGGAACTGGGCAAATATTATTTGCAGGATGCCTTAGCAAAAAGTGATGGCTCGTGCATGATTGTTGTTGCAACAGATGCCCCAATAGATGCAAGAAACCTGGAAAGATTAGCAAAAAGGGCTATTTTCGGACTTGCAAGAACGGGTGGAATTGCCTCCAATGGTTCCGGCGATTATGTTATCGCCTTTTCAACAGGAAAAGGTGAATTATTGGAAAATGAAGCAATGAGTCCCCTGTTTTTAGCCGTGATTGAGGCTACAGAAGAATCTATTATTAATTCATTATTTGCCGGAAAAACCATGTCTAAAGGAAATAAAGTGATTCCAGAGCTTCCCATTGAGGAGGTCCTACCAATCATGAAAAAATATCAGCGACTGAACTCATCGAAAAAATAAACATGGAGAAAGACGCACAACTTGGTATCATTATCCTTGCAGCGGGTAAAGCTAGCAGAATGGGCGAACCAAAGGCGTTGTTAACTTATCAAGGCCATTCTTTTCTTTTAAATACTTACAAATTGGCTCAAAGCGTTCATCCTAAAGGCATTATAACTGTTTTAGGTCATTATTTTGACCAAATGTCGGCTCACTGTAACAACCATAAAATTCCCTTTGTCTTAAATGAAGTTTATGAAAATGGCATGAGTTCAAGCATTCAATGTGGATTAACCTATCTATTATCTCATTTTCCACAGATAACCATGGTTCTCATATTGCTAGCAGATCAGCCAAAAATAAACACAGAGCATATTTCTGCCCTGCTCCACAAAATAAAATCTACTAAATATTTAATGTTATGCACTGCATATAGTGACACTTATGGCGTTCCCGCAGTATTTAAGAGAGAGTATTTTCATGAATTATTGGCGCTTAAAGGAGAAAAGGGGGCGAAAAATTTAATAGAAAAAGGAGTCCTTAACCATGAAAATACCGTTTTATGTGAAGACGGCAGGATAGACGTTGACACACCCGAGGATTACCTGAATTTACAAGCTGAAAAAGAAATTTTAAAATAAATAATTGCCGTGCCATTGCCAAAATGTACCCCTATTTTAGTTTTTTATGTGGTCCTCACTACGAGTCCTATTGTTTGTCAGAACAAACTATTTATCGATTTTTGGAAAGTAGCCGACACACTGAATGAAACCAGGCTGACCACGCTAACGGCTACTTCAGCCGTTACTTATATAGGAACTACCTTAGCATTCAATGAATTATGGTATAAGGATTACCCAAGAGTAAAATTTCACCTGAAGGACGATTGGATACTGTGGGAACAAGTCGATAAATATGGACACGCATTTTCCGCTTATCAGTCTGCAAAAATGGGATATAATGCGTTTAAATGGACGGGGATCTCCGATAAAAAAGCCGTTTTTATTGGAATGGGAATAAGCATAGCGCTTATGAACACTTTAGAAATAATGGATGGATTTTCAAAAGGATGGGGATTTTCACTGTATGACGCAGGGTTTAATACGTTTGGCACTACGTTGTTTACCTCTCAGCAATTGGCCTGGAAAGAGCAAAAAATAGCCATAAAATGGTCCTCGACCCGACCCAAATACGCCACTACTCCCATAACCACCAATATTCCTACCTTTTTTGGATCACAGCAATATGCGGCAGAGGGACTTTACGGACGAAACTTTTGGGAATATGCCTTTAAGGATTATAATGCGATGACCATTTGGGCTAGTATTTCTCCCGCTTCCTTCTTTATGGACAGAGAAAAAAAGAACATTCTTCGCAGCATGTGTCTATCTGTTGGTTTGGGAGGTGAAAATATATATGGTGCCGCTTATAACAATTATCGCGACAAAGAAGGACGAATGACTTTTATTGGATTGCCAAGATACAAGCAATTTTATCTGTCAATAGATATAAATACAGAAATGATACCGTCAAAAAGTAAGTTGTTAAGAACTGTATTCAAGGCTATAAATTTCATAAAAATACCTGCACCAACCATTGAACTAAACACCTTGGGCCAGTTTAAATTTCATCCTATTCGGTGGTAAAAAAAATTCAAGTCATTTCACTTAAACCCCTGTACCTTATTCATTAAGTATTGAATTATGTTCCCTGCCACATCAATACCTGTCACCGTTTCAATACCTTCAAGCCCAGGAGATCCATTAACCTCTAGAATTAAAGGACCTTTTTCACTTCTCAATAAATCAATGCCAGTAACGTCAAGTTCACAAATCTGTGCCGTTCTAAGTACCAAATCTTTTTCTAGATCCGATAATTCAATAGGTACGGCATGACCGCCCTGATGTAAATTAGATCTGAAATCATTAGATTTTGCACAACGCTCCATCGCGGCAACAATCTCACCATTTACAACGAAAGCCCTAATATCTCTGCCTTTAGCTTCTTTTATAAATTCCTGAACAATAATTGGTTCTTTTAATCGTTGAAAAGCATCCAGTACCGATTTCAGAGCGGCCTGAGATTCTGCAAGGATAACACCAGCCCCACGGTTTCCATGAAGCATTTTAACAATCATTGGATAATTTCCGGGTTTAAATCCCCACAAATCCGGATCAGATTCCTCAGCAGGAAAATAGGTATCCGGCATTGGAATACCCTCATTGGTAAGAAGTTGCTGCACAACTAACTTATCTCTCACCTTAGTCAGAGGAACAGCGTCAATAGTGCTGGGAATACCAAGAATACTGAACTGCCGTATCAACCGAGCCCCCAGGTGGGTAGCCGAAGAGGCAATTCTGGGAATAATAGCATCAATGTCAGACATTTTTTTTCCCAGATAATAAACAACGGGGACACCATTTTCAAATGATATATCTGTTTTATTATAGTTCAAAATTTCGAAGGCTATCTTATTTTTAAGACAGGCCTGAACGAGGGTGTTTGTGGAGTACACTTTCGGGTACTGGGATAATATACCAAATTTCATAGTAGGGCTCAAGAAGGAATCAATTTTCTCAAGGTTGCACAAAATACAATTAATTCCCTATCTTGTTAATATTCCTAAATTAACTTCGAAAAATTATGAAACATCCCGTATTGGATACCTTTAAAATCAATGACCCGAAGGTTATCCGTGCCTGGGCATTTTATGATTGGGCTAACTCTGCCTTTGCCTTAGTTATCACCACTGCTATTTTCCCAGCTTATTATCTGGCCATTACTAATGATATGATAGAAGTGTTTGGTTTACAAGTGTCAAATAGTGCGCTGTATGCTTTTACAATAACAGTGGCCTATATTATTCTAACGTTAGTTTCACCACTACTATCTGGAATAGCCGATTATAGTGGAAAGAAAAAACAGTTTTTGTTGTTTTTTACCCTTCTCGGATCCTTCTCCTGTATTGGATTATTCTTTTTTCAAGGCATGGAACAAATTTCATTGGGAATACTCTTATTTTTATTAGGGCTCATCGGTTTTGCGGGCGGACTAGTTTTCTACAATGCTTTTCTTCCTGAGATTGCTAGTCCCGACCAATATGACAGAGTAAGTGCTAAAGGTTTTTCCTTAGGTTTTTTAGGTAGTCTTATTCTTTTAAGTTTCTGTTTGATAATGATTCAAAAACCTGGCTATTTTGGTATGGACGAAGGCACTACCCTTCCCGTAAGATTATCCTTTGTATTAGTTGGGGGCTGGTGGCTCATTTTTTCACTTCAATCTTTATCAAAATTACCCGACGATAACCGCCGCACATCTTATGAAAATCCATTTAAAAATGGAATAAACGAATTTTTAAAAGTTTGGAAATCTTCCCGACAATATCCTGAATTATATAAATTTTTATTTTCTTTTTTCACTTACAGTGCGGGCGTTCAAACCATTTTATATATGGCCGCCACTTTTGCTGAAAAAGAACTTCATTTTGAAACGTCTGAACTAATAATAGTCATTCTATGCATACAACTTTTGGGTATTGTTGGCGCTTACGTTGCCTCCCTATGTTCCACGAAATGGGGAAATAAAATAACATTAATGTTTATTTTATTTATTTGGACCATCGTATGCATGGTCGCTTACATGACGTATATAAAAAGTCATTTTTATTTTTTAGCCGCTTCCGTTGGTTTTGTCATGGGTGCTGTTCAATCACTTTCCCGGTCAACCTACGCTAAATTAATACCAAAACAAACGGGTGACAATACATCCTATTTTAGCCTATATGATATACTGGAAAAGTCAGCCATTATTTTAGGAACTTTTATCTTTGGATTTTTAAATCAACTTACGGGAAGTATGCGCTTTAGCATTTTGTTTTTAAGCGTTATTTTCGTTATAAGTATTATTTTATTCTCACGCATACAAATTAAAAATGAAGCCTGACAGCCATTTTTCCTTATTATTAAAATTATTGCCTGTTTTATTGCTATTCATGTGCAAACCAGCGCAATTATTTTGTCAAAAGGGTGTCCCTTTGTACCTTTCTGAACATACTAAAGTTAGTTTGTTAACATCTTCCCCTGGGGAAGATTTATATGCCCAGTTTGGTCATAGCGCCATCAGAATTACTGATACTCTTTCCGGGCAGGATTTAGTATTCAATTATGGTTTGTTCGATTTTAATACGCCTGGGTTCTATGTGAAATTTATTCGTGGAAAATTACCTTATCAACTGGGTATCCAAAGATTTGATACTTTTTTAAATGCCTATATTGAAGAAAACAGACAGTGTAGGGAATTAGAAATAAACCTCAATGAAAAAGAAAGACTTGCCTTAATAAATTTTTTATCCGTCAATTATCTTCCTGAAAATCGGGAATATCCTTATGATTTTTTCTTCGATAATTGTGCCACAAGAATCAGAGATATACTGGAAAATAAATTTCAATCAAATTATCCAGATACCAGTGTAGTAAAAAAAGTTTCTTTTCGACATTTTTTAGCGGAATATGTAGGTCAAAATTCATGGATAAATGTAGGTTTTTACTTGATTCTTGGTTTACCAGCCGACGCGATAGCAACATTTAGAGATGAAATGTTTCTCCCCGATTATTTAGAAAAGCACTTAGAAAATGCCTTTATGGGTAGTCAACCTCTTGCTAAAAATAAAATAAATATCTTATTTCAAAACCAGCCACAACCCTCTGATTCATTCCTTCTAAGCCCTATATTAGTAAGTTGCCTGCTCTTTTTTATGTCACTTATATTCACCTTTTATTATACAAAGCGATGGACTAAAATTTTTGACACTGTCTTTTTTAGCCTGATTTCACTCTCAGGTATTCTTTTTGTTTTTATGTGGGTAGGAACAGATCACTTTGTCACCCATAAAAATATGAACTTGCTTTGGGCCAATCCATTATATATACTTGTAATTTTAAATTTATATTTAGGAAAAAATGGAAAATATCTACTCTTTTTACTCCTAGTCTTGAACCTTACGGTTCTCGCTGGCTGGAAAATACTACCACAGGAATTTCATATAGCAATGATTCCCTTAATTTTAACCAGTATTTTAAGAATATCCGACCAACTTTATCATGCTTGGAAGGGTAAGTATTTTTTCGAAAAGTAGAGAAATAAACAGCTGTTTTTTCGTGTGATCTGTCCGATTTTAGTCAAAATTTATTGCTTGATTAAGGTGTATCTTTGAAAAAAACATAAGTACCCAAAATTATGATCATAGCGAACCCCATTTACGATCTAGTATTCAAAAGAATGATGGAAAACGATAAAGTAGCTAAATTCTTTATCGGAACACTAATAGATCAACCTATTGATACCATAGATTTTAAGCCTCAAGAATTTACGTATAAAAATAAATTAGCCAATTTGTCATTCTTTCGCTTAGATTTTATTGCGACTATAAAAACGAAAAGTGGAGAATATATAAAAGTGATCATTGAAATTCAAAAAGCCAGAAATCATATAGATTTGATGAGATTTAGAAACTATTTGGCTGAAAATTATAAAAAGGAAGATACAGTAAATGGAGAAAGGTTAATTTTACCTATTATCCCCATTTATATTTTAGGCTTTAACTTACCAGAAATAGAGACGGCTTGCGTAAAAATCGAAAGAAATTACAAAGATCTTTTGTCAAAAAAAATAATTAGTAAAAAAAGTGAATTCATTGAGAAATTAACTCACGATAGTTTTATTGTTCAAGTTAACAGGATTTCAGGCAAATTTCAGTCAAGACTCGATAAATTACTTAGTCTTTTTGAACAATCAAATTTTATAGACGAAAAAAAATTTGTAAAGGAATTTACTCATAAAATAGATAGTGATGATTTAAAAATTGTCACTGACATTCTTCATTATACAGGTATAGATCCTAAACAAAAAAAGCTTTTTGAAATTGAACAAGAAGCGTGGCGTTCAATTTATGCTGGATACCGGGACAGTGAAAAGAAATATTTTAAAAACCTTAAAGTAAAAGAAGAGGAACTTAAATTAAAAGACAGCACCATTGCAGAAAAGGATAATACCATTGCAAAAATGGATAATACTATTACAGAAAAGGAAAATACCATTGCAGAAAAGGAAAATACCATTGCAG
>JBMLQR010000204.1:0-14390 GCA_049241465.1 Saprospiraceae bacterium | reverse complement strand
AATGGAAAATACCATTGCAGAATTATTAAAAAATCAGGTATAGTAGAATGATCTTTTATTAATCTTTACAAGTTGAACCCTTCTACGCTGCCGTTTTACTGTATTTTTTAGTACATTGTGGTGTTAAATTTCAATACCATGCAAACTAACAGGGAAAATCTAACCACTATCGTATTTGACTTAGGTGGTGTGCTAATTGATTGGAACCCAAGATATCTTTACCGGGAAATATTTAATGACGACGAAGCAATGGAGCTATTCTTAGCAAAAATTTGTACCCCCGAATGGAATGAGAAACAAGACGCTGGCAGGAGTTTAAAAGAAGCAACGGATAGTCTGATTGAAAATCATCCTCTTTGGGATAAGGAAATAGGTGCTTTTTACGGACAATGGGAGAAAATGCTAAATGGTTCGATTGAATTAACGGTGAAAATTCTGGACTATTTAGTAAAGCAAAAAAAATACAAAATTTATGCCCTGACTAACTGGTCTTCTGAAACATGGCCTATAGCCTGGGATAAATTTCCTTTCCTTGACTGGTTTGAGGGAATATTAGTGTCAGGAAGAGAGGAACTTGCAAAGCCAGATCCAAAGATATATGAATTGCTATTTGAAAGATTTGACATTCATCCGGAAGAAGCTCTTTTCATAGATGACAATCTTAGGAATGTAGATGCCTCCATAAAAGCGGGTATGGACGCTGTCCATTTTACCACACCTGAAGACTTACATACCTTTTTGTTAGACCAGAAAATTATTCAAAGCCCTATTATTTAACCAAGTATTGTTTATATTTAGAAAAATTAACAAAACGTGAAAAAAGGTAATAATCTTACGCTATACATTATCATAGCGATGGTAGCGGGTGTCCTTTTAGGATATACCGTCCACACTCAATCTTCCCCTGAATTTATTGCGATATTCGCTGAACGCATTAAAATTTTAACTAAGATATTTTTGCTTTTGGTACAAATGATCATCGCTCCACTTGTATTTTCCACCCTCGTGGTTGGCATTGCAAAATTAGGTGATTTAAAGACTGTTGGACGCATTGGAGGCAAAGCCATGTTGTGGTTTATTTCAGCTTCCCTTATGAGTTTAACGATAGGAATGATCTTAGTAAACATACTAAAACCTGGGGTTGGTATAGATTTAGATAATGCAGATGCCAGTGCTGCCGCAGATGTTTTAAGTAAAACGCAAGTTTTTTCCTTAGAGAATTTTGTAGTACATCTTTTTCCAAGAAGTATTTTCGAAGCCTTAGCTCAGAATGAAATATTACAAATTGTTATATTCTCCATTCTCTTTGGTGTAGCTACTGCTGGATTAGGTGAAAATGGTAAGGTCATAGTAAAGGGTTTGGATGCGGTCGCACATGCTATCCTAAAAATGGTCGGTTATGTGATGAATGTGGCTCCTCTCGGTGTTTTTGGTGCTATTGCAGCCGTTATTGCCACCAAAGGCTTAGGTATTTTTTATTTTTATGGAAAATACATGGGATTTTTTCTCATTGGCATTGCAGTCTTATGGATTGTATTACTTGCTTTCGGAAAAATCTTTTTGGGAGATCGTCTTCCCGGGCTCCTCAAAAGAATTATACAACCTATTATCATCGCTTTCAGTACAACAAGTAGTGAAGCGGTGTTCCCAAAACTAACGGAGGAACTTGAAAAATTCGGATGTAAGGATAAAATTGTTTCCTTTATTCTTCCTTTAGGTTACTCGTTTAATTTGGATGGAAGCATGATGTACATGACTTTTGCCAGTATTGCAATAGCTCAGGCTTATGGTATTCAATTGGACGTTGGAACACAAATAACGATGTTACTGGTACTCATGTTAACTAGTAAAGGTATAGCTGGCGTACCCAGAGCCTCTTTGGTTGTTATCACGGCTACCTTATCTATGTTCAACATTCCCCCTGAAGGTATTGCCTTAATTCTACCTATTGACCATTTTTGTGACATGTTTCGATCCGGGACAAATGTTATAGGTAACGCACTAGCTACCACTGTTATAAGCAAATGGGAAGGTGAATTGGGCCCTGAACAGGAAACCATTGTTTAAAAAACCATTGGTATTTTCCCTATTTCGTTTTACCTTTACAAAAAAAAATAAAAACATGGAAACTGTTAAAGATACAACTAAAAGTGATTGGGTAATATTCCTGATTTCTCTTGCTGGAATGATTGCTCTTTTGGCTTTTGCCGACGAGTGGTTTTGGTTGGCCTTGCCATTTGTTTTAACCTACTTCGTCAAAGCATTAAAATTTATGTAATATTCAGAATACACTCAATACCCATTTTTTCTAGTTTTCTAATCAACTGAGTATTTGCGTGTATTTTTTTATCTTTCATAGAAAAGGAGACTTTACTTTTAGTTGACCTGTCAATAATGTCAATTTTAACAGTATGGGCTCCTTTTTCATTTTTAATAAGGAGTTCTAATTCGTTTATCAGTGAAGTATTAATTCCATCTAGGGGAAGACGAAGCGTCACATTTTTGGTCAACTTAGAAGCAATATCTTCTAAAAGAGTTACTTCCAATAATTTAAATTCCATTCCTTGATCACGCCATCCTGCTTGAAATTTCCCCTTAAGAAATACGGTCATACCTTCATCCAGAAGGAACTTAAATTGCTGGTATTCTGTACCAAACAATCTAAACTCAAACATTCCACTAAAGTCACTCACTTCAAAAACGCCCCAACCATTTCCATTTTTAGACACCTTGTGAGTAACTTTTGATACCAATCCAGCTAACAAAACAAAGGGTCTTTGCTGATGGTTAGCTAAAGAATCGAGAGAACAAGTAGTAAATTGCTTTATTTCATAGTGATAATCATCTAAAGGGTGCCCGCTTATAAAGAAACCAGTAACCTCTTCTTCCCGTCTTAATTTTTCCAAAAGATTCCAATCTGCCACGGTAGGAAATACAGGTTCAGGAATCATGATTTCTTCTGTATCTGAAAACAAGGATAGCCCACCTCCGGCAGCTCCCTGTCTTATGGCTTGTCCATAACGGGTTGCATGCTCAATAAGAGATTCATACTTATCGGAGGGAGCAAAATATTGAGATCTAAAGGCTTCGTTACAATCATCGAAAGCACCAGATAAGACTAAACTTTCCACGACTCTTTTTCCAACGGACTGGGAAGTCATCCTTCTCATAAAATCGAAAAAATCAGTAAATGGACCTTCCTTTGACCTGGCATTAAGAATTTCTTCCACCGGCCCCTCTCCCACTCCTTTTAGAGCGACTAATCCGAAACGAACGGCACCATTTTTATTTGCTGTAAAATCTGCGCCACTTTCATTAATATTTGGACCTAAAACAGGCTGACCCATTCTTCTGCATTCTTGTAAAAAGAAAGTAACATCAGAAATATTTCCTTTAT
The DNA here is from genome assembly GCA_049241465.1 of Saprospiraceae bacterium. Taxonomy (GTDB): domain Bacteria; phylum Bacteroidota; class Bacteroidia; order Chitinophagales; family Saprospiraceae; genus BJGN01. The sequence continues at coordinate 10,993 of JBMLQR010000204.1, read as the reverse complement.
TATTCGTAAGAACGGCTGCCATAAATTCTGCTGGAAAATGTGCTTTCAGATATGCTGTTTGAAAAGCAACAAAAGCGTAACAGGTAGAATGCGATTTATTAAAGGCATAAGAAGCAAACGCCTCCCAATCGCCCCAAATTTTTAATAAAACCAGCTCAGAATGACCATTTTCTTTCCCTCCGCTCAGAAACTTAGGCAACATAGTATCAAGGACTGATTTTTGCTTTTTCCCCATAGCCTTTCGCAATACATCAGCCTCACCCTTTGTAAAGGAAGCTAATTTTTGAGAAAGCAACATAACTTGCTCCTGATAAACGGTAATTCCGTAGGTATCCTTTAATATTTCTTCCATGATGGGAAGATCATACGTTATCTTTTCTCTACCATGTTTTCTGCTTACAAAATTAGGAATGTAGCTAATAGGCCCGGGTCTATACAAGGCATTCATAGCTATGAGATCTTCAAAAGTCGTGGGTACTAACTCTTTCAAATATTTTTGCATTCCCGGACTTTCATATTGAAAAATACCTACTGTTTCACCATTTTGAAAAAGTTTGAATGTCTTTTCGTCCGTCAATGGAATACTGTCCATATCTAAATCAATACCATGATTCAGGGTAACCATTTTGACAGCATTTTTAATGATAGTGAGGGTTTTCAGACCCAGAAAGTCCATTTTTAGTAACCCTGCAGACTCCGCCACACTATTATCAAACTGCGTGACCAACATTCCACTATCCTTATCGACTTTTACGGGAACATACTTCGTAATCTCATCTGGGGTAATCACCACACCACAAGCATGAATACCTGTATTTCGCACTGACCCTTCTAATCGTTTAGCCGTTCGAATCATTTTCCCTATGGCATCGTCACCTTTTGACAGATCTCTGAATTGGTAAGCCTTTTCAACCTCCTCATTTCTTAAATCGCCTTTAAGTTTAGCATTGATATCTTTTTCTTCCAGAACTTTTGACAAGGTAGCATTCAAGGCATTTGGAAAAGTTTTAGTCACCTTATCTACCTCAGGAAGAGGAATCTGCATTACTCTACCTACATCGCGAAGTGATAATTTTGCAGCCATGGTTCCATACGTAACAATTTGTGCTACTTTATTCTTACCATACTTATCAATCACATAGTCTAAAACTTTCTGTCTCCCTTCGTCGTCAAAGTCAATATCAATATCAGGAAGAGAAACCCTTTCAGGATTCAAAAAACGTTCGAAAAGTAGATCGTATTTAATAGGATCAATATTTGTTATACCCGTGCAATAAGCCACAACAGACCCTGCGGCACTACCTCTGCCCGGACCTACAGCCACATTCATTTTTCGGGCTGCAGAGGTAAAATCCTGAACAATTAAAAAATAACCGGGATAACCAGAATTTTGAATAACCTTTAACTCAAAGTCAATTCTTTCACAAAGCGCAGCAGACAACTCCGGATACCTTTTTTTTGCTCCCTCATACGTCAAATGCCTCAAATAACTGTCCTGATCAGTAAATTCGGGAGGCATTGGGAAAGCAGGTAACAAAACATCTCTTGCGAGGTCTAATGTATCCACCTTCTCAAAGACTTCCATCGTATTTTCTAAGGAAAAGGGTACATCCTTAAAAAGAGTTTGCATTTCTGCCTTCGTCTTAAAGTAAAAATCGGAGGAAGGAAATTGGAATCTATCAGCATCTGAAATAAAACTATTTGTATTTATACAAAGCAAAATATCGTGAGGCAAATAGTCCTCTTCGTTTATATAATGGGAGTCATTTGTCGCAATGACTTTAAGGTTATATTTTTTGGCAAAGGTGAGTAAAACCTGATTTACATCTTCCTGACTGACGCCGGTACCATCGATATTCTCCATGCCCCGGTGCCGCTGAATTTCTATATAAAAATCATCCCCGAAGAGATCAATCCACCATTTAAGCTTATCTTCCGCATCCTCCAGATTTCCCTTTAGAATAGCCTGAGGAATTTCAGCACCAATGCAACAACTCGTTGCAATCAAACCCTCATGATATTGCAGTAACAACTCTTTGTCAATTCTGGGAAATTTTCCGTATAAACCTTCTATAAACCCTAAAGAACAGAGTTTAGATAAATTTTCGTATCCGACCTTGTTTTTAGCTAATAGCAATTGATGATGACGATCATCTTGTTCTCCTTTTGCCCTTGAAAAAGCGCGTCTGTGTCTATCTTTAACCAAATAAAATTCGCAGCCAATAATTGGCTTTATTTTTCTCTTTTTTGCCTCCGATACAAATTTAAAAGCGCCAAACATATTACCATGGTCAGTAAGGGCAACGCCCAACTGCCCGTCTTGCATCGCTTTGTCCATCATATCTGAAATAGGAGATGCACCATCTAACAACGAATACTGAGAATGACAATGCAAATGCAAAAAATCAGACATTAGATTATATTTTAATTTTACTTACTAAAGAACACCTCATCAATAAATACCCAACCTCTGTCTCCCTTTCCTGGGTGGAAGGCTGGTAATTTATCCACATTTTTAACAATCACTTTGAAATATCTGGTTGGTTTTTTTACCTCCAATATAACGGCACTTGTCCCAACTTCGTTTAATTTTTCCTTTACTAAAATGGGGAGAACCTCCTTTTTAATTAACTTCATATTCCTTTCACTATCCCCACCCCACAGTTCAACATACTGAGGAGCAAGAATATAGCTTTGAACATTTATTCCATAATGCACTGAAACAAAACGGATAGCAGCGGCATCTCCAGGCTTAAATCTGAATAATGTCTCCATCTGGTTATTCTTATATCCCAGCCAATTTCCCGCCCTGAATTGATCTATTTTACCCAGACTATTATCTGTCAGACTCTGTACTCCAGCCCCTAAATACTCAGGTTCAGGGCTGGTCAACCATCGGGTACTGTCAGGTTTTAATCCTGCTTTAAAGAAGGAAAAAGTATAGGTAGGGCTTGAAATCCAGCCAGGTTTAAAGATTTTGACTGAAAGAGTAACTGGTTTGGAAAAAACAAGAGGATGCGAATAGATTGGACTAGATAAAGAATCTGGTTCGCTGCCATCATCGGTATAACGAATAATGGCACCTGGTATCGATTTTTTAAACCTAATACTATCATTTTCCATTAAAACCAACGATTTATTTTCGAGTATCGGGCCATTTAGAGGTAAAATATCCGTTGAACTTGGAGAAAATCCAAAATACCATTTAATATTCTTATACTTCTTTACGATGTCCTGATACTCTTCTTCTGTGATATTGGTATGCCAAAGATATACTTCCTCCAAAGATTTCATTGTAGCTAAAACTGGAACGGATTTTATTGAAATCTCTGTTCCAGACAGACTTAATACCCTTATTTTATTTAATTTTTTCAAACTGGGAATTCCCTTATCTGTAATATCAGTTTGATTTAAAAAAAGCTTTTCAAGATTTGGAAATAGCGTTATCATGCTAAGATCCTCATCCCTAATGGGCATTTTACTTAAATTGATTTGAATAATTTGTTCTTTTGCTGCACTTAATTTATCAAGTTTACTTATTTCAAATGACTTCGTTATAAAAAAATCTGCCTTTAAGGCGGGAGACTCATTAGATATTTGTCTAACTACAGTAAAAGCATCATTCAATGAGGCTAATTTTTTACTGGAAAGGAAAGGGAATGTATATACTTTTTCTTTTGAACTTGATTGTAAGAGTAACTCTTTATCAGCAAATAGGGCATGATTTTGCTGAATAGACGCCAATATTTCGTTGGTATTTCCACCCGCATTTATCCAGTTTTTTAGTATAACTATTTCCTGAGGCTCCAAAGGTTCCTTTCCCCTTGGAGGCATGTGTTCCTTGTCTGTAATTGGTAAATCAATACGCTGAGCCATTTCTGCCAGCATTTCATTGAAATTCGCATGTTTTGCGACCCAAACATCAGACGTAGTATTAGGATTAGAGGCAAGGATTAAGCCCCCTTTTGCCTTATCTTTTTTATGACATGACACACATTTTTTCTCTAAAATAGGTCTGACTGCCAGCTGGAAATAAGCTGTAGAATCGGTAATTACAGCCTGGACATCTTCCTCAACCTTTTTTTTATCCGGAAAATTAAGATAATCCGCACCGTGGGTTAAAGAACCTCCCGCATGACCGGCAAAAGACATCAATGCTAATCCAAAGAATTGTAAATACGTCCAATAGGGTTTAACTTTTTCAAGATTTGTAAATGCCCACCACGAAAACCAGGTAAAGAAAGATAATGCGACCCCACTCCACAAATGATTTCTGAGCATTACGGCATCATAATCCTGTCCTTTAGAGAGAAATAAGCCCAATAAGGCGGTAAAAACACTGGAAACAGCTGAAAGAGAAAGAGTTAATTCGTAAATCTCATTAAATGAACTTCCTGAAAAATTTCTTTTCAATAGCCATAAAATAATAGAAAAACTAGCTATACCTAAAGGTAAATGCAGTAAAAGCGGATGAAAATGACCTGTCCAGGAAAGGAAGGTCGGTAAAACAATCTTGTCCGCTGAAATAGCCAAGAAAAAGAGGAGGAAATTAGCTCCAATGAGGATATTACTAATCCAGGATTTATATCCCTGCATATTATTAAATATAAAAGTTTATCACGCAATAATACCAGGAATCACCTTTCCTGCAACATCAGTTAATCGAAATCTTCTTCCTAAATGTTTGTAGATCAATTTTTCATGATCCATTCCTAAGAGATGAAGTACCGTTGCGTGAAAATCATGAACATGAACAGGATCTTTAACGATATTGTAGCCAAATTCATCCGTTTCACCGTAAGAAATACCTGGTTTAACGCCTCCACCGGCCATCCAGATAGAAAAACAACGGGGATGATGATCTCTTCCATAATTATCTTCAGAAAAATTACCCTGGCAAAAATTGGTTCTACCGAATTCTCCGCCCCAAATAACTAAGGTTTCATCTAATAAACCACGTTGTTTTAAGTCTTGTACCAACGCTGCGGAAGCTCTGTCAACATCCATTGCTTGCCCGGACATTTCATTATATAAATTTCCGTGTTGATCCCAACCCTGGTGATATAATTGTACGAATCGTACACCTGATTCTGATAATCTGCGGGCAAGAAGGCAATTTGCGGCATAAGTCCCTGGAACCATAGACTCTGCACCATACATATTGACAATATAGTCCGGTTCCTTTGATAAATCCATCATTTCAGGAACGGCCGTTTGCATACGGTAAGCCATTTCATACTGTTGAACACGAGATTGAATTTCGGGATCGCCGAACTCTTTATAATTTTCGTCATTCAGCATAGCCAGCTTATCCAACATTTTCCTTCTGGTTACGGCATCTACACCATCTGGATTTTCCAGATATAAAATAGGTTCATCACTATTACTAAACTGAACCCCCTGATGTACACTATCAAGAAAACCATTCGTCCATAATTTTGAATAGACCCCTTGACCATTACCTTTTCCTCTGGACAGTAGTACTGAATAGGCAGGAAGATTTGAATTTTCGCTTCCCAGACCGTAACTCAACCAGGCACCCATACTAGGTCTATTACCTTGTTGAGCCCCTGACTGGAAAAAAGTTAACGCAGGATCATGGTTTATAGCCTCGGTATGTAACGTTTTTACAACGCAGATATCATCGGCTATTTTTGCAATATTGGGAAAGATTTCAGAGATCCAGGTACCATTTTGGCCATATTGATTAAAGGCAAATTTGGAACCCACCAGTGGGAATTTATCCTGCCCGGAGGTCATACCTGTCAATCGCTGAGCACCCCTAATTGAAGCAGGCAATTCCTGACCAACCATTTTATTTAGCAACGGTTTATAATCGAAGGATTCCAATTGAGAAGGTGCCCCATTTTGAAACAAATAGATAACCCTTTTCGCTTTGGGAGCAAAATGAGGGATCCCGGCCATAATAGATTCTTCCAGTGACTTTTTTGGGGAAAATAAATCTTTCGTTAACAAGGTACCTAACGCTGCACTGCCAAGGCCAACACTTAATTTGCCTAAAAAATGTCTGCGCGTAACATGCTGTTGATTTTCGAAAAATGGATTTGACATTACATCAGGTTTTTGAAATAGATTCTTCCAAATTATAAATGGTTAAAATAGTAAGAGCTAAAGCAGCCACTTCATTTTTATCCTTCAGTTTCTCGTGCGGATACTCCCCTTGATCTAAAACTTTTTCCGCTTGCCCTGCTTTGGATATAAAATATTTATATTGCTCTTTATAAAAATCTGCCAGAGCACTTACTTCATTTGATTTTGCCTTTCTACACACAATTCTTCTGAATGCCACGCCAATGAGTTCATCCACATTCCCCTTCTTTTCAATGATTAATTTTTCAGCAAATACTCTGGCTGCCTCGTTAATCATAGGGTCATTCAATAAAATAAGCGCTTGAAGTGGGGTATTTGTTCTCGACCTGCTAATTTCGCATTGGTCGCGAGGTGGACCATCAAAAGTTAACATAGATGGAGGAGGTGCAGTTCGTTTTATAAAATTATAAATCCCCCGACGATACAGTGATTTTCCATGATCTTGTATATAAGTGGCTAATTGTCCTCTTCCTGAGGTCGTTGACTCCCAAATACCGTCCGGTTGATATGATTTTACCGAAGGTCCTCCAATCTCAGGAATAAGAAGTCCGGAAGATGCCAATATTAAATCTTTAATTAGTTCAGCAGGCAGTCTTAATCTGGGCGCCCTTGAAAGCCAAATATTTTCAGGATCTTTTTTTATCTTTTCTTGACTAACAATAGCTGCTTGTTGGTAAGTAGCAGAGCTTACAATCTGTCTCACCAACCTCTTAATGTCCCAATTATGCTCTTTAAAATCAACCGCTAACCAATCAAGTAAGGCAAGATGGGACGGTAAATCACCTTGTAACCCAAAATCTCCAGAAGTTTTCACCAACCCCCTTCCAAAAAAGTTTTCCCATACTCTATTCACAAAAACTCTGGCCACCAAAGGATTATTATCATCAAACATCCAATCTGATAACCCTTTCCTGTTTGGACTAAACTTCAGAGTATCATAGGGTAAAACCGATTCAGGGAGTCCAAAACCTACTGTTCTGTCAGGTTGGTCATATTGCCCTCTTCTTAAAATATGGGTCGGCCTTCTTTGTTCTAAATCTTTCATGACCATAACTGAAACAGAGGTATCTTGAAGATTTATAAATTTGAGGAGCTCATTAACCTCCTTTTTTGAGATTTTTATTAATGGGGGATCAGCTAATGAACCGAGCGAAATATCTCCAACGAGTCCTTTTTCATCGACCTGATTAAAAAAAGCAAACGTTTTAAAGTATTCTTCCTGAGAAATAGGATCGTATTTATGGTCATGGCACTTGGCACATTCCATAGTTAATCCTAAAAAAGATTTTGAGAAAGTATTGGTTCTATCTGTAACATATTCCGTTCTATACTCCTCCTGAATGACGCCCCCTTCCTGCGTGATTTTATGATTTCTATTAAAGCCGGTAGCTAAAATAGCTTCTTTATTATTGGGCGCTATAAAATCACCTGCAATTTGCCAGGAGACAAATTTTTTATATGAATAATTCTTATTGAAGGCATGAATGACCCAATCGCGCCAAGGCCACATCGTCCTTAAACCGTCATCCTGATATCCGTGACTATCTGCATACCTAGCTAAATCCATCCAGGAAATAGCCATTTTTTCACCATAATGAGGAGAAGCTAACAGCTTGTTAATTTCCTTTTTATAATTTTCAATAGAAGGATCTTTCAAAAAATCTTCCTGATCCTTAACATTGGGTAACAAACCCGTCAAATCCAAGCTAATACGCTTTAGTAAACGTTCTGGATCCGCTTGATCTGAAGGAGATAAACCCCTTTTTTCCATTTCAGCCAATACGAAATAATCAATTTCGTTTTTAGGCCAATTCTTTTTCTTTACCTTAGGAATTTCGGCTTTTTTTGGAGGCAGAAATGCCCAATGAGGCTTGTAAACGGCCCCCTGATCAATCCATTTACCTAATATTTCAATTTCATCAGCTGTTAAAGCTAAATTAGCTTTTGGAGGAGGCATTAATAATTCTGGATCCTCGCTAATAATTCTTAACCAAAGGCCGGATTTAGTCCTATCCCTAGGTTTAATTCCATGAATCGAGGGATTTTCCTTCAATGAAGCATAGGCGCTATCTGCAAGATCAAGCCTTAGCCCTCCTTGTCTTGCTTTTGCATCGGGACCATGACAGGCAAAACATTTATCTGAAAGAATAGGCCTAACATGTAGATTATAATCAACTAACTCCGTGCTGTCGGAAGTATTACCACTGGTAAAGTTATATAAAACAGTGCCAATAACACATACTAATCCAACGCTTCCAATGAGTACCAATTTGTTCTTTAGCATCTTCATATTTATTCTACTGTAATATGCGTAAAATTTCAATAATTAAAAAATTCAATTCCTTTTTATAGAAAAAATTATTATACTTGCATATTATTTTTAATACATAAATTATTAGTAAACAATTATATGAATGATTTGTACTTGAAAATTATATACTTAGCTAATAATTTTCAGTCCTACAGTGCTTTTTCATCTGCACTATTGTGGACGATACTTTCATTTGTAACTTACAACAGATTATCGCAACTAAGACCCCGATATTTTACAAAAAGCAAGCGATTCATACCTATTATTTTAGCTTTATTGTTATACTTTTCTTTGCTTTACAGTATTATCCAATGGATCAAATTTACCTTATATATACAATCAAGTCCTATTGATCTAAGCAATATATTTAAACTGAATTGGTTGGGTTTTCTTGTTATTTCGTTACACATTGGCATCATATCGTTAGGCTGGAAAATAGGATTAGGTGCGTTTGAAAAAATACTTAGATTTATACCTCGACAGAATGCCAGGGTGTTACTTTATTTTATTATTTCAACAGGCATTACAATTCCCTTTTATTTTTCCTCATTAAAAATTTCTTTACCCATTCTTTTTCTTTTTTCATTTTCCTTGCATCTCCTTTATGACCTATATATTGAGGGTAAATATTCCCAGGTGACCTGGACATTAACCTGGATTCTTTTCTTCACTGCTTTTCATACCCAACTCCTTTATAAGTTTACACTGGAAAGAGAGTGGGCTGAAATGAAAAAAATTTCAGAAAAATTAAGCACCCCTTCAGATAAAATATTAGAGAGGGAACTTAATAAAATAACTCATTCAAATACTAAAAAAAATCAATTAAAGGAATTATTCATTGCCTGGGAAAAAGGATTAATATCAAATACTGAACGACTAACAAGATTAGAATCAATTTTTGATTTTTCGCCATATTTATTGAGGTATTATAACCTAAATTATTCTTCCGAAGCGGGTCTTAACCACAAATTACAGTTAGACAATAATAGTTGGTTAACCCTTACTTTAAAATCAAATGAATCTAATAGGCTGAATCATTTAAATGCCGGTAATTTTAAAGGAATTCATCATTTGTCTGATTATTCTGTTTCCATTTTCCAGAAAAACGAACTACTTTATCAGCAAGGAAAACCGCATTCAATAGCGGCTGAAAAGATAAATAATCATATCTCTTATTCAATAAAAAAGGAACTGACTTCAAAAGAAATGAGTTATCAACTCTATAAAAATGGTAAAACGGTTATTCTTAGTAAAAACCTTGGTGGTTATGCAAAGCCCCTTGCATTTTTTTCTCTGACTGCCTGTCTGAGTCTTATTTTCTATTTTATTTATAGCCAATTCCTTCAATATAAAAAGTCTGATGAGCGTATTTACAAACCAATTAAGATTGATTCCTTAGGTTTAAACATACAAAAGACGTTATTTTATATCACTTTTACATCCCTCTGTATCCTCTGTTTAGCTTCTCTTTTTTATTTTGACAAATCAAGAAAACGAGAAAATGAAAGGGAATATAGCTATTTGGCGAAAGAGATCATTTCAACCCTTCAAAGAAGGTATCACGGTTCGAATCTCCCGTTAGCAGCAGTAGCAAAACAACATGGATATGATTTTGTCCTTACCAATGAAAAAGGAAATAAATTTAAATCCTTTTCTTTTCATCCACCGGGAGGATTTATGCATAATAATACAAAAAAGACTAATTTTTCATACAAAAAAGAAAAAATATTCTGGAAAGGAAATGAGTTGATACGTGTTTGGTTCCCAGTAAAAAACTTAGGAGGTAAAGAAAATAAATCCATGATTGGCATATATTTTCCTGTTGGTGATAAACATCAAAACATAGAGGCTGTCGACTTTATGGGTGCACTTTTCAGTGGTTATCTCTTTCTTTTATTAAGTATATCGGCAATAACTATTTACTACAGTAATTCCCTTACCCACCCGTTAGATCAATTAGGCAGACACCTGGAAAATCTAAAAATGGGTGAGAGTGATAAAATAGATTGGCATAAAAACGACGAAGTTGGTCAGTTGGTTAACGCCTATAATGTTGCTATTGACGAACTACAACAAAGTTATGAGAAATTGCGAAAAACGGAAAGAGAGGTTGCCTGGCGGGAAATGGCAAAGCAAGTAGCTCACGAGATCAAAAATCCTCTGACACCCATGAAACTTAGCTTACAATACCTTCAACGCGCTGGAAAACTTCAACCCGACCTGATTCATACTCTTTTGCCAAAATTGACAATGACCATTATGGAGCAAATCAACACCTTAGATGAAATTGCTACCTCATTTTCTCAATTTGCATCTATGCCAAATGCTCAAAATATTACATTCAATTTAGTCGATCTATTACAGCAATCTTTAGACATGCACAAACACCACTTTGACGATAATAATGATTCCTTTTATTGCAATATTGAAGCAGACATTTATCCCATTTTTGCAGATAAAAATCAGATGCAAAGGGTTATCAATAATCTTCTGATGAATGCTGTTCAGGCTATACCCACTGAAAAAAATGGGAAAATTAGCATCAGATTATTCCAAATAAAGAATGATCTG
>JBMLQR010000203.1:0-3242 GCA_049241465.1 Saprospiraceae bacterium | reverse complement strand
TTTAACACACTATATGATTTTACACCATTAGTCGTTTGCAGTTCCTTTCCCGAGGTAACTTCAAAAATGATTTGATTTCCCAACCATTCATAGGTGGAGGTTAAGAGAATACCTTGGGTTTCAAATACACTATATAACTTGTTTCCAAATAAATAATCGATGAGAAAAATACCATCTCCCTCGTCGGTTTTAAACACACCTTTACCAGCATCTGAAATGACGAGTTTATAATCTTTTACCATTGGATTTTTCGTGGAAAGGTATTCCGTTTTCCAGATAAAAGTATCTGGTGCATTTGTTCTGGTTACATTTAATTTGATAGGAACACTATCAACTAACGAACCTCTACTATAAATGTGCATAGTACCAGTCCAAATGCCAAGGCATTTTTCGGGAAATGAAGTCTGAGCAAAGATTGAAGTAAAGGAAAATAGAAAGATTAGGGTATAAAAAAATTTCATAAGTAATGCATTTATTATAAATTAGTTATGAAATAATAGCACTTACAATTAAGGTGCCAATCAAACCCATAACAGAGACAACGGTTTCCATCAGGCTCCACGATTTAATGGTATCCTTGATAGACAGATTAAAATATTCTTTAAAAAGCCAGAATCCTGAATCATTGACATGAGAAAATAAAAGGCTACCGGAACCAACAGCAAGCACCATTAAATTGGGATCAGCACCTAATACGGGAATCATGGGCGCCATAATTCCAGCTGTTGTCAGTCCGGCAACAGTAGCCGAACCCATAGCTATTCTGATAACTCCAGCTACGAACCAACCTAGGATCAGAGGGGGTAAATTCATAGGCTGGACTATTTCAGCCAGGGATTGGCTCACACCACTTTCAACTAATACCTGTTTCAATGCACCGGCACCACCAACTATAAGTAAAATAAATAATATATCTTTAACGGAATCACCATAGACGGCCATGATATCTCCCATTTTCATTTTCCTAAAAACGCCAAGGGAAAAAGTGCCATAAAGTAAAGAGATGAGGAGAAGCATACCTGGGTCAGAAACAAAAACTAATCCTTTTTTTAGTCCTTCCGGCATATTTGAAATCAGACCTAAAAGAGAGGAAGCTGCTAACAATATTACGGGCAAAAGGCAGGTAAATAAACTATTTCCAAATCCAGGCAGCTCATTTTCAGGGATTTCCCTGGGTTTAAAGGTTTGAATAGGATTAGAAGGTATTTTCTTTAAGAATTCAGCAAGAACAGGACCCGCCACAATGACCGTTGGAATGGCAATAAAGAATCCATACAAGAGCGTCATTCCCATATCTGCTTGAAATTGAACGACTAAAGCGGCAGGAGAGGGATGAGGAGGTAAAAGGCCATGATTGGTTGATAGTGCGGCACACATGGGAATTCCCAAATAAACGGCAGGCATATTTACCCGATACATGATGGTAAAAACCAGGGGCATCAATAATACAAATCCAACATTATAATATAATGGAATGCCCAAAACAAAGCCAGTCAGCATTAAAGCCCAGGAAATGTATTTAGTACCTGAAATTCTTAATAAAACGGAGCTGATTTGCTGAGCAGCACCTGATTCAGCTATCAGTTTACCCGACATAGCACCAAAAAGTAGCACCATGAGGATGGATCCAACTGTATCCCCTATTCCTTTTTGAATGGCAGAGGGTATATTTTCAATAGGAATACCAAATAAGACCCCACCAAAAATGGAAACAATAATAAAGGCAATAAATGGGTGAAATTTTAATGCTGATATTAAAAGAACGAGCAGCACGATGCAGGCAATGAGCAGAGCAAAAATCATAAGGAAGAAAATTAAAGAGGGTTAATCTAATTTTTTTTCAATAGATTCCAACGAAATTCCTTTTGTTTCAGGCATCACTTTCCAAACCCATAATAGCTGTAAAAACATAAGAAAAGCAAAGGAAGCGAAAATGAAACCACCGCCAAATTTCCCAGCAAAGAAGGGAAAAAAGGCCGATATCAGTGCGGCAAAAACCCAGTGGGTAGAACTTCCAAAGGCATTACCATAAGAACGCACCTCATTTGGAAAGATTTCGGAAATAAAAACCCAGATGACCGCTCCCTGACCTACGGCATGGGAAGCTATGAAGATAAATAGTAAAAATGGAACCAAAAGAGATCCACTTCCCGTTTGTGTAAAAAACACATAAGACACACAACTTAAAGAAATTATGTAGCCAAATGAACCTAGGTACATCAGTTTTTTCCTTCCCCACGTATCAATTAATACCAATCCCAATAAGGTGAAAATTAAATTAATAACACCGATACCAACGGTTGATAATAAGGCAGATTCTGCGCCCATGCCTGTATCTTCGAAAATACGTGGCGCATAGTATATAATAGCATTTATACCTGAAACCTGATTAAAAAAGGCTATCAGGAAGGCTAATAAAATAGGTTTTCTATATTTAGCCGTAAAAAAGGGCACTTTTACTTTTTTCTCCTCTTCTTTAGCGCTTTGAATAATTTCCTGAAGCGCATCTTCCGCTTTTTCCGGATTAATCATTTGCAAAACGGCTCTGGCTTCGTCAATCAACCCTTTTTTAACGACCAGCCAACGAGGACTGCGTGGTACTTTGGTAATAAGATAAGTGAATAAAGCAGCGGGAATAATTTCCACTCCCAGCATAATACGCCAGCCGCCATTATCTCCGGCACCAATAATATAATTTGAAGCGAAAGCGATTAATATGCCAAAAACAATATTAAACTGAAACAAAGCGGCTAGTTGACCCCTTTTTTCAGCCGGTGCAATTTCAGAAATGTACATAGGAGCTGCTACCGAAGAAGCACCAACGCCAATACCACCAATAAATCGAAAGAACATAAGAGAATATATATCCCAGGCAAAGGCGGAACCAATGGCCGAGGAAAGATAAAGTAACGCCACCCAGAATAAAGTGGTTCTTCTGCCATATTTATCAGCGGGAATGCCTCCAAAAATAGCTCCCAAGATAGTGCCATATAACGCCATTCCCACCATTTGACCGAGCATAAAATCACTCAAATTCCATAATTCCTGAATGGCTTGCTCTCCTCCAGAAATAACGGCGGTGTCAAAGCCAAATAAAAATCCTCCCAATGCCACGGTGAGTGACCAAAAGTAAACCTTGCGTTTATTCATACATCGGTTAATAATAGAGTTAAATAAAATAATTGTTTTTAAATGTAAGCAGAAAATATCGAATTTTCACCTACTTTATTTTGTTTTTTGTT